>JAXHTH010000371.1:0-2891 GCA_034211115.1 Planctomycetota bacterium | reverse complement strand
CCTTCTTCCTTCTTCTGATGATTGAGAAAATAATGATAAATATTCAAATTGATATCGTTTTTGTCAAACTTGAGAAATATCTACTTTTTCCCGGTGATGCGCTCGATGAGCATCGAGTCGGGGTTGACGTACAGATCGAAGTGCGCCTCCTCGGCGGAAGGCGGCCCCTCATCGCTCTGGAGTTGGAGGTGCACCATCGGCTTCTCGTCGATGGTCACGCTCTCGGCCTCCGTCGGCTGCAACTCCTTGTTCGCATGCGGTCGAAACTGCCGCCTCGGCTCGTCGGCGAAGCGGAGGGCCATGTGCGGGGCGAGCCACATGTTGTAGTCCAGTTCCGTCTGCTCCAGGGCCGGGCTGGATCGGAAGTGCACATCGAGCCCCACGGTGCGGCGGATCTGCGAACCCGGCGTCTGCACCAGCAGCCGGCCGTCCTGGATCTCGCAGCCGATCATCGTCTCGACCCGCATCGGCCGCCGGCCCGAGCGCTCGGTGACCCGGATCACCCGCGCGACGTCCTCGTAGGCCTCGAGGCATCGATAGCGCGCGATGAGCATCTCGAAGAAGCACCCAGGATCGATCACCGCCTCACCCGTCTCCGGCGAGCAGGTGACGCACCGGTCCCAGTCGACCGGGTCGGCAGGCATCTCCGAGGCCGGCGACGGCGCGGCCGTCACCGCCAGCAGGGCCGTGATCGTGAGCAGGTTTCCGGCAGATTTCATGGCGTGCCTCTTCCGCCGCATATTCGCAGTATCTCATGTATTGGGCGGGCCGCGCAGAGTATTTCGAAAAAGACGCGTGTCCGGTTGCCCGCGGCCCTCAGATCAGCCGCCCACGCCGTCGGGGATTGGCTGCGGAACCCCCGCCGCCGGCAGAACATGCATCACGATGGATGAAGGGCCGGAGGCTCGCCAACCTGCCGCGCGCTCACCGCCCGGCCAGGAACACCACCATCCCGAGCACGATCCCGTTGCTCACCGCGTGCATCACGACGGCCGGGATGAGCGTCCCCCGCCATTCCCGGGCGAGGGTGAACCCGGTGGCCAGGGCCATCAGGGCCGGGATGGCCACCCACCCCTGCGGGTGGATCACCGCGAAGATGAACCCCGTCAGGGCCGTCGAGAAGACGATGCTCACGAGCAGGCCGAGCGTGGCGCTGACGTCCCGAAGATGACGGTAGAGCACGCCCCGGAACATCGTCTCCTCCACGATCGGGGCGGCGATCGAACCCAGCGCCAGGACGAGGACGATCAGGAGGACATTCCCCTCCGCGAGTTCGGCGATGATGGGATGCGCGGGGCCCCCCGCCGGCGCGAACGTCGGCTGCGCACCCGCAAGGGCCTGATCCACAACGATGAGGACAAACGTCAGCGCCACGCCCACCGCGAGGATGGGCAGCGTCATCGCGTACCCGGCCAGACCGATCACGACCTCGATCGGCCACGCGCCCGCCGAGCGGGTGCGGCCGACCGTCCAGCCGATGTCCGCCCGCACCTGCGACCAGGGCACGCCGCGCAGGACCGGCCAGCCGAGCACGACGAGGCTCAGGAAGAAGGCGAAAAGCACGGCGAACATCACCAGCACCGGCGAGCCCCCCGCCACCAGGCTCACCGCCTCCGCGCCCAGTTGAAGCACCAGGAAAGCCAGCAGCCAGAGCGCGAAGGTCTCCGCGTAGAGGCCGTGGTGCGCCGCCCCCGGCTCGATCCCGCTCCGCAGCAGCCTCATCGCGAGGAAGACGATCATCACGACCAGGCCGATGAACCCGCCGAAGCCGACGATGCAGGCGGCGACGAAGGCGACGATGACGGCCACGAAAGTCCTCAGCGCGGGGGCCAGAACCGCCTCCCGCGCCGCGGTGTTCTCCGTGCCCGGCGGCGCCAGCGCCAGCTCCCCGAACCACCCCAGTGTCTCGACCAGCGCATCGCGCTCGTCGGCGGTCAGGGCATCGATGTTGATCAGCTCCGCCGGCTCGGCGGCACCGGCCCTGGTATCACCCCCGGCCGGGCCGTTCCCGATCCCTTCTCCCCCCGGGGCGTAGAGCTTGCGGAGAAGCGCCATCGCCTCCCGGTTCTCCGCCCGCGGCCGGAAGGGGTTCTCGCCGTAGGCCGTCTGCTGCTCCTCCTCGTGGATCAGGCCGGCCAGACCGTCGAGGATCTTCCGAGCCTCACCGGGCCCGGCGAGCTCCCCGGCGAGGACGGCGAAGCGGAGCCGCTGGTCGACCGTGCCCGCGTTCAACGCCGTCGACTGGCTGTAGAGCGCCGGCCCTTCGCCGGCGACCTGGGCGGCGCCCACGAGGTAACGCCCCTGGATGCGCATGAGCGTGCGGCCGACGAGGTCCGGGCCGACCGTGTCCTGCTCGACCATCGCGAGCAGGACGAGGCGGAGGGCGACCATGAGGATGATGAGCACCCAGGCGAGGGCGGTGAAGCCCCTCGGCCCGCCCCGCCGCTCCGGCGCGGCGGCCGGTTCCATCGGCGCCTCGGCCCGCGGCCAGGCCGGCTCAAGATCATCGCGGCGGTTCATGTCGCTGGGCTCGTGCGGCATCGAGCATCCTCGGCTACAGGCGCCCGGTCGGCGGGTGCAGGGATCATATCGGCCGGCCACCGCCGGGCCCGTGAGACCCGCCGCGGGCGGCTCGGTCGCCGCCGGAGCGGTCCGGCGCCGTCCGGGACCGTTCGCCGGCTCGCGCCTCGCCCCGCTTGACATGGCAGTGGTGTCGGGTACCGTATGTGATTCGCATCTCTGCGGCCGCGAGGCCGTCAGACCTGCCACGGAAAGTCGGACACTGCCGGCGGGGACCACACCGGCAGTGCCTCCAGCTGCCAGTTGCGGGCACCGCTGTTGAGGTAGGTGTCCCCCAGCAGGCGCATGGAGACCACCTCCAGGGGCAGCAG
>JAXHTH010000370.1:0-5282 GCA_034211115.1 Planctomycetota bacterium | reverse complement strand
GGCCGTTTCGGCTTCGCGCTTCGCCTCGTCGAGTGCGGCCTGCGCCGCTTCCGCCTCGCCGCGCGCCTTGAGCGCGCGGAGATGCTCCTTCACCGTCTCGGCCCGCGTCGCGCCCAGTTCGCTCGCGGTCCGCGGCGTGAGGATCATCACCCCCACCAGCCCGGCGAGGGAGACGATGAGCAGACCCACGCCCGCCCGCAGCAGGGCCGGCCGGCGCATCCGACGCGGCGCGATGATCCCCGTCTCCGCGAACGGCCGCCCGCATCCCGGACAGTGCGCCGATGTGCCGATCGCCTCGCTCACATCGCGCCCGCACGCGCCGCACGAGGGATGATCACGCAATCCCGTGCGCGCGATGATCAGCATCACGATCCCCGCCCCGAGGGCGATGATGAGCAGCAGAAGCAGAAGGAAGAAGCCGGACATGGCGGTTCCATCGAAGAGGACGCGCGCAGTATACCGCGCGGGAGAGAGACGAAGAGACAAAGTCAACAAGAGATGAATCTGAGGCGCGGAGACGAGCGACAAAGTGCCGCAGCGCCAAGGTGACGGGGAGGCGCAAGCCTCCCCCGCCGCGCGCGACGTGGCCGGCGCAGGCCACGCACGCATCCCCTCAAAAGCGACTCCCGACGCCTTCTTTTCTACCTGCGCCGACGCCGCGCGAACAGCGCCAGCGCCGCCGCCGGCAGCACCCCGGGCGCGGGGATGACCGCGTGAAACTCGGTGTGGTAGCTCTCGCCGTCGAAATCATGCCACTGGAGCACGCCGCCCATCTCCATCCATTCGTCGCCCGAGCTCTCGATCGTGAACTGCGCCAGCGCCACGTCGTAGGGATCTTCATCATCCCAGCAGTGAACCCAGTTCTGGTTACCGGCCAGGTAGACGGCCGAGTCGTCGTCGGAAAACGACGTCATCCCGTCCACGAGCACCTTCACGTTCTCCCCGTCCGGCACGCCGAGGAAGCCGGGGCTGAAGACGGGGAAATCGGAGAATCCGCCGACGTACCCGATGGTCAGCCACGTGTCCTGCTCGATGTTGGGCAGGTTGCCGTAGGGCAGGTCATTGAGATGCCCCGGCCCCTCCCAGTAGCCGTCGTCGTTGATGAGTCCGCCCGGAGCGCTGGTGGACCAGTACAGCGGCCTCCCGCCGATGCTCGCGTAAGCGCTGATTCTGTCCCAGGCGTCATTGAACCGCGCGAAGAGCCTGTACGTCCGCCGCTGCGGGTCCGGGTTCTCCATGTCCGTCCAGAAGACGTTCACAAGTTCAGCGCAGGCCGGACCGGCCAGCGCCAGCGAACACGCCAAGGCAAGTGCAGTCTTCATGTCAGTGACCCCGTTGCCAGTTGCTCCGAAACTCGGGCCCGGACGACACCACGCGGCCCGGACCGCTCCTGCCGTACCCTCCCCATTGGCAGCATACCGCCCCGGCATGAAGAATCAAGGGGAATCGATGGATTCTGGGGCGGAAACCACCGAGCGACGAGGCGAAGGCACGAAGACAGGGAGGGATGGAGGCACCGCCCCCCGCCGCCGCTTGCGACGCAGCACGATCCGCCGTCCGGACTTCCCGCGAAAACGACCCCCGATCCCCTTCCTTCTCTTCGGGACGAAGTTGCGGCACGCCGGGTTCCTTCCCGGGAGCCGGCCATCGGATCGTTCATTCCTGCCCCATCCTGCCGGTTTCGACCAGGAACGCGCGCGCCCGCTCCCGGAACGCATCGCGCGCCGCCACGTCCGCGGCCAGGCAGTCAACCCGATCCCAGCGGCCGTGTCCGAGATCGCGCCGGAAGTAATAGGCGGCAAGATCACAGCGCCGCAAATGCCGAGGCGCATCATCGGACCATGCGACGGCCTCATCATCCAGCCAGCGGATCATCCAGTCATCCACGGCCGGGATCTGCTCATCCTTGAGATACTCCAGCACGACGAGGCTGAACGAACCGGTCCTGTCGCCGAGCATCTCCGCCTCGACGGCGTCCAGCGTCGCATCATCCCCGATCGCCGCCGCCAGCGCCGGCAGCTCTGCGCGGAAATCCGCATCGAGCCAGTCGCGTCCCGCCCAGCGGACCAGATGAGCGGCCGATGCCGCATCCTCGCGCCGCAGGCGGTCATGCGCAGAGTCTCTCAGCGTCGGGGCATCAACCGCCAGCGCCGCGCAGAGCACAGCCACCCGCACGGGCGCCGACAGGCGCCACACCGCGACGGCCGCGATCACAAGGACGGCGATCAGCAGGAACACGATGCGCCAGCGATGCCTTCCAGGTTTCCTCTTCATGTGCAGCATCCCAGACAGCCGGAGCGAGCGCGGTCATCAGCGATCATGATGCCGACCTCTCCGTCGGAGATCAGACAGGAAGATCTTACCGAGACGACGATCCGGCGGTGTATGATCAGTCCGCCGATAGCGGCCCCTGCGCGGCCGCCTACAGCGGCTCGCGGCTGTAGCGCCTGAACACCTCGGCGATGCTTCTCTGGTCGCCGATGATGGTGAGCTGGTCGCCTTCGTGGAGGATCGTGTCGCCGCGGGGGATGATCGTCTCTCCGCCGCGATGCACGACGGCCACCAGCGAGCCCTTGGGCAGATCCAGCGCGCTGATCGCCCGGTCGACAAGGCGATCCGTCTTCGTCCCCCGCGCGACGTTGATCGAGCAGTAACGCTCGCTGCGCAGGAGGATCGCCTTCAGCGCCGCCGCGTCCGGGGCATTCTGCCACTCAGCGAGAAAACCCTCCTGATCGACGCGGCTGGCGAACTGCGCGAGCAATCTCAGGTGCTGGCCCGGATCGGTATCGGGGCTGACGAGGAAGAACACCGCGTATGTCGCCTCGGAGGTGTGCACCTCGCCCAGCGCATCGCCGGTCGGGATGCGGATCCCCTCGCGGCAGCGCACGAGCACCAGCCGCGGGGAGTAGATCTCGGGCAGGCGCATGTGCGGCAGGGCGATGCCGCCGGAGACGGGCGTCGCGCCGATCCGCGTGCCTTCCCGAAAGCCGCGCTGCAGCACGCCCGCCTCGCACGGCAGCCGCTCGGCGAGGCGCTCGGACACCTCCGCCACCAGCGCATCGAACGCGCATCGCCCGCGGGTATCGAGGACGATCGCCCGCGCCACGACCTCGTCGAACGGGTCGCGCTCGCGCAGGCCCTTTTCCTTGAGGATGCTGCGCAGCTCGCGATCGAGTTCATCGAACCGCCTCCGGCCCAGCCGCTCGAAGACGTGATACACCGCCCCGTGCCGGGCCACCCGTCTGCGCGCGTAGTAGAAATACCACGCGATGCCGGCCACGATGAGCACGCAACTGAACAGCAGCGGGACCCATCCCATCTCCGCGATGAGCACCACCGGTGCGAGTATGCCGAAGATCTGCATCCACGGATACAGCGGCGATCTGAACCCCGGATCGTACGACTCGATCCGGCTCTCGCGCATCACGATCACCGCCAGGCAGAGCATGGCGAACATGAGCAACTGGAACGCGCTGGCCAGCTTGGCGATCTTCAGCGGGTCCAGAAACAGCAGGAACGCCAGGATCACGGAGACGGTGACGACGATCGACAGCGTCGGCGTGCCGCGGCGGCTCAGCGCGCGGAACCGCGTCGAGACCAGATGATCGCGGGCCATCGCCAGCGGGTAACGCGAGGCGCTGAGAATGCCCGCGTTCGAGACCGACGAGAACGCGAGCACGGCCGCGACCGACAGCAGGCCGACGCCGACCTTGCCGACGTAGTGATGCGCCGCGGTCGCCATCGGCGTCAGGTCGCCGGCCAGTTCCTCCTCGGGCGTCACCCCGGTCATCACCATCGTGCACAGGACATAGATCAGCACCGCCGCGGTGAGGGCGAGGAACACGCCGCGCGGCAGGTTCCGGTCCGGGTCCTTCACCTCCTCGGAAATGCTGGCCACGTTCGTGATGCCCACGTAGCTGATGTAGACGAGACCCGCGGTGGCGACGATGTTCTGGCCCCCCGCGCGGAAAAAGCCCTGAAACCGCGACCACTCGATGGACGGCACCCCGCCATACACGAACCAGGCGAGGATCATCAGCAGCGCCCCGACGAGGATGATCTGCAAACGCCCGGTCTTCGTCGTGCCGTAGAGATTGACCGCGCCGAAGAGCACCGCGAGCCCGCAGGCGATGAGGCGGATGATCCAGTACGGCGCGTCCGGCCACACCAGCGCGAGATACGCGCCCATGCCCACGAGGGCGAAGGCGGTCTTGAGCACGAGGGCCAGCCAGGTGCCCAGCCCCCCCACCGTCCCCGCCAGCGGGCCGAGGCTGCGGTCGAGGAAGTAGTACGCCCCGCCCGCCCGGGGCATCGCGGTGGCCAGCTCCATCGCGCTGAACATCGCCGGCAGCATGGGCACCGCCGCCAGCAGGTAGCAGAGCACCATCGCCGGCCCGGCCAGCTCCGCCGCCAGGCCCGGCAGGAGGAACAGGCCGGCGCTGAGCGTCGTCCCCAGCGCGATCGCGCTCACATCCAGGAGCTTCAGCTCCTTCGTCAGGCGCCCCGTTTGGGGAAGAATCGTCATCGCCGGCACACACCCTTCACGCGGCCCGGAAGTCGGCGTAAAGGTATTGTCGCGACAGCTTCGAGGCAAACCCGCAGGGAATCCCCCGGGCGGAGCCCGGGGCTTAAGGCGCTGTGCGACGACATGATGAGATCACCCGTTCGCCTCCGGCTCTGCCGGAGGTTGCGCTGAGGATGGGTTCGATCACTCCGCGCGCGGGCTGCGCGTCGACGGGAAAGGTGGCCCGGCGCTCCGCGTCGGGCGTCGACGATTGAGCCGAGACCGTGGACGAAGCCCCCGGTTGGATCCGGGGGCCAACGCTCGGCTGCGGCTTGCCGCGTAGCACGCGGCCGAAGATATCTCAACCCCAGTTTGAAAGAAGTGTCAGAAGGTCAATCCAGTTGACCGTGCAGTCAAAGTTCGTATCGCCAATGCAGGCTGGCGGACACGGCTCATCGCACGCACCCCACGCGGCGAGGAGCGCGAGAAGGTCGCGCACGTTCACGATGCCGTCGCCGTTCAGATCGCCGACCGCCTCACACTCATCGGGAATCCCGTTGGTGTTCAAGTCCTCGCTGACGCCGTCGAAGATGTCACACGTGTCGGGCCTGCCGTTGTCATTGCAGTCCGTGCCCGAGAACCCCGCGAAGAAGTAGGCCTTGCCAATAGCGTAGATCAGAGCAACATCGTTATCGAGGGGTGTGAAGCTGCCGAACTGATCGTTGGACCCGCCATCGGAGGCCGTGAGCTTTGCGGTTTCCTCCCAGACCCCGCCCGC
>JAXHTH010000369.1:0-35929 GCA_034211115.1 Planctomycetota bacterium | reverse complement strand
TATTCGCCCTGCGGCGCGGCCGGAGAGGCTAGGGAGTCAGCGCGCGATCGAAGGGGACGGCGAACAGGTCATCGTCGCGCCGCTCCAGTCGTCGGCTCCAGACGTTCATGTCTTCCAGGCCATCACCGATCCGGCAGGACCGGATCATCCGCCCGCGCCAGACGAATCCCAACCGCTGGAAGGCGAGGTTGATGCCCGCGACGGACGCGCGGGAGAGCGTGAACGCCGTGGGGTAGCCCATCTCCCGCAAGTCGGCCTGAAGATCGGCGAGGATGAACTGCATCAGCCCCCGGCCGCGCTGGCCGGGATCCGTCGCGCAATCCGTGAGCTCGGCGGTCTGCGCCGATTCGACCAGATCCGCCGAGGCGCAGGCGACGACGCGGTCGCCCTCGCGCGCCAGTCGAAAGACCGTTCCCTCCTCGATCTGCCCGGCGATGAAGTCGGGCACCCCGCTCGGCGTCGGGTAATACTCGAAGCAGTCGGCGATGAGGCGGGCGATCGCGGCCGCGTCGTCGGTCGTGGCCCGATGCGTCTGGACCGGCTCGTGCACCCGTCCGCTCGGACGTCGATGATGCAGCAGCTCATCCACCTTCTGCGTGTCGGCCTCGTTGGCCGGATGTCGGCGCTGCGCATCCGGCGCGGCGCCCATCACGAAGCAGTCCTGTTTTCCCTTGTAGAAGCCGGGCATGGTCGCTTCGTGGACGTACCCGGCGGCGGCGAGTCCGCGGCCGAGCGTGTCGGGCGCGAGAATCACCACGCGTCCCCGGCCGCGCTTCCTCGCTTCGGCGAGCAGGGCGGCCCCCAGCGCTTCGCCGTCCGCCGCATTCGGATCAGGGTGATCGCAGCGGATCCGATCGGAGTAGAAATCGTCCTTGAAGGCGATCGGCTCCCCGGACGCGACGCGCACGGTCCCCCGTCGCCAGCGGGGGCGCGAGTCGGTGGGGGCGGGCAGTGGAGGGCGTTGCTGGACCACGATGGTGCCGGCTCGCTCCGGGACGCTTACAGATCGGCCCGCTCGACCGCCTGGCGGAGCAGGCGCTCGCGACCGTGTTCGCTGTGCCAGGCCCGGCGCACCGGAGGCGCGACGTTCCGCAGCGGATCGAAGTAGAAGAACAGGCGATCGGAGTTGACGACCGGGCTGCGGTAGATGGCGATGCCCGTCTCCGGCTCGTAATGCTCGAAGCTGTGCAGGTCGCGCTTCCCGCCGCCGCCCATCGCATCGCAGACGAAGGTGGGGGTCATGAAGCCGGCGGTGCGGCCGCGGACCTGCTTCTCCAGCTCGATCGCCTCGCCCAGCGTGGTCCGCAGCGTCTCCACGCCCGGGACCATGTCGTGGATGTAGACGTAGTACGGTTGCACGTTGACCCAGGACAGCCGGCGGACGAGGCGAAGCATGGTCCTGAGATCGTCGTTGACGCCCCGCAGGAGCACGCTCTGGTTCCGCACCGTGATGCTGCGGCGGAAGAGCTCATCGCACGCCCGGCGGGAGATGTCGGTGATCTCGCGCGGATGGTTGAAGTGGGTGTGCACGCAGATGTGCTTGCCGCGCTCGCGCCCTTTCTGCACGACATCGGTGAGCGCATCCAGCCAGGCCTGGTCGGAGAGGACCTTCTGCGGCATGACCGCGAGGCCCTTGGTGGCGAAGCGCACGCGGCGGATGTGCGGGATATCGAGCAGGGCTTCGCCGATCAGGCGCAGCCGCTTGGCCGGCAGCATGTACACGTCCCCGCCGCTGACGACCACATCCTCGACGTGCGTGTTCTCACGCAGGTACTCGAAGGCCTGCTCCCAGCGCTCCTGCTGGGGACGGTTGCTCACCTTCTCCACGTTGTCCGTCTCCTCGCCGATCGAGTACGACCGCGTGCAGAAGCGGCAGTAGACGGGGCAGACGTCCAGGGCGAGGAACAGCACCTTGTCCGGATACCGATGGACCAGTCCGGGCACGACCGTGTCATCCTGCTCGGCGAGCGAATCCAGCGCGCACATCGGATGATCAGGCTTCGACTCCGAGCCGAGCGGGATGAACTGCCGGCGAATGGGGTCGGAGTAAGGATCGTTCCAGTCGATGAGCGAAAGGACGTTGGGGGAGAGACGGATGGCCATCGGGGCCAGGTGCAGGCCGTCCTCGACATCGCTCACGAAGGATTCGTCCACGAGCCGGCCGAGCGTGGCGAGAAGCTGCTCGGTGTCGGTCACCGAGTTGCGGTTCTGCCAGCGGTAATCGAGGAAGGTCTCTTCATCGACATCGCGCCAGGCGTCGCAACGCCGCCACCATTGACCGCTGAGCAGGTCGCGGTGGCCGAGGCGCCCCGGCGCCTGACGTCTGGGCTTGCGCTTGACGGAGTCGCCGGAGATCGTGAGATTCGTGATGAGATCGGTCATGGAGTGCTCGTTTCCGTTGGGTGATACGTGGGATCGGGAGGGCCGGGGCCGGGTGCGGGAGCATGGCCGATCAGCTCTGCAGCCTCCGCGCCGGCCGTGAGGCGCCTGAGCGCCGTCCGGCGGAGGAGGGGTGGAGGTTCGGTCGGCTCCCGCCGTCTCGTCTGAGCTAGCTGAGCACGAGCGATTCCCCGCCTTTGCCGTCGTCCTGAAGATCGACGCGGCGGCCGTCAAGGCCTTCCGCGAGCTGACGATCGACGACCAGGACCGTCTTGTCCTCGTGAGCGAGGGCGAGATCCTGCTCGGTCTGCTTGCCCAGGACCAGTGTGATCTGCCCGTCATCAGACTGGGCGAGCCGGAAGCAGTGGTCCTTGTCCGCGTCGGGCGGGACGCTGTCGAGGGCGTTGAAGAGAAATGAACCGGCTTGGGGCGTCATCGTCAGCATGGGTGCAGTCATCCGTGAGAGCGGTTTTCGGTGCGGTGAGGGCCGATTCCGCGTTGGCAGGGCGCGGACTCGGCCGGGCCTCTCCCGACCAATATCGTTCCTTCAGATATAATTCGTACACAAATTATACGAACTGCCAGCACCGTGTCAAGATCGGCCCCCAGCTCGATAAGCTGGGAGTTCTGGAGGATTCAGGAGATCTGTTCGGTTTCTGTATGGATCTGATGGGACGGTCAGCGCTCTTCGGCGGCCGCGCGGGCGTCCTCACCCGGCACCAGCAGGGGGGAGGCATCAAGGCTGGAGGCGTCAATGATGTCCACCAGTTGCTCCAGGGAGCTCATCAGCACCTGCCGCTCCTCCTCGCTCAGGTCGTTCAACCGCTGCACGACGCGATCCTGGAGGGACAGGGGCAGGCTGGCCAGCCACTGTTGTCCCCGCGCGGTCAGCTTCAGGTAGACCTTGCGGCGGTCGCGCGAGTCGCGCTCGCGCAGGAGCATGCCGCCGCGCTCCAGGCGATCGAGAATGCCGGTGATCGTGGCGGGGCTCAGTTGCACCTGTCGGGCGATGTCCGCCGCGGTGACCGGTCGGTCCGCCGCCGCGTCGATGGCCCGCAGGCACAGGATCTGCGGGAGCGTCAGACCCGTCTGGCGGAAGAGGCGCTTGGAATGGATGGTCACGGCCCGGACGATCCGTCGCATCGCGCGGAGGATGCGATCGGCCTCCTCCGACAGGCGCGGGAGATCCGCCGGTGATGGCTGCACGGATTCAGGCATGTCGCGCGTCCCTGGCGGCATGATCGCCGCAACTCGATGCCGACCACTATAGCCGAGGGCCCCCTCCCGGGGGCACGATTCCGAGGCCGATTCCGGGGCCGATTCCAGGGGCTCTATTCCGGGGGCCGGGAGCATTCATCGGAAGGTGAAAACCCGCCGGCTATCGAATCTCGACAGGCCGGCAGCGCGGGCGGCGTCGTACGCCACGCCAAGCTCCTCGCGCGTCGGCGTGCGATTGACATCCTCGTATCGTTCATCCCGCCCCACCTCGTGCGCGGGGCGGTACTGGCCCATGATGTTGATGAACGTGTCCGGCGAGATCTCATCCGCCAGCCACCGGAAGATCGCCGCGCTCTGGTCCGCCTGGCCGGGCATGACCAGGTGCCGCACGAGCAGGCCGCGGCAGGCCAGGCCGTCGGAGGTGAAGCGCAGATCGCCCACCTGTCGATGCATCTCGGCGATCGCCTCCCGCGCCCGCTGCGGGTAGTCCTTCGCCTTGCACAATCGCTTTGCCGTCCCCGGCTCCCAGAACTTGAAATCGGGCATGTAGATGTCCACCAGGCCGTCCATGAGCTTGAGTGACTCGAGCGCATCGTAGGCGCTGGTGTTGTACACGATGGGCAGGCGCAGGCCGCGCTCGATGGCCACCGCCAGCGCCTCGACGAGCTGCGGCACGACGTGCTCGGGCGTGACGAAGTTGATGTTGTGACAGCCCTGATGCTGGAGCAGCAGCATCAGGTCGGCGAGGGCGTCGGCATCGCACTCGCGCCCGACTTCCTGCTGGGAGATGTCCCAGTTCTGGCAGAACACGCAGCGGAGGTTGCACATCGAGAAGAAGATGGTGCCGGAGCCGGCCCATCCGCGCAGGCAGTCCTCCTCGCCGCGGTGGGCGAAGGCGGAGGAGACGCGGGCGTAGCGGCCGATGCCGCAGAACTCTGTCTCGTTTTCGAGCCGGTTCACGCCGCAATTCCGGGGGCAGGCGGCGCAGGCGGCAAGCTCCCTCCGCGCGCGCTTCACGCGCTCATCCAGCGTCGACCGCACCGTCCCCTCGAGATAGGCGGGCGTGAAGTCCCGAACAATGAACGCATCAGTCTCACGCGCGGGCATGGGGAAGCATAGAAGCGATGAAGCGACGGAGGAAGAGACGGAGTCACGGGGAGACGGAGAGACGAAGCGACGGGGTCGGCCGTCGACGCTGGCCACAATCAACGCTTCCATGCTTTCAAGTCTGCAAGCCTCCGGATCTACAGGCCTTCAAGCCTCACGCCTCAAGCTCCAAGGCCCAGGCCCCAAGAATCACCGCTCAAGACTCAAGACTCAAGACTCAAGACTCAAGACTCCCCCATCACATGCCGGTACATCAGCGCCGCCCATCGGCTGTAGAACGCAAAGGCCGGATCGTCCTTGTTGATCTTCATGTCCGGCAGCCGCAGGCGCTTGTGGCCCGACGGGGGACGGAAGAGCCGGAAGTACGGATCGACCACCGCATCCGGGTTGAGATGCACGAACAGCTCGCACATCCTGTCGATGTTCTCGTTGTCGCTGTAGCCGCGCAAACGGCCGAGGATGCCGTAGCCGAACTTGTCGCCGTCGATCTGGAAGACGCGCCCGTCGGTCGTGTGGAAGTCGAGCTTATGTGAGGCATGAATGGTGCGTTCCGGCCGGAACTCGCCGGACTGCCAGGAGCGGTAGAGTCCGAACGCGAGGCCGTAGGCGCCGCCCACGCCCCAGCCGACCGCCATGCCGGCCGTGCGCGGATTGGCCGTGCTCGCCCCGAGGACGTCCAGCGCGGTCAGGGCCCGACCCGTGGTCTTCGATTCGCTCATCGCGCCGCGCACGATGATCCGGACCTCGCGCGGCGCGACCGTCGTGGAAGGTCCGCGCCAGAGGTCGATTTCGAGCCCCGCGCCGCCGAGGCGAAGGTCGCGCACCTTCCGCGTCGGCCCGAGGGCGGTGATGTCGCCAAGGGTGGGGGCGAACGCGTCGCCCCCGTGCCGCACGATCGAATCCACCGCCCGCCGCGCCGCGTGCGGCTCGAACTCGCCCGCGATCATCGGCGGGGGTTGACCGAGCCGCATTCGCAGCGTGGTGGCGTCGTACCCCGTCGCCTCCGCGAGCAGCCGCGCCGTCGCCTCGCGATCGGCACCCTCCGGAGGCGTGATAAGCGTCAGAAATGGTCGCGATTGCTCATGCATCGGGCCCTCTCGAGCTTTGGAGGACAAGCGCCTCAGGGCGCAGAAAGACGAAACCAGATCCAGGCCGCGGCGAAGCCGAGCAGACCGATCCAGCCCAGGCTCGCGAGGCAGCCGCCGGGCGTGGTGCGGCTGATCCGGTCGCCGTCCATCATCGGTCCCACGTACGCCCCCAGCAGATCGCCGAACCAGATCAGCACCAGGCACACGAGCAGCACGAGCGCGAACGCAGCGATGTCAGGATCGAGCCCGCCGTGCATGATGACGACCATCACGAAGCAGGCGATCGCCACGAGCAGAGACAGCGCTTTGCCGATCGTGATGCGCATGACCACTCCCGTTCCGGGCCGGACGAGCTCTCGAACCGACGGTGAGTATCGTACAGATCTCCCTGCCTGGCATGTCCGATCAGCCCCCGGAAAGGACGGTTGCCGCAGCGGTGGGACGACGCTCCTCGTCGCGCGGCGAGAGGAAGGTGGCGCGAGGCTCCGCGTCGTGCGACGGCGAGGAAGGTGGCGCGACGCTCCGCGCCGTGCGACGGGAGGAGCGGCCCAAGCGCCCCGCCGAGCGGGCCGAAGCCCGAACGCCAGGAGCAGCCGAAGCAGGATATTGACCCGTGGACCGTGGCCGCGGCCCCGAAATTCCCGGAAGTCATCAGACTGTTCAATGCGGCGTGAAGACTCACGCTCCGCCTGCATCGAGGCTGAAATCCGCTGCAACGCGCAGGCGCAACGAGCGTTCGCCATCGTGGGTGCGGACCGTCATCGCAACGGATTCCCCGCGCGCATGATCCGGCGTGAGGTGGGCCGCGGCGCGAAGAACGCCTTCCAGGTAGTCGAGCTGTTCGGGCGTGGGCCGACGCACCTTGCCGGAAGGGGTGAAGCCCGCCGGGATCGGGTAGCCGTTCTCCGCCGCCACGGGAAGCGACTCGCGTTCCCAGAGGTCGGCATCCTGCATAGGCAGGGTACCGATGTCCTCGAACGTGACCGACCACATCGTCGTCCGCCGCGACTGCAGGAACGCACTCGGGTCGTCCTGGATGATCATGCGCATCATGTCCGTCGGCGACGTGAGGAAGCCGAGGCCGAACTCCTCGCCCCCGCCGCCCATGATCGTGAAGTGAGAGAGCGCGCGCGTGCGCGGCTTCGGCTCCACGCGCCAGAGCACTTCGTTCGGGAACCGGGTCCACGGCCGGGCCTTGAAGAAGATCGAGGCGGCATCGGCGAAGGCGCGCACGCGTTCGACCGTCATGCCCTTCGTGCGCATGATGCCCGGCACCGCCATGTGCGGCGCGCCGCCTTCATCCATGAGGCTCGACGCCTGTTCATCCAGGAAGGATGCAAGGCCTTCGAGAATGGGCAGTTCGGTCTTGATTTCAACCTCGACGCCAAGGTCGCGCATGGCGGCTTCGAGTTGTCCGGCAATCTCGCCGCCGCCGGGTGACGTGCGGATGCGCTTCGGGAGATACCCCAGCGCCGGCGCGCCCGGCAGTTGCGGATCGAGCGCGAAGCTGGCGACGGCATCGAGCATCGCCGAGCGTGGCGTGTCCTGTGGAAGGCTCGGGTCGGTCACCGCCGCCCCGCCTCGCGAGGAAACGCAGACGGTCATGATCGGGTGAGTCGATCCCTGTTTCGTATCGCCACCGGAAACGTCCAGAGGAAGCGAGATGAACCCGACCTCCCAGACCTCATCATCGCGATGAACCGGGAGCGTGCGCAGCCGTTCGATCTGGAAGTTCGCCATCCGGGCATTGTACCGGGGGATCACGAGGCGCCGAACACTTCGCGGGTGATCGCCGCGTGACTCTGGAAAAGCTGACAATTGGCGGTGGACCCGCCGTCCGAGGGCTCAAGAGACGGGCGAGACCGCCTCTGTTCCGAATCCCGGAGCAGGGCAAAGGCGATGTGAGCCGCCGGACCGGATTCACCACGGGCCGCCGGAATGCGGAGCCCCCGGAGTCCCCGAAGCCCGCGAAAGTCACCAGGTTGCTCGACGCGGCGTGATCACGGTCGGGTATGATGTGGCTGCAGCGACGTTCCTCGTGACGACGAGCGAGGCGGTTTCTCGCGGTTGCTTCTGGATGTTTCACATGCAGGACACACATCACTCTACAGGCGCAACACTGATCGACGAGTTGGAAAGCCGTGATGGAATGACGCCCGACGAAGCGAAGTCCTGGGTCGAGGGGAAGACTGGGTACCGATTCGATTCCCAGGCAATGTACAAACTTCGGTGGCCTCAGCATGAGCGGTCAGACACGTGGTCGGGGTATTCTGACCTCACGATTCACATCATGAACGATCCCGAACTCGATAGACTTGAGATCAAGATTCGCGCGAAAAACAAGGAGCCGCCGAGGAAGCCATGGGAAGCTTCGATGTTCGAAGCCTCCATGGGGCGGGCTGAGGCCGCCGTCCGTCTTGATGCGGGGGAGTAGTATCTCTCGTCCAGTCCCGTTTTCACAGACCTTTAGATTCTCAGATGCCACGTGCTCGCCGGCGTCATGTCCCGTCCGGCGCGAGATGCCGCGTGAAGGATTCCCGCTGGCGCTGCGTGGCGTCGGCGGCGAAGTGGCCGAAGCCGGCGTGCTCGTAGGGGCGCCGGCGTGGGCCCTGACTGGACGGGTCGTCCCTTCTCTTCACGCCTCAGGCGCTTCCCTCAACGGCCAGTCGGCGGTGGCCTGCTCCAAGGCCTTGACGAGCACCGGAACGTCATCGGTCGCGGTCTTCCACAGTCGATCGCGATCGACGCCCCAGTAGACGTGAACGAGCACGTGCCGCATGGCGACGATCTGGCCCCAGGGGACCTCCGGCGCGCGGTCGCGACCCGCTTCACTGATCCGCGCAGCGGCTTCGCCGATCTCCTGCACGGCGTTCATGAGCGCCCTGACCAGCATGGGGTCGTTGTCGAGATCGCTGCGTGAACGATCGGTGATAAACAGCACGACGTGGCGCGACGCATCGAGCATGTGCTGCATGCGAAGCCGGTCATCGAGCGGAAACCGTCGGGGATCACGCGGCATGGAGGAGTCGTGCGGTGCGGAGGACTTCAGCGCGGAAGTAGCGCGAGAGATCGTGCGGCGTACGGAGATCGACTTCCCGGCCGATGATCTCGCGAAGCTCGATGATCATCTGGCCGAAGCCGAACAGGCCGGGCGTTCGGCCGGGATGGAACTCCACGAGCACATCGACATCGCTGTCCGGGCCGAAGTCATCGCGAAGGACGCTGCCATACAGCAGCAGCCGCTTGACGCCATGCCGGCGGCAGAAGTCGGCGATCTCCTCTTGCCGGATGTCAAGGCCATTAATCTGCATCGTGGCGTATTCTATCGTGCGGATGGGGCGGTGGGTATCGCTCCTGGCGTCGCTCCACCCACCCTACCGGTCATCGGTGGCCGTCCGGCAGGAGGTGTTTCGTGAAGAACTCGCGCTGGCGCTGCTTGGCGTCGGCGGCGAAGTGGCCGAAGCCGGCGTGCTCGTAGGGGGCGCCGGTGTCCTCGTAGATGATGAACTCGATAAGGTCGGGATCGCGGTAGCGCGCGCGCAGGGCGTCGAGGAAGATGCGCTGACCTTCGAAGTCGACCCACGCATCGCCGCGGCTGTGGAATGCCTGGAGGGGGATCTCGCGCCAGCCGTGCAGGTTCGCCAGCGGGTTGGAGCGGGCGATGGCTTCGCCAGTGCGGTCGCGGAACATCTCGCGGTGCCGCTGGTGCTTCCACGAGCCGGTGGCCGCCTCGACGGAAGCGCAGCGGAAGGGGTGCTCATGACAGAGGCGGGCGAGGGTGGCCATTCCGCCGGCCGACATCCCGCCGATGCCCATGCGGTGCGGGTCGAAGATGCCCATCTCGCGCACGGCATCGATGATCTCGTCGATTTCGTCGATCATCTGGAGGATGAGATCGAGCGAGTGGGCCGGGTGCTGGAGGGCGGGGTCGTACCGCTCGCCGTGCCCGGGCAGATCGACGGCGCAGAAGCCGATACCGGCCCGCAGGAGGCGCAGCGGCCGGCCGGGATCGATCTCTTTGCGCGCCGTGCGGCCATGCATCCAGATGACGAGCGGCGCTTTCGTCGCCACCTCGTCGCCATCCCAATCGGGATGGACGATCATGGCGGGGATGTCGGACACGCCCAGCCGCCGCCACCGCGCGGCGGCCTGGAGGGCCGAGGGAAGCTGTGTGAACCGCTCGAGCATGGTGGGGATGATAGGAAGGGGTCGCACGCGGCGCCGATGAGTCGAACGCCGCCGGGCATTCCGTTAGGCGACCGCTGATTGACGCGCCGCGACGGACAGGCGATGCTCGTTTCCGCCATGCTGCGGATCATTGCCGGTGAGTACCAGTCGCGGAGGCTGCTTTCGCCGCCGGATGAGGCGGTGAGTCGGCCCTACCCGGAACGCATCAAGGAGGCGGTCTTCAACATGCTCCGGGAGTGGTTCGACGAGGGGGGAAGCGTGCTGGACCTCTTCGCCGGGGTGGGATCGATGGGGCTGGAGGCGGTCAGCCGCGGGGCCGAGCGGGTCGTGCTCGTCGAGCAGAGCCGATCCATCTTCCGGCTGCTGGAGCAGAACATCGACGCCCTCGGCTGCGCGGATCGGGCCACGGCGATCCGGGGCGAGGCTTTGAGCGAGACGCTCCTGCTGCGGGCGCCGAAGCCGGTGGACGTGGTGTTCATTGACCCGCCGTACGCGATGATGCTGGAGGAGTCGGCGCGTCGGCGGGTGCTGGGGCAGATCAGCCGCCTTCGCCGACTCATGGCGAAACCAGGCCTGCTCTTCCTCCGCAGCCCTCGCGGGCCGGACGACCTGAACCTGACCGTGGACGGCTTCGTGGGGCCGGAGGTGAGGCGATACGCCCGCGACATGTGGGTGCTCGTCTACGAGCCGGAGCTTCCCCCACCCGCGGGACGGGCGGGCGAGGCGGAGGAGGCCGGGCCGCACGCTTCACCGCACGCGGAGGCATAAGCTCAGCCATGACCGCATCGGACGGCGACAGCACGGCGGAATCGGGCCTCCGCGAGGCGGCGGTCAGCATCGCCTCATCGCTGATCCAGGCGGGCCACATCGCCTACTTCGCCGGCGGATGCGTCCGCGACCGGCTGCTGGGGCTGGAGCCGAAGGACTACGACATTGCCACCGACGCAAGACCGGCGCAGGTGAAGGCGGTCTTTCCGCGGGCCCAGAGCGTGGGCGAATCGTTCGGCGTGATGCTCGTGCGGCGGAAAGGGCACGTGATCGAGGTCGCCACGTTCCGCACGGACGGCGTGTACTCCGACCGCCGGCACCCGGACGCGGTGTCGTTCACCGACGCCGAGCATGATGCGCGGAGGCGCGACTTCACCATCAACGGGCTCTTCGAGCATCCCCTGACGGGAGAGATCATCGATTACGTGGGAGGCCGGGAGGACCTTGAGGCAGGGGTGATTCGCGCCATCGGGGATCCGGCCCGGCGGCTGCATGAGGATCACCTCCGGATGCTTCGGGCGATCCGTTTCGCGGCGCGGTTCCGGTTCGCCATCGAGGCGGAGACGGCGGAGGCCATCCGGGCCGCATCCGGCGAACTGAGGGGCATCAGCCGCGAGCGCATCGGCCAGGAAGTGAAGTGGATGTTCGCCGGGGCGAATCGCGCGGTGGCGGCGTGGGAGATGCAGTACCTGAACGTCGATGCAGCAGTCCTGAATGAGACGCACATGATCGTCGCGCCGCGCCGCCTGGGACGCCTGCCCGAGGAGGCGGCGTATCCCACCTGCCTCGCCGGCTGGCTGCTCGATCGACACGACGGGACCGGGACCGATCTGCGGAAGATCGCCCGGCGGTGGGGGGCGGCGCTGATGCTGTCGAACGTCGAACTCCGCGAGCTGACGGGCTGTCTTCAGGTGCGGCAGGCGCTCCGGGAGCAGTGGGGCGGGCTCGGGGTGGCCGCGCAGAAGCGCCTCGCGGCCCGGCCGGCCTTCCGGTCGGGGCTGATGCTCCTTCAGGCGGAGGATCTTCAGGCGTTCGTGGACGTTCAGCGGAGGGTGGCGGAGCTGGCGGAGAGCGGGCTGGCCCCGGACCCGCTCCTGACGGGCGATGATCTCGTCGAGGCCGGCTACGAGCCGGGACCGGTCTTCAAGAAGATCCTCGACGGGGTCTATGACGCCCAGCTCGAGGGGGCGATCACCACCCGCCGGGCCGCCTTGGACCTGGCGCGGACGATCCTCGCCGCGGCGGAGGAGTCAGGCGGGGCGTCCGGGACGGCGTAGGAGGGCCTCCCGGCCGCCTCCGAGGGGGCTGCGGCAGGCAAAAAGCGTGGGCGGCGGAACTTCGCCCCCCGCGGCGCGTCGTATAAAGTACAGCCGAGCTCCCGCCGCGCCATTTCCCGCCGGCGGGCGGCGTTGGTTCTACTCCCGTCGAGTCGGCAGCGCAGCGGATGTGAATGCGGCTCGTCCCAACATCAAGTCGAGGTAGCGGCATGAAGATGCGGTTCCTGAACAGCGTGAGCATGATGCTCCTGGTCGTCGCGGCGACCCTTCTGACGGTGGGGGTGGCCGTGGCCGGCCCCGAGGATGAGGAGGCCGGGACCGAGGACATCCTCGTCATGGTCGATGGACGCGAATTGCACGGGCGCATCGTCGAGGAGAGACGCAACGAGATCGTCTTCCATCTCATCGACCGCGCCAGCGGGCTCGAGGCGACCGTCACCTACGCGCGGGACGAGATCGCCAACATCCGGCGCGACGTTCCCCTCGCCGAGGAGACGGCCGAAGAATCCGGCGAGCCCGAGGAGATGTGGAAGCCCGAAGAAACGGAATCCGAAGCCGAGGACGTGCCTGAACGCACCTACGGCTCGCTTCAGGGCGATCCGGACGACGAGAGCCTGCCCTCCTTCTACATCGTTCCCATGAAGGGGCAGATGGGCACGGACATCAACGAGTCGATCTACCGGGAGATGGTCGATGACATCCGTGAGGAGGATCCGGACTACCTGCTGATCGTGATGGATTGCCGGGACTTCGATGAGCCGCGCACGATGGCCTCCGTCGCGCTCGATCCGGACGAGCGCGGGCTGTCGGGTTCGGAGTTTCTCGACATGTACCGCGAGCTGGTGAGCCTGTTCCACGACGAGCTGGGCGACATCCCGCAGGTGCTGTGGATCGACGATTCGGTGGGCATCAGCTCGGTCATCGCCATGTCGTGGAAAGACATGTACATGAAGCCGACGGGGCGCTTCGGCGGCATTTCCGGAACCCGCGCCTTCTTCGAGATGTCGGACTTTGAGAAGCAGGCGAAGTACCGCGAGGCCTACCTGGGATGGCTGAAGGGATTCGTCGAGTACGGCGGGTATGCCCTGGAGCTCATCGACGCCATGGTGCTGCCCCAGGAGAAGCTCTCCGCGACGTGGAAGGGGCGCGAGGTCGACTGGTCGCTGGATACGAACGGCGAGTACATCGTCGATTCCAGCGAGGAGTTCAGCGCCAACTTCTACGCCAAGGACGCGGAGGATCTCTGCCTGACCAAGGGTACCGCGGAGAACCTCGATGACCTCGCCCTTCTTCTCGGCATCCGCGAGTACCGGGTCCTGGAAGGAGAGGGCGAAGAGCTCTTCGAGGACTACCGCGAGGACTGGCGACGCCTGCTGGACAACTGCCATCAGTGGTGGGAGGACTATTCCAAGTACATGAGCTGGGCGAGCGACAATCCGCTGGCCTATCTCGGGAAGGCGAAGCGATCGATCGAGCGCATCCTCGCCGCGACGAAGCGCTATCGCGCGGTGGAGATTCGCGTGATGATGGAGCTGGGCGTGAGTCAGTTCGATCTGGAGACGATCATCGAGAACCTGGAGATCCAGATCCGCCGGCTGCGGCAGGGCGGCAGCGCCGGCGGCGGGGGGGGCGGCCGCGGAGGCGGGGGAGGCGGGAATCGCCGCGGACCCGGCGGCCCCGGCGGCCGTTGAACGTCCCACGCCCCGCCTGACGCCGCCTGACCGGAACCGGGAAAGTCAATTCACGCGAGAACCGTTATGAACCGTCTCTTTTCCAGCCTCATCGCGATGTGTCTCATCCTTGCCCTTGCCTCCGCCGCGGCGGCCGGACCGTCCGTCGAGATCCGTCTGGAGGACGGGTCGAAGTGGCGCGGCCAGGTCTCCGACGTCGTGCAGGTCACCTTCCTCGAGCAGAACGTCGAGGTGAAGCTCACCGGCCGGCTGAAGAAGGTCGCCGACCTGTACATCATGCTCGAGGCCGACGTCGCCGGCAGCGTCAGGCAGAAGACCATCTACCGCGGCGACATCATCGCCATGCGCACCCTCGGGGACGATGACGAGGCGCGCGAAGCGGCGGAGAAGACCCTTACCCGGCGCGAACGGGCACCGGCGCAGAAGACCGGCGAACCCGCGGTGCCCGACGAGGCGCCGCGCAGCGCCGACGGCCGGCTGCTCGGCGTCTTCTACCTGCCCCTGGAGGGCATGGTCGGGATGGAGTTCCGACACGACGAGATCGAGATGATCGGGAAGGAGGCCGACAAGTACGGCCGGGGCCAGATCATCGTGCTGCTCATCGACTCCAACGGCGGGCTCGTCTCCGAGTCCGAGGAGATCACCGACACCATCTGGGACATCAAGAAACGCCACCGGGTGGTCGCGTGGGTGAAGAAGGCGATCTCCGCCGGCGCCTCGACCGCGATGGCCTGCGATGAGATCTACTTCATGACCGAAGGCACGGCCGGGTCGGTGACCACGCTGATGGGCAACGTCTCCGCCCCCGAGGAGCTGGCGGAGCTGGGGGTGGAGTTCCTCGCCGAGGTCGCCCGCCGCTCCGGCTACAGCGAGCACATCGCCCGCGCCATGAAGCTCACCAAGTACGAATGCTCCTATGACAAGGACCCGGAGACGGGCGAAGTGACCTTCTACGGCGACACGTCCGGCGAATTCATCCTCTCCGACCGCGAGCACAACCTCACCTTCAACTCCTCGGAGGCGGAGAAGTGTGGGTTCTCCAAGGGCACCGCCGACACGGAAGAAGAACTGGCCGAACTGCTGGATCTGCCCCGCTGGTACGAGATCAGCACCTACGGCCGGGAGATCGCCGAGGATTGGCAGACGCTTGTCAAGCGGTGCCAGGAAGACGTGCGGAGACTGAATCGCGAGCTTTCGCTGTCCGGGGCGGCGCCCACCGCCCGCGAGGCGCTGGGCAAGCAGATCCAGATCTTCAAGAAGCTCATCGGTTGGGTCGACCGCTGCCCGCTTCCGTGCCGGCTCATGGGCGTGCCCGAGCGTGAGGTTCTGGAGCGGCAGATCGAGGAGCTGCGCCGCCAACTGGCGAGGATGAACCGCTGAACCGGCTCGCGCGTTTGCATGATCGATGCCACCCGCCGCCCGCGCCGCCCCGCCGGGCGGCGTTTTTCTGCGCCGTGACACCACGGCCGACGAGGCGGGCCGGCCTCAGTCGCGCGGCAGCTTGTCCCGAAAAAGAGCCGGAAGAGCGGCGCCGGTCTCAGATGCCGCCCTGGTAGAACTTGAGCACCGCGGGCCCCACGTTGACTTCCAGACCGTCCTGGATGGTCACCGTGTTGATTCGATCACCCTGGACGAAGGTCCCGCCGCTCGAGCCGAGATCACGCACGACGAGTTCTTCGCCCTGCTGTTCGATGGCGCAATGCTCGCGCGAGACGCTCTTGGCCATGATACGGATGTCGCACGTCTCGTCCCGGCCGACGATGACTTCGGGATTATCCCCCAGGGCGTAGGCCCGGAGGAGGGAACCGTTCTTGTTACAGACGTGCAATTCCATCATGGTGGGGGCCTCCCCGCCGGTGACCGCCGATCGGAGCCGGGGCGTTTCTGAGCCATGACCGTTCGACACGCTCAATTGTGCCTGCGCAAATCGCCGTTGACAAGCAGGATAGGGGGATTGATGGGCGGAAACTGGGCTCGCGGCGTCCCCCCGGCCCCCGCCGGTGCACCGGATCAGTGATCGGACCGACTGGAGCTCTGCTCCCGCGACGCGGAACGGGGCGATGGGCCGGGGTCGGCCTGACCGCCCGGCCGCGCCGCCGGCTCCGAATCCCCCGATTCGGCCGATTCACCCGGACGCTCGCCCAGGAAGGCGGAAACGTGCAGCGGAGCCGCCGCGGTCGGCTCCCCCTCGATCTTCCCCGTCCCCTTGTGGGCTCCCTCCACCTGAAGGAGATACGGGCCGAGGCGGATGAGCATCCGGTCGTCGAGGCGACGGCGATGGGTGGGCCGCCCGTCAACCCGTGTGCCCCCGGCGGAGTCGGCGTCCGCCACGCACCACCGCTCACCCTCCAGGTACAGCACGCAGTGGAGCCGCGAGACCGCCTGATCGTCGATCGTCAGATCGCACCGATGGGAGCGGCCGACGGTCAGCTTCTCCCGGGAGATGAGCGACTTTCGGCGAAGGAGGTGGCCGTCCAGGTCGTACAGCAGCAGCTCCGCTCCGGCCGGCTCTTCCGGCTCCGAATCGGCTGTCGGGGACAGGGCCGCGAGAAGAGGATCATCCTCCGGCAGGCTCCAGGGCGACTGGCGTCGCCCCGGCCGCGCCTCGCCATCCCCCTCCTCAGCCTCCCGGGTCGGCTCGGCGGGCTCGTCGCCCGTCAGGTTGAGCCAGAGGTAGACGGGCCCGATCCGTGCCCACTGATCCTCCCTGAGCTGGGTACAGCGGGTCCGAACCTCGCCGCTGAAGACGCCCGTCGACGAGCCGGTATCCAGCAGGACCCAGTGACCTCCGTGCCGAACGAGCAGGGCGTGCCGCCGGCTGATCGACGAGGCCTCGATCGTCAGATCGCAGCGGGGGGAGCGGCCAATGGTGAGCTTCGTCCGGTCGGCGAGGTCGACGGTGAGCAGCAGTTCGCCGTCTTTTCGGGATATCAGCAGTTCGGCCATGAGAAGACTCTCACGTCTTAACCAGCAGATATGTCGAACGTTTCCTCTTCCTGCGCAAGCATCTCGGACAAATCGTGTGGAAACCGCCCCACAAACGCCGCCATCCGCCGCCGGTCCCGGGCCGGGCGGCCGATCCGCCTCCGGTGGATCGCTACACTCTCCGGCCATGGCGTGGATGGTCGATCTCGCCTACCTGCTGGCCGCCCTGATCACGGCCCCCGTCTGGCTGACGCGGATGATCCGCACGGGCAAGATCCGCACGGACTGGGTCGGGCGTCTGGGCGGGGGGGCCGCCCTCGCCGCCCCCGATCGGCCGCGACTGCTCCTCCACGCCGTCTCCGTGGGCGAGGTCAATGCCATTCGGCTGCTCGTGGAGGAACTGGCCGGCCGGGCGGAAGCGCCGCAGATCGTCATCGCCTCGACCACCGACACCGGCTACGCCCGCGCGGTCAGGCTGTTCGGCGATCGCCATGCCGTCGTTCGCTATCCGTTCGATTTCTCCTTCGCCGTGGTGCGGTTCCTGCGCCGTGTGCGCCCGGACGTGGTGGCGCTGGTCGAGCTGGAGGTCTGGCCCAACTTCACCGCCGCCTGCGCCCGGCGTCGCATCCCGGTCGGGGTCATCAACGGCCGGCTCACCGCCCGCAGCGCGGCGCGATACCGGCGGATCGCACGGCTGGTGAAGGGCAGCTTCCGGCGCCTCGGCTTTGCGTGCGTCCAGGACGATCAATACGCGCGGCGATTCCGGGAACTCGGGGTCGAGCCCGGCCGCATCGAGGTCACCGGGACGATGAAGTGGGACACGGCCCAGATCGCCGACCGCGTCGACGGCGCCGACGAGCTGGCCCGAGCGCTGGGTATCGACCGCAAGCGCCCGCTCGTCGTCGCCGGGTCGACGGCGCCCGATGAACATGCACTGCTTTGCGCGGCGGTTCCCGATGGCGTGCAGCTTCTCTGCGCCCCGCGCAAGCCCGAGTGGTTCGATCAGGCCGCGGCGGATATGCCCGACTGCGCCCGCCGCTCGCGCGGAGAATGCGGCAGCGCCGCCGGGCGTTTCCTGCTCGATACGATCGGAGAGCTGCGCATGGCCTATTCCCTCGCGGATGTCGTGGTCATCGGGCGCAGCTTCGGCAACCTGCACGGCTCGGACATGATGGAGCCGATCGCGCTGGGCAAGCCGACCATCGTCGGGCCGGCCGTCAGCGATTTTCAGGCCACCGTCGATGCCCTGCTCGCCGGCGACGGGATCGTCCAGACGGATCGTGATCGGCTTGCCGGGACCGTATCGGCCCTGCTCGAAGACCCTTCGCGCCGCGCGCGGCTTGCCGCCTGCGGCCGGGCGGTGATCCGCGAACATCAGGGCGCGACCGCGCGGCACGCCGATGTTCTCATCCAATGGCTCGAGACCGCTTCAGCGGAGCACACACCATGAACGAACCGGAAGTCATCGTGGGCGACATCACACGCCTGGAGGTGGATGCCATCGTCAACGCGGCCAACGCGCAGCTCGCGCCGGGCGGGGGCGTGTGCGGGGCCATTCACCGCGCCGCCGGCCCGAGGCTTACCGAGGAATGCGCCCGCGTCGGACCCTGCCCGACCGGCGAGGCCCGCATCACCGGCGGATACGAGCTGCCCGCCGACCGCGTGATTCACACCGTGGGCCCGGTCTATCACGGCGGCTGTTCCGGCGAGCCCGAGCAGCTCGTCTCCTGCTATCGCGGGAGCCTGGAGCTGGCCGAGGCGGAGGGCCTCCGCTCCATCGCCTTCCCGTGCATCAGCACCGGCGTGTTCGGCTATCCCATCGAGGACGCGACCCGCATCGCCCTGGACACCATCCGCCTCTGGCTGGGCGAGGAACACCGGCTCGATCGCGTCATCTGTTGCTGCTTCACCGAATCCGATGCCCGGGTGTATCGCGAGCTCCTCGCCGCCGCCGGAGGCTGAGACGGCGCGACGGGGCGATGCGATCCGATGACACCAGAGGGCTCGGGAGCCGGCACCGGGAAGCCCCGGAGGTCACGCTCAGTTCTCACCCCCTTGCGGGCGACGTGGCCGGAATCGCCGCCTCGGCGATTCGCCCGCAGCGCGCAAAAACTCGCCGTCCCAGCGGGGGAGCCGAGACGGCGAAGGAGGAGAAAGAAGAAAGGAGGAAAGAACTGAGGAGCAAGTGATGAGAAGAAGAGGGGTTCCGGTTCGCTCCAGTTCACAGACTCATTTCGCGCGGAAGATACTTCGCTGTTCCCCGCGGACCTTCCGCGCAGTCATATACGCCAACTTGTCCACTGTCTTTTACGATTGAAGGACAAAAGAGGTTCAACCAGAGATGTTGGGCAGCCTGGGCACGCCGGTCGCGAGAGCAACCTCCCACTTCGGGGCCCGGACGCTGCCTCATCCGGCTCGGCCGCCCGGCACCCAGGGGGAAGTGGGGGCTGTATAGCGGGATATCGGGCAGGCGCCAAGACGGCCTTGAATATCCGGAGAGCCGGCAACGGCCCGCTCGCCGCCGGCGTCGCGGGGTGGCCGCGCGACGATGTGTGTTATAACATCATGTGTTCAATAGGTTTACAGATCACGCTCCGCCGTCGCCCCCGCCGATCGCCTCCTCCGGCTCGATCGTCGGGTCCAGAAATCGGCTGTTAATTTGGGTAAAATTTCTGTGCCGACGGGCGTCCTCCAGCCCTCCGTCGAAATGCCCGCAGGCGGTCCGGTACCGCCATTTCCGCTCCCCGGCGATGGCGTTGAACACCGCCGCCGCCGCCGCCGCGGGGACAATGTCGTCCCGGCAGGCCAGCTTGCAGAGCGTGGGGCATCGGAGACGGCGGGCGTGGAAGACCGCATCGTAAAGGAGCATCGTCTCCAGGACCGCCGGGCCGTCTTCCCGCATCGCCGTGAGCCGCTCGTTCACGCGCCCGCCCGGGCCGCCGCAGTACTGCTCGCTTCGCCATCGCCACGCCCCGAGATCCGGGTGCGCCAGGACCATGCGAAAGGGTTCATCATCCATCGCGGCGAGCTGGGCCGCCGCGATCACCACCAGCCCTCCGCCCAGCGATTCGCCGTGCAGACCGATGGGCATCGCAGGCCCGAAGTATCGCCGCGCGCATCGATACGCCTGCACCACGTCCGCCGCCGCCCCGCGCACGACCCAGGAATCCGCGAGCCCCAGCTTCGTGAGAATCCAGTCCGGGCGCAAGTCGTCGATGTCCATCGTGGAAGGGGGGTAGCCTCGTACGGCCAGCCGCAGCGTGGCCAGCCCCGCCTCCGACCACGGCTCCGGCGCTGCGGGGAACACGTCCGGCTCACCCGTCAGCGCCGTCAGGAGCAGGCGTTCCGGCGACCACTCCGCCGGCCGATCCGGCGGGCCGTGCGTCGTGATCACCACCGCCCTGGGCTTCGGCGTGGGCATCGACAGGCGGGCGATCACCCGCACGCCACGCACGGACTCGATCATCAACTGCCCGAGCGACCCGTCGACCGTCCCGCGCCAGGTGGAGGGCAGCGCGGCGATCTCTTCCCGGAACGCGGACCAGAAGGCCTCGAAGCCCGCCGGCGGGTCGTCGTCGACCGTGAACGCCAGCGTCTGCTCCTCGTCCAGGCCGTAGTCTTCCGGTAGTGACAGCACGCCGCCGTTCCTCGCAGAGCCCGCATCGAGCTCGCCGGCGCCGGGGTCGCTTGCGACCGACCCGCCGCGCCGACGAAGGTGTGTCAGTGTACGGCCCCTTGCCGCGGCCGCGTCGACCTACACTGTGGCACCATGCGCGAGTTCGAGCTGCTTCGTTACATCTACGATGCGAACGCCGCCCTGGCCGGGGAGATCGCCATCCCGCCCGGCGACGACATGGCGATGATCCGCCTCGCGGGACGGGATCTGCTCGCAGCCGTCGATCAGGTCATCGACGGCCGGCACGTGCGCCTCGAGACGACGCCCCTGGCGCTGGCGGGCCGCAAGGCCGTGACGCGATCGCTGAGCGACATCGCCGCGATGGCCGTCCGGCCGGTGGGGGCGCTGGCGGCCGTCGTTCTGCCTCCGGATTTCGGCGCCGAGCGCGCCGAGGCCCTTTTCGACGCGATCCGGGCGACGGCCGCCGACTACGACTGCCCCCTCGTCGGCGGCGATATCGCCTTCCACGGCGACGCCTCGCATCCTTTGACCTGTTCGGTCACCGTCTTCGCCGAACCGGTGAACGGGCGGGCGATCACCCGCGCCGGCGCGGAGGTCGACGACGTGGTCTACGTGACCGGCGCGCTGGGCGGATCGGTGCTCGAGGACGGCGGGGGCAAGCACCTCACCTTCGAGCCGCGCATCGCCGAGGCGATCCAGCTCGCCGCCGCTTTGGGGCCGAACCTGCACGCGATGATCGATCTCAGTGACGGGCTGGGGCGCGATGCCTCCCACATCGCCGAGGCCTCGAACGTGCAGATCGTCATCGACGCGGCGCAGATCCCCTGTTCGGCGGGCGTGGACTGGCGCGTCGCCGCGGAAGGGGGCGAGGATTACGAGCTGCTCTTCGCCGCCGCCGGCGACGTGCCCGCGAGCCTCACCGGCGGGCTGCCTGTCACCGCCATCGGCCGGGTTTCGCCGCGACGCGGCGAAGGCGAGCCGGCGGTGGTCATCCGGCACGGCGATGAGACCATCACCGCCGATGAACTCGGCTGGCAGCACGAATCGTGATTCAACCGGGCCGCCGCCGCATGATTGAGATCGTCAGCCATTCCGAAGCGCAGACCCGACGCCTGGCGGTGCGCCTCGCTTCGCGCCTGCGGCCCGGCGACGTGATCGCCCTCACCGGTCCGCTCGGGGCGGGCAAAACCTGCTTCGTGCGCGGGCTGGCCGAGGGGCTCGGCCTCGATCCCGCGGATGTCTCCAGCCCCACGTTCATCATGTGCCAGGAGTACGAGCCGGCGGAAGGGCAGGGGGGCGCGCTGCTCGTGCACGTCGATGGATATCGCCTGATGAGCGAGGACGAACTCGCGACGATCGGCTGGGAGGAGTACCTCGAGGCGCGCGATGCCATCATCGCCGTCGAGTGGGCCGACCGGCTGGGCGAGGCGCTGCCCGAGGAGCGCCTCCAGATCGAGATGTCGCACGTGGATGCGCAGTCGAGGCGTTTGTGCTTCAGCGCGCCGGATTCGCTGACCGACCGTCTGACCGGTCTGGCCGAAACGGATGCAGCGCGAAGCCTGCCCTGTCCGATCTGCGGCAAGGCGGTGGATGATGATGCGCCGACGTTCCCGTTCTGTTCGCCGCGCTGCCACCTCGTCGATCTCGGCCGCTGGTTCACCGGCGGTTACGGCACAACTCGTCCGCTCAGCGAAGAGGATGATGTGTAGGTAAGGGCGCGCGGTGCCATGCTTCGTCCCGTCAGGGCGAAGCATGGGTGCTGTCGGCGTAGAAGGCGCATGCTTCACCGCTTCGCGGATGAAACATGGCACGCGCGGCATCGGCGGATGGTGGGTCTTTCGCCCCTGCGAGCCGCCGCGTCCTCGCGAGCGGGCCGCGCTGGAAGGTCACGTGCCGTCGCGTGACAGGTGAACGTCCCGCGGAAGGAATCCGTGGGCTTGGCGATACTGCAGGAATCGATTGCTGCGGCGCGATCGCGATAATTGCGGCGCTATCGGCGTCGGCGGCGTTGATCAGTCGCACGCCTCTTCCTCGCCTTCTTCGGCCTGTTCCCGTCCCTCGGGGCTGATGGCGTAGATCTGGAAGCGATGGCCCACGGGATCCCAGCCGTGTTTCTTGCAGATGCGGTCGCGAAGGGCGATGAGGTCCTCGTCGGTGAACTCGATCGTGCGCCCGGTCTTCATGCACACGATGTAATCGCGCTGCGCCTGGCCGTAGATGAGCTGGTAATGCGCCTGGCGCGAATCGAAGAGGGCCTGGGTGATGATCCCCGCATCCTGGAGAAGCTTGATCGTGCGATAGACGGTCGCCTTGGAGACGCGATAGCCGCGCTGGCGCATGTCGGCGAGCAGCTCCTCGACCTCGAAGACCGAATCGCGCTCGATGATGGCGTTGAGGATGTCGGCCCGCTCGGGCGTGTACTTCAGGCCCAGCGACTTGAGGTAGCGGCGGAAGACCGAGCAGAGGGGGGCCATCGCCTCGGCTTCGCTGCTGCCCGGCTGGGGGGGGGACGGCCGATCGGGTTGGCGTGGGGGGGTGGGAGGCATGAGGATCAGGGAGTGTACCGCGCGCCGCCACCGTCGCGAGCCCGCGCCGACCGCGGGCCGACTCGGCGGGCTTCGCCTCGATCGACGATCACGACTACGCTGCACGGCGATGGCCGCCGATCGATCACGCCGGATCCTGGCCTTCGAGCCCTACGATGGCGGCTCGCATCGCGCGGTGCGCGAATCGATCTCCCGTCACTCACGCCACGAATGGAGGTGGCTGACCCGGCCGGCGCGGGCGTGGAAGTGGCGCATGCGCCTCGGGGCTCTGGAGCTGCTGGAGCAGGCGGCCGGGGCGGGGGAACTGGAGCGGCCGATCGAGGCGATCTTCGCCACCTCCCTCCTGAGCCTGGCCGATCTCATCGCGGGGCTCCCGCCGGCCCTCCGCGGCACCCCCGCGATCCTCTACATGCACGAGAACCAGATCGCTTATCCGCGGGGAGACGAACACCGGGGCGAAGAGGCCGGCCGGAGGGCGCGCACTGCCGGAGATTCCGAGGACGCCCATTCGGGTGCGGGCGTTGGAAGCTGCGGGGGCGAAGGCTCCGGTGACCGGTCTTGTGTGGACGTGGATTCTGGGGCCGACACTTCCGGGGGCGGCCGGGATGTGCATTTCGCGTTGACCAATCTGACGAGCATTCTGGCAGCGGATCGCGTGATCTTCAACAGCGACTGGAATCGCCGATCGTTCATCGAGGGGATCGAGGCGGTCTTGCGGCACGCGCCGGACGGGCGTCTGAAGGATGTGGCTCGACGCGTGTCGGATCGCAGCGAGGTAATCTGGCCGCCCGTCGAGCCGCCGCCCCCGGAAACTCGGCGCTCGGACGTTCTGCGGTCGAAAGGTCCGTTTGCGGAAGGCGGGCCTGCTGTGCCGTTGGCCGGCCACGATCGTGGATCTGAAGGGCGGCGACGGGGAGAGGGGGAAGTTTTACATAAACCAAACCGCGTCGTCTGGCCGCATCGCTGGGAGCATGACAAGGGGCCCGCGGAGCTGCTGAAACTCGCCGATCGGTACACCGAGGCACTGGATCTCCGCTGGACGATCCTGGGAGAGCAGTTCCGTCGGCAGCCGGCTGGATTCGCCGAGTTTCGGCGACGATGGGCCGATCGCATCGATCACATGGGCTACGAGCCGGACCGGGCTGCCTACTGGGGGCATCTGCGACGAGGCGATTGGGTGCTCTCGACGGCCCGGCACGAGTTCTTCGGGATCGCGGTGGTGGAGGCGCTGCTCGCCGGCTGCCTTCCGTGGCTGCCCGATCGGCTGAGCTACCCGGAGCTCCTGCCGCCGTCGGCGCGGGGGCTGACGCCGCTGGAGCCGCCGTCAGACGGCGAACGCGTGCGGGCGGCCATCGCGGCGCATCTCGAGCCCGCGCTGGCGCCGAACGCCGTCGCACGCCTGGATGACGCCATCGAGCGCACGGTGCGTTCCTGATGCAGGGGGGCATGCCCGGCGTTTCGGCAGGCGAGCCTTCCGCAGTCGGCGGGGAACCTCCGGGAGCCGCGAGGCAACTTCCGGAGGCCGGGGCCGGGGAAAAGAGCCCGTGATATCCGAATACCGACCGGCCCGGGAGCGTTGTAGCAACGTGCCGATGAGCGGCCGGTAAGCTGGGAACCGGTGCGTCCGAACAGACCGCCGTCCATTGCTGCCTTGTCCCGATCGAGCCGCATCCGTGCGGCCTTCTTTGAAAAGGAACCAATCCAGATGAGTCAGCGGCTGTTTCGCATCGTCGCGGTGGGCCTGCTGAGCCTGTGCGGGATCGCGTGGGCGATGCAGGGAGGGCCCGACACGCCGGCGGGAGATGTGCAAGCCCCACCGGCGGCCGGGACGTCGTCGGCGTTGCCCGGCGACAAGCGGGCCGAGCAGGTCCTCCGCGCGTTCGATTCGTTCTATCGCGATCTGGATCGCGGCGATGTCAAGCTCACCTCGGCGCTGTCGATGACCCAGTTCGGCCAGGAGATGACGCTCGACGTGGACTCGACCTTCTCCTGGCGCCGGCCGAATCACTTCGCCATGCGGGCGAGTGACGCCCGCATGAACGGCGATGAAGTGCCCGTCGGGGAGTACCAGGGCGAGGTCGTGTGCGACGGCGAGCAGCTCTACCTGCACGTTCCCGTGCTCAACAGCTACCTGCTCAGGGAGGCGCCTTCATCCTTCGACGCCATGGTGGAAGGCGATCCGGAGATGACGTTCCTCAGCGCCTCCGGCGGAGCCGAGCTTCAGGTGCTCATCGGCGTCCTGAGCGACGATCCCTACGCCCAGCTCACGCGGACGGGCACGCGGTTGCATTACGTGGGCGAAGAGACCGTTGACGAGCGGGACCTGCATCACCTTCGCGTCGAGAGCGAAGAGAACGTCGACGTTCACCTGTGGATTCATCGCGGCGAAGAGCCCTGGCTGTACCGCGCGAAGCCTGATCTGCAGAAGTTCTACGATCAGATGGCCGCCTCCGCGGGCGAGGCGCCCGGGCAGCCGGCGCCGCAGTTGTCCTTCACGTTCTTCGACTGGTCGAGGCAGGCGCCGGCGGAGGGGGTGTTCGCGTTCAAACCGCCGGCCGGGGCGGAAAAGACGGACACGTTCTATCAGGAGCCGGAGGCGCCGCCGCGACGCGAGCCCGCGACGAAGCTGGTGGGCGAGCCGGCCCCGGAGTTCACGCTGCCGCTGCTGGGAGGCGGAACGGTCGACTTCGCCGAACTCAAGGGCGAGCACATCGTCATCCTCGACTTCTGGGCCACCTGGTGCGGGCCGTGCCGCCGGGCGCTGCCGCTCGTGGCGGGCGTGGCCGAAGAGTTCGAGGATCGTGGCGTGCGGTTCTACGCCGTCAACATCGCCGAGGCCGAGGGGCGCGTGCGAAGCTTCGTCCAGAGCAACGAGTACACGTTCGACATCGCCCTCGATCGTGAGGGGAAGGTGGCGGACCGGTACAAGGTCAGCGGCATCCCGCAGACGGTGATCATCGGCAGGAACGGCCTCGTGCAGGCCGTGCACATGGGCTTTCTGGGCGATCAGACGCGCCCGCAGATGACAAAGGAACTTGAGACCCTCCTGCGCGGCGAGGACCTGTTTGCCTCCGCTGAACACGACGAGGCGGGCACGATCAACGAAGCGAGCCGCGGCGATACGGCGGGTGACCGATGACGGCATGCGCGGGCCGAATCCGGCAGATTGCCGCCGGCCGAACGTGTACGCGCGGCGCGATCCCGGCGCGGTGTTGTTTGAACGCCGGCCAGTCGTGCGATATACGACGTCCGATGCAGCCTGACAGAAGCGTGGGCCCATTCTGACCGCCCCCTGCCGCCTCGTCCGATAATGCATGTTACGTTAAATTGGCCGTGGCGCGTCAGGCGGGGGTGCTGTGCCTCGTGAGGGATGCCGACGCTGCCGGGTCTGGATGACGGTGCCGCACGCATTGGACGCCGGCGGTGTCGGCTCTGACCGCGTGGCGTGGTGGAGGAAGATGCAGCCCCCGGCCGGCCGCGCGGCGATCCGTCATCACGCATCACGCGCGGGCTCTCGACCGTCACGTGCCGGCTTTCGACGCCTGCGCCGGTGGTGCCCGTGCGATGATCGTCGAGTCCTTGGGATGAGGCGACCCGGCCGGTCGCGAGCCGGCGGGATTACATCGATGCCGGGACAAGGATGGTCGATGCCGCGGTCAACAGTTTCGGATGCACCTCCGCGGGCGCGCCTTACCGTCGCGCTGCCGGCGCAGGGTCACTCCGCACGACGCGGAGCGTCGGGCCACCGCTGAGCGGAGCGTCCCCCCACCGCCGGGCGGGCGTTTCCGACGAAGACATCGAACAGGGAGAATAGGAAAACGGGCCTCCAGTGTGGAGGCCCGTGACGCTCACGATTCCATTTGCGCTGTCGCGCGGCCCGTCGCTCAGCGGCGGCGGGTCCGGACCAGGCCGGCCAGGCCGAGCAGCGCCAGCGCGCCCGGCGCGGGAATGGCCCACGTGCGGAACGTGTAGTCGTAGTCGGGGAAGGGCTGGTAGCCGGGGTTGGCGAACACGTGGCCGTAGGGATACGGGTTGTTCACGTCGCCATAGATACCCATTCCCGTGTTGCCCTCGTCCTCGAAGACCAGGTAGTAGGTCTCGCCGGGCGTCACATCGACCGGATCCCAGTACACGTCGATCCACTCGCCCGGGGAGCCGACATCGGACGCTTGGGCGAGCATGTTCCCGCCCGCGTTGGGGAGTGCATCCCATACGGAGATGATCACCGTGCCGGAACTGCCGGTCGTGTAGAGCTGAATCCCCGCGCCGGCGATGTTGTCCGCCGACTGCTGGAAGGACTGGGCGAGATCGGTCTGCGAGAACGCCGCCATGTACACGTTGGCGTTGGGCTGGTTCTGGTCGAGGATGTAGTCCCCGGCCGTCGCGGAGGCGGTCACACCCATGATGACCGCCCCACTCAGGGCAATTGCAAGTGTCTTCATAGTTTCCTCCACTTCTTGAATCGCGCGCGATACTCCTCGGGCACGCGCCCGAGGCGAGGGATCAGGTTGATCGGAGGCCGTCCAGACAGGCGCTCCCTCCCGTCGCCGATCGCCGGCGACAAGCGCTCTCTCTTCTTCGAAGCTCTCTCTCTTCGAAGGCGCACCGCAGACCCCGCGGTGCGCCGACCACACGGACCGTTACATTGTGACGGCCGGCAGCGGGTGTTGTCAACAATTCTGTGCGGGTTTGGCGGGTCGAAATCGCGCCGGCAACCGCCGCCGCGACCCCGAGAGGGTCAAGAGGGGCAGACGGGGCGAAGGGGGGCGAACGGAGGCGGGGGTGCTCCCCTGCCGGGCCGCCCGGGGGCTGTCCAGATTATGTTAAATTGTCGGGCGCCCATTCCGGCCGGCCGGTTCCGCGCTGCGGGACGCGAGCCGCGGCAGCCCCGCGCGATCGCCGCGGTGTCCGCGAGATCCTCGACGCCCCGGACAGCTTGGGCGCGGGACGACGGCGACAGCCTTCGCGCGCAAACGATCCCGACTTACCGACACCTTCGGCACCGTGGAGGCCTTCGTGTAGGACCGCCGGAGCTCCCGCGCCGGCGGCCCGGGGTCCACGAGCTCACCGACGCACCAGAGAGCTCACGCACCGGACCGCGAGAACCCTCGCGCGCACGCGGTCTATCGTCGCCGACACCGCCGGCACCCCGGCGGGGCTGCGCGTGAGGCCGCCGGATCCTTGGTGCCCGGGCGGCCCGGCGCGCCGCGGCCGCGGCCTGTCGACGGTCACGACTGCACGTTCCGCTCGGTGACGAGGTTCTCCTCACGCACGCCGCCCTTCTCGAAATCGGTGATGTTCCGGAGCGTCACCGCCGCGATCTCGGTGATCGCTTCGCGGGTGAGGAAGGCCTGGTGGGCCGTGATGATCACGTTGGGGAACGTCAGCAGGCGGGCGAAGACGTCATCGCGGATGACCTCGTCGGACAGATCGCGGAAGAACAGATCGCCCTCTTCCTCGTAGACATCGAGGCCGAGGAACCCGACGGCGCCGCTCTTCAGACCGTCGATGACGGCACGGGTGTCGATGAGTCCTCCGCGGCTGGTGTTGATGAGCATCATCCCCGGCCTGGCTTCTTCGAGGAATCGCGCGTCAATCAGGCGATGGGTCTGCGGGGTGAGCGGACAATGGAGGGTCACGATGTCGGCCCCGCGCGCGATCGTCGCCACATCCACGTAGCGCATCCCCAGCGCGAGGCAGTCGGGGTTCTCGTGCCGATCGTGTCCCAGCAGCCGGCAGCCGAAGCCCCTCATGATCTGCGCGACAAGCGCGCCGATGCGGCCGGTGCCGATCACCCCCACCGTCTTCCCGTGCAGATCGAAGCCGAGCAGGCCGTTGAGGGAGAAATTCTGCTCGCGCACGCGGGCGATGCTGCGGTGCAGGCGGCGATTGAGGGTGAGGATGAGCGCGACGGTGTGTTCCGCCACCGCGTGCGGCGAGTAGGCGGGCACCCGCGCCACGGTCAGGCCCAGCTCGTCCGCGGCGGCGAGGTCGACGTGGTTGAACCCCGCGCAGCGCAGGGCGATGAGCCGCGTCCCGTCGGAATGCAACGCCTGTAACGTCCGACGATTGAGCCGGTCGTTCACGAACGCGCAGACGGCTTCGCAGTCTTCCGCGAGTGCGGCCGTGCGCCCGCACAAGGTCGGCTCCAGGAACACCAGTTCGTGACGGTGCCGTTCGTTGGCGCGCTCGAAGGAATCCCGCTCGAAAGGCTGTGTGCCGAACATGGCGACCCGCATGGCCAATACTCCATCTGATTCCGGGCCCAGGGGAGACGAGTGAGTTCAGTCGCCCCCCCTCCCCCGCGCGGTCCGGGCGGCAGAGCAGTGTAGCGATGGAGCGCGCGTCGCGTTCAGGCGCCGCCGGCTCCGGCCCCGGCGCAGCGCGGCTGCGCTGCGTTCGTCCCGCGCCCGGCCGCGTTCGGATGCTCGCTCAGGTTGAACGCGTCATGCACGGCGCGAAGGGCCCGCCGGCCGTCCTCGCGGGGGACGAAACAGGAGATCTTGATCTCCGAGGTGGTGATGTTGGCGATGTTGATGCCCGCTTTCCCCAGCGCATCAAACATCGTCGCGGCGACGTCGGTGTGGGTGCGCATGCCGACCCCCACCGCCGAGATCTTCGCCAGGCCGACTTCGATGGACAGCGCGCCGCAGCCGATCGTCTCCAGCGCGCCCTGGACGGCGACCCGGAGGTCGGCCAGGCGGGGCGCTTCGACCGTGAAACAGACATCCGCGGCGTCGCCGTTCTCGATCTGGATGATGTCATCAACCACGGTGCCCGCCTCGGACACGGCGCGAAAGATGCTCGATTGGATCCCGGGCGTGTTGTGCAGTCCTCGAACGGTGAGGCGCGCCAGGTCGGGCGTGAGCGCGCAGCCGACGACGCAGACGCGTTCCATTTCCGGGGTTTCGCGGACGATCATGGTTCCCTCCTCATCGCGGGCACTGTGTCGGACGTGCATGGGGACCTGATAGCGCTGGGCGAACAGGACGGCCCGGCCGTGCAGGACGCCGGCCCCGAGGGCGGCCAGCTCGACCATCTCCCCATAGCTGAGACGGCTGAGCCGGCGGGCGTCGGGGACGATGCGGGGATCGGCGGTGTACACGCCGTCCACGTCGGTGTAGATCTCGCACACCCCGGTGCCGTGGCGGACGCCGAGGGCGGCGGCGATGGCCACCGCGGTGGTGTCGGAACCCCCCCGCCCCAGGGTGGTGATCTGGCCCTCGGCGCTGACGCCCTGGAAGCCGGTGGCGACGACGATGCGCGAGGCGGCGAGTTGCCGGCGCAGCGCGTCCGCCTCGATGCGATGGATCTTCGCGTTGCAGTGTACGAGATCGGTGATGAGGCCCAGCCCGTGGGCGGGGAGGCTGACGGCCTCGACGCCCAACTCGTGAATGGCCATCGCCATCAGGGCGGCGCTGACCTGCTCCCCCGTCGCGAGAAGCAGATCGAGTTCGCGCCGGGGCGGCGTCGTCGTGATCCGCCCGGCGAGGTCCAGAAGCTGGTCGGTGGTCCGGCCCATCGCCGAGGTGACCACGAGCACCGCGTGCCCCTCGAGGTGCGCGGCGACGGCGCGGGCGGCGCAGCGCCGAATGCGATCCGGATCGGACAACGATGTCCCGCCGTATTTCTGAACGATCAGGCCCATGACTCGCCGGTATTATCGGCCGATGCGGCCGCGGCGGGCCAAAGCGTCCGCGGAAGGCGGGAGGGGCGGGATGCAATGGGGCCGCCGCTGCCACGCCGCCGATCCGGCCCGGGCCGATAGTCCTCCGCCCAGGCGCGGCGGAAGCGAGTTTTTATCTGCAATCCGCTCGAAGGGCTGAAGCGCGGCGCGACGGCGCCCGATAACGGGGGTGCCGGGTCAAGCCGGCCCGGCGGGCCGGCCACGTCCGCCGGATGCGTACCTCCGTGGCTCGCGCGCGAACGCCGACGGGTATTCCGAACACCCGTCGGCTCAGGTCGAAGGGTCGGACCGGACTCTCCCCTCCTCGGTCCGGCCCTTTCCTTATCCCTGCTCGTCCGACGGCGTCGCCGTCGGCGGTCGTGATGCGTGTGCTGAACGCCTCGACATCGCCGAGGCACAGCAGCGATCGGTCTATCGGAGGGACTGCTGCACAGATCGCGTCGAAGGGCGGCGAAGGCGTTCCGGCTGTGCGGTCTCGTGGAACTTTTCCGCAAGCGCCTGCCGCTTATCGGTTTATCGATTATCGGTTGACGGGCCGGCCTTCCCCTCTCGGGGCCGCGCCGGGCCGTCGATCACCGGCCACCGGCCGAGTCCGGCTCGGCCAGGATGATTCTCGCCTCGATTCGCACCTCTTTCTCCGAGGGGCGGCGCAGCTCCCAGCAGCAGCGCTCGATGCCCGCGGCGAGTTCGGAGAGGAGCTGCATTGTCTCGCGGAACGACGTCACCGCGCGCGGATCGGCCTCGGCCAGCAGCTCGGCCTGTTCGCCGAAGCTCTGCAACTGCCGCGCCATCCGCCGCCCGTCCAGGAACCCCGCGCTCGTCATCTTCTCGCGCCGCGTCGGGCCGTCGCACGGGCTCTGCAGCGCTTCGATCGTCTGGCGCAGTTGTTCGGGATGGGTGGCGACCACGCAGTAGTTCCCGAAGGGGCCGCTGGTCACCGACCAGTCCAGGGTTACCGACTGGAGGAGAGGTTGATCCGGGCCGTATCGCTCCATGAGCGGGGCGAGATCGATCTGCCGCGTCTCGCCCGGCTGGAAGGTGTGAATCGAGGGGATGTCGATCTGCGGCGCCTCCTGTCCGCCCTCCGACGCCGCGTCCGGCGAGGGTTTCAGGGCGCGTCGAGCCTGCCGGTTCATGGCCTCGGCGCAGTGAAGAACGTGCTCGTCCAGCTCGACCTCCGCCCGTTTGGGATCCCTGATCTCGATGGCGACGGAGAGGGTGGGCAGGAGCAGATCGGTCTTGTGTTCTTCCTGCCGGCCTTCGATCTCGCCCACGACGAACATGCGTCTCTTGTCGAGGTTTCGGCGCATCGAGGGGCTGAGGAGCGGCGTGTCGAGGGCGGCCTCGATGAAGACCTCCACCGGGCCCCCGCCGATGTCGGTCGGCTCGACGACGGCCAGCAGGGCCTTGTCGCGAAAGGCCTCCAGCGGGGCCGGGTCCCAGGCAAGCTCGGTCACCGGGCGCTGGAACGGCGGGTTCTCGTAATGCCCGGCGTGGTGGAGCAGGACCCGCCGACCGTCCAGGTCAAGCACGAAGAGGGAGTAGCCACCGAGGGGAAGCTCGTGACGCAGGAACAGGCCGAGCTCGCCCGCGCCCAGCGAGGAGGCCTTCGTCATCGCCGGATCATGGGCCAGCGGCGTCGCCGGCGGAGACACCCCGGCCAGCGAGCCGACCAGTTCATCGAACAGCCGCCCCGGCCTCGTGGGGCCGATGAGATACGTCGAGCCCTCCGACGCGATGAGCAGCTCGTGTTCGGGCAGCTCGCTGACGGGAAGCTGATGGCGCGGGGCCAGCCGCCGGGGGTTGAGCCGTCGCAGGACTTCCCGGGCCTGCCGGCGATCAACCTCGCAGATGAGGGCCCAGTCGGCCTCTTCGCCCGCGGGCCGGGTGAGGAACGTGAAGCGTCGGCCGAGCCACGCGTCGAATAACGCCTCGTCCGTCAGACCCGCGGCCCTGGCCAGCCCGTGCCAGGCGTCGGACGCCTCGCCGGTCCTGAGCAGGCGGTGGAACAGATCCCCGATGGGCCGGTTTGCCAGCTCGGTGCGGATGTTCGCGGCGTCTTCCGCGTGCAGGTACAGCGTCAGGTCGGCGGGGACCCGTCGCGCGGCGTCGAAGGGCGTCGGCCCCCACGCGGCGGCGGCGGGCGACGGACCCGCGCACAGCGTGATGCTCAGGATGAACGCGCCCAGGCTGCACATCGTTCGACGCTACATCCAGCGAAACGGGCCGACGCCGGAGCTGTCCACGTCCTCGTCCAGCGCGTCCGGCGACGGGCTCGGAGTCGTGGATGGCGGCGGCGCCAGCTCGCGGATCAACTGAATCGTCCCCCGGATGTTCTGTTCGTGACGGGAAAGGTCGGTTTCGATCGCCCCGGGTATGGTCAGACCGTCGGCCTGCCGCGCGTTCGGAGACGCCTCGTGCAGCCGCATCGCGAGGCCGATCGCGACGAGCGCGGCCAGGCACAGCGTCAGCCGATTCGTCCATCTTCGAATCCGGCGTCGGCGAACCGCGCCCGGCGCCGCCTTCATGTACCCCAGCCGGCCCATGATCGAGCGCGTCAGATCCGGCGAAGGCGTGGGACGCGACAGCTCGCGCCACAGCTCGCGCTCGACGGGATCGTTCGCGTTCGACGCGTTCGGCACGTTCTCGAACCATGGGTTCATGACCACACCTCCTCCGCCCGCGCATGGAGCGTCTCATCGGCGGAGATCAGTCGGCGCATGCGCTTCCGCGCGCGATGCAGGTGGCTCTTGATCGTGCCCTCCGGCATGCCGAGGTGGTCGGCGATTTCGGCGATGGGCCAGTTCTGCTGATGGAAGAGCAGGATGATCTCGCGCTGGCGCTCATTCAGCTCGCCCAGTGCGACCTCCAGGAGATCGCGCATGTTGCGCATCGTCTCGGCGCGGGCGGTCAGCCCCGACGGCGTCGCCGCACGCCCCTGCTGGAGGTTCACCGCGTCCGTGTCGTAGGCCGGCCGCTGCTTCTGGCTGGCGTTCACGTACAGGCGCTTGGCGATGGTGAACAGCCACGTGCTGAACCGGAAGCGGGTGTCGAAGCGATCGAGATTCCCCAGAACGCGGACGAAGGCCTCCTGCACGATGTCCTCGGCCACGTGGGGCCGTCCCGACATTCGCAGGATGAATGCGAAGAGGGCATCCTGGTGGGCGCGGATGAGCGCTTCAATCGCGTTCCCGTCTCCGCCCATCGCCCGCCGGATCAGCGTCCGCTCTGTCGCTCGGTTCATGATCACGTCATTGTACCTACCCGGGCGGTGATTTCGGGTTGCGAAATGCGGGAAAGCACGCGGCTTTCGCCCCGCCGCCGATGGAGCCGCCTTCCGGTCGCCCTCGCCGGGGCCGACCGGGCGCGCCCCGCCCCGCCTCCTCCGGACCCGCCGCGCGCCGCGAGTCCGCGGCCGTCGGCGACCGCGGACTCGTATCGAAGATCGATGATTGCCGGATCGCTACGCCGCCTGCGTCTTCGGAGGCCGACGGTTGCGGCCGACCGTCCGCTGCTGGTCGTCGGCGCGGCGCTCCCTCTCGGTTTCGAGCTTTCCGAGCAGCTCGCGGGGGTTTTTGGCCCAGAGGTCGGCGCCGATCTCCTCGGCGAGCCCCTCGGCGCGGTTGAAGATCCCCCCGCCGACGACGATCTGCATCTCCGGGCAGGCCCCGATCCCGCGGATGTTGTCGATGAGCTGGCGGATGTTGGGCGCGTCGGCCGGTCCGGAGGCGAACATGAGCAGCACGTCCGGCCGCTGCTCGCCGACCTCCCCCAGCACCTCGTCGTTGGCGATCCCGCCTCCGCCGAAGTAGATCTCGTATCCGCCCGCCTCGAGCAGATCCGAGACGAGCTGGCCGGCGAGCTCGTCGGCCTCGCTCGCCCCGCTGAACATGAGGATCTTCCGTGCGCAGCGATCACGCTGGGCGTACTCCGCCTGGGCCTGATCCACGAGCGAGCGGAGCAGACGCATCGCGTAATGGTGCGGAAGCGTGCCCAACTGGTCGGCGCGGAAGAGCCGGCTGATCATCTCCAGCACCGGCCAGAACACCTCGTGCGTGATCTCCTCCGCGGGCGCCCCCGCCTCCCGCAGCTCGGTCATGATCCGGCGCGCGCCGTTGCGGTCGCCCGCGGCGAGGACCTGGAACAGGCGCTCGGTGACAAGTTCGTAATCCACGTGCGTATCTCCGCTGCTGTCGATCGACCGCGGGCTCCGTCCCCCAGCGTCGATCGGGTGGCGAGCCGCCGTGATCCTCCGGCGGCGGATGACGAGTCGCGTGAGCTCTCTCCATCGAGCCGAGCAGGCCGGCCGCTCAAGAAAAGGCCCCCGACGACGGGAGGGGACATATCGGACTCATGCGCGGCCGCATCACGGGGCCGGCGGGTGCCCTTCCGCGACCTCTGGTGGCCGATAACCGGCTCCTGAGGTCGAACGCGATCAGCGGTCCGCTTCGACGCGCCCCAGGTACACCGCGCAGATCCCCAACGTCATCGGATGGATTGAAATGGATGAGAAGCCGGCCTGGCGCATCATCGCGGCCAGCTCCTCGCGATCGGCGAACGTGCTCACCGAGCGCGGCAGATAGCGGTACGCCCCGCTGCGATCGCCCGCGAGCCACGACGCCGTCCGCGGCATGATCCGCCCGCGATACAGCCGATCAACCGCGCGCACGATCGCGTTGCGGGGCTCGGTGAACTCGAGGATCACCAGCCGACCGTCGGCGCGCAGCACGCGCTTCATCTCGCGCAGCCCGCGCATGGGATCGGCGAGATTGCGCAGGCCGAACGCGATGGCGACGATGTCGAACACGGCGTCGTCGAAGGGCAGGGCCATCGCGTCCGCATGCTCGAATGTCGGTATCGTCTCTTCCGGGGGCCGGCGGCGCGCCGCCTTGCGCCGCGCGATCTCGAGCATCGGCTCCGTGAAGTCGACACCGCACACCGACCCGGCGCCCGCGCGGGCGAAGGCCTCGCTCAGGTCGCCGGTGCCGCAGGCCACGTCGAGGACGCGATCGGTCGCGCGGACGTCGCACAGTCCCGCGGCCCGCCGCCGCCAGGTCTGGTCGCGGCCCAGCGAGTGCAGGCGGTTATTGAGGTCATACCGGTCCGCAATCGCGGCGAACATCGCGCGTACGCGGTCCGCCTTGTCCGGCGTCTCGTGTGGATTGCCCGCCAGATCGCTTGCGGTCCAGGCGGGTTGGGAAGATGATTCTGGCCGACGTGTCATCAACGGGCGATGATAGGCCCGTTGCTTCCCGTCCCCTGACCGCGCCCCTTCCTGCCCGGGAGATCAGACTATGCGACCCGCCCAGCGCCACGCAGTAGATCAGCGAATTAACCAGACGGGACACTAGTCAGCGCTGCGGTTGCTGATCCGCTATTTCGCTGACGGCTGCCTTATTCGCCATCTGTAGCTGGGAG
>JAXHTH010000368.1:0-2730 GCA_034211115.1 Planctomycetota bacterium | reverse complement strand
CCGCATCGGTGACGAGTTGCTCCTGCCCCCGCTCCACCCAGGCAAGGAGACGAGGCCGTTCAGGCATGGCGGGAGTGTAACGGCGCCTTCGCCGGGCGACCATCCGGGAATCGATCGAGCCGGGGCGGGATTGATCCGATGTCGACGTATAATCAGAGCGTGGACAGACGGTCGCCTGCGGGGCGAGAGCCCCGCCGGAGGAAAGTCCGAACACCACAGGACACGGTGGTGGGTAACGCCCACCGATCCCGGCCGCGGGATCAGGGAAAGTGCCACAGAAAACACACGGCCGATGGCCGCCCCGCGCGGCACAGGCAAAGGTGAAATGGTGCGGTAAGAGCGCACCGCCCGGCTGGCGACAGCCGGGGCACGGTAAACCCCACCGGGTGCAAGCGCAAGCAGTCCTCGTCCCCGGCCCCGCGCCGGGGCAACCGTGGTCCGCGGCATGAGGACGGGTCGCGTGCTAGAGGTCGTCGGCAACGGCGGCCGGAGATGAATGACCGTCGCCCGCCGCTCCCGCTGATGCCAGCCGGAGCGGAGGGAACAGAATTCGGCTTACGTCCACGCGCGGCCATCGATGGCGGGTCCCCGCCCCCGGAAGGGCGGGGCCCGCCGCCCTTTTGGGCAGGCTTGAAGACTTGAAGACGCGCGACTTCAGTCCCTCAAGCCTCCAAGCCTTCAGGCCTCCAGGTCTTCAAGCCTTCAAGCCTCCAGGTCTTCAAGCCTCCTTCCGGCGGTCTATCGCCGTCCTTCGCTCGCCTTGAGCGTCACCTCCAGCTCCAGCCTTTCTTCGCCGCGCTGGATGGTGAGGATGACGAGATCGCCCGGCTCATGCTCCTGGAGATGCGTGAAGAGGTCGCGCATGCCGTGCAGCGGGTCGCCGTCCCAGGCGAGGAGGACATCGCCGGCCTTGATGCCCGCGTCGTGGGCGCTGGTCTCCAGCGACACGCCTTCGATGAAGATCCCCGTCTCGAGGTCGTCGGCCATCCCGGGTCGAATGCCCAGCCGCACCTTCGCATAGCCGCGGTCGCGGCCGCGGTTCGGCTGCGGGTCGACATAGGCGACCTTCTCGGCGCGCGTGGCGAGATCCAGCGAGATGTCGTACAGCAGGCCGAGCACCTTCGCCGCCCCGATGGGATTGACGGTCCAGGCCTGGTCGGCGGGTGAGGTGTACTCGGGGTGCACGCCGGTGAAAAAGTGCATCGCGGGCACGCCGATGCGGCGGAAGTTCGCATCATCGGCCTGACCGCTGCCCGCCAGTGAAACGGAGACCCGCAGACCGCTGCGCTCGATATGCGGCTCGAGAATCTCCGGCATGCCCGCGCCGGTGCCGGCCCCGAAGATCGAGAGTTGATCGGACCGCAGCCGGCCGATCATGTCCATGTTCAGCAGACCCGTCATCTGCTCCGGCGGGATGGTGGGATGCTCGCAATAGTGCCGCGAGCCGTGCAGGCCGCGTTCCTCGGCGTCGAAGGCGAGAAAGAGAACCGAGCGGAGATGCTCGTCGTCGCGCGCGTCGGCGTACGTTTCCGACAGCATCTTCGCCAGCACGAGCAGGCCCGCGGTGCCGGAGGCGTTGTCATCGGCGCCGGGCATGAGCGGCCCGGCCTCGGGTGTCGTGCCGAACCAGCCGTATCCGTTGTGATCGTAATGCGCGCCGATGACCAGCCACTCGTCAGCCAGCGCGCCGCGGCCGGGAAGCACGCCGCCCAGGTTCGCCGCGGGCACCATCTTCGATGAACGTTGCCGCTCGACCGTGGCGCCGACACTCACCTGATATCCATCATCAAGGTCGACAGTCGTCACCTCACCGCGATCGGCCTGTTGGCGGAAGGTCATCAGATCGCGTCCTTCCGCATCGGCTTCGCGCAACAGCCGGTCGGCGACCTCCGGCGTGACTTGAATGGTGGGAACGCCGGTGGAGCGCCCGAACCCGCGGCCGGCCTCCAGCGATTCCAGGCCCGTTCTTCCCTCGCGTGCGCCGGGGGGGCTGACGAGGATGATCCCCGCCGCGCCGCGCTCCGCGACCGCATTCATCTTCCGCGCCAGGGCGGCCTGGGGGGTGAAGCCGTCATCGGTCCAGCGACTGTGGCCCTCTTCATCGAGGGGCTCGTAGCGCAGCAGGAGGGCGATCCGTCCGATGAGGCTGGTATTCCCGTCGAAGCTGCTGTATCCGCTGCGGCCGCGGCTGATGCCGTAGCCGACGAACGAGACGGGTCCGACCGCCTCGCCGCTGCCCGAGTTGCCGAGGACGACGAAGTCCTCGCCCTCGACGAGCGGCTGATCGTCGATCGTGGCGTGCGCTTCTTCAATGGTGACCGCGACGCGCCGCCCGCCGTGAAACTCGAACGGCTGGCGATAGTCGGCCCGGCCCGCGGAAGCAGAGGACGAGTCATCGGCGGTCGGGAAGGCCGGTTGGAGGCCGCAGAGTCGGAAATGAAACTCGATGTAGTCGCGGGCGCGTTGCATTCCCGCGCTGCCATCGGCGCGACCCTCGAAGTACGGGTTGGCGAGGGTCTGCACGTGCTGGTACCAAAGCGTCGCGTCTTCGCCGATCGCTTCGAAGACGGTGCGCAGATTGAGTGATTCGACGTCGATGGCGCGCGCCGCCGGCTCCCGCGGGCGGAAGCGCATGGGGCTGGCCGACTCGGCGATGACGGCGCGGCCGTGCTCGTTGGTGTCGCCCGTCGAGGCGGCGATCACCTGCGTCGAGCAGCCGGGACCGGCGGC
>JAXHTH010000367.1:0-5698 GCA_034211115.1 Planctomycetota bacterium | reverse complement strand
AGGAATTCGTGGTGGGCCCGCCCAACCGGCTGGCCTTCGCCGCCGCCTGTCGCCTCGCCGACGAGCCGGAGGCGCCGGGGATGAGCCCGCTGTTCATCCACGGCGAATGCGGGCTGGGCACGACCCACCTCCTCCAGGGCATCTGCCAGCGCTATCTCGCCCGCGCCGGCCGGGCCGTCTCCGTCCGCTACGTCACCGGCGAGCAGTTCACCAACGAGTACATCGCCTCGATCCGCAACAGCACGGTGGACGAGTTCCGCCGGCGGATCCGCAAGCTCGATCTGCTCGCCATCGACGATGTGCACTTCCTCGCCAACAAGATGCGCACGCAGAGCGAGTTCCTGTACACGCTGGACGCGATCGATCTCACCGGCTCACGGGTGGTGCTCGCCTCCGATGAGCATCCGCGCCTGATCAAGAAGTTCAGCCAGGCGCTGATCAGCCGTTTTCTGTCGGGGATGGTGGTTCAGGTGGGCCGGCCGGACCGGCAGACGCGGATCGCGATCATCCGGCGGCTCGCCGAGGCGCGGAACCTGCCCATGCAGGAGTCGGCGGTGGAGGCGGTGGCCTCCCGCTGCGTGGGCTCGGTGCGCGAGCTGGAGGGGGCGGTGACCAAGCTTGCCGCCCTCCGCTCCGTCGCCTGCGAGCTCGCCCCGGACGGAACGGCCCCGGAGGCCGCGGGCAAGGTCGGCCTCGTCCTCGTCGAGCAACTGTTCAACGACCACGGCTGGCATCCCCCCACCCCGGTGCGGATCGGCGCGGTCATCGACGTGATCTGCCGACGGCTGGGCATCTCCCGCAGCGACCTCATGGGCTCCTCGCGCCACCGGCGCATCGTGCTCGGCCGGGCGCTGGTCGCCTTCCTCGGCCGGGAGATGACCTCCCACAGCTATCCGGAGATCGCCCGCGCGCTGGGACGGTCGTATCACTCGACGATCCACACCGCCGAGCAGCGGCTGCGGCGTCAGATGGAGGCGGGGGAAACCGTCGAGCCGGCCGACAACGAATCGAACCTCGCCGTGCGCGAACTCGTCGATCAGTTGCGGCACGAGATCACCCGGACCACCACCCGCGGCTGACGGGGCGCGGGGCGTGGGATTCGCCCCCGCCCCGGCCGCCCGCGATCGAGTACACTTCCCCCATGCACCGAAGGGTCGATCTGCTTCCCTGCGGTCTGGTGCTGCTTTGGGGTCTGTCGGCGACGGGGCAGCCCACGCCGGATGACTTCTTCGATGCGTCCGTGCGGCACCTTCGCCGCACGGTCACGGCGCAGCGCGACGGCTCGCACCTGCCGCGCCTCTTCGCCCTGCGGCAGTTGCACGATCCCACGCTCGAGCCGCTGTTCTATCAGCTCGCCCATCACGAGGAATGGCAGGTGCAGGTCCACGCCGTCCTCGGCCTCGCCGAGATCGATCCGCAGCAGCGCATCGATCCCTGGCTGGTGACGCAGACCGATTCCCGCGCCCACGAGCATCTCATCGCCAACGCGGTGGACATGGAGCTCATCGGGACCGGGGAGATCCGCCAGTTGCTGGACTGGGAGGAACTGCAGGCCGTGCCCCGGCTGCTGCTGACCGGTGAACTCCTGCTGGCCGGGGAGCCGATCGAACGGGAGACGCTGACCCGGCTGGCGGCCAGCGCCAACGATCGCGTCTCCTGTCTCGCCTCGATTCTGCTCACCCGGCTGGGGGACGAATCGGCGCTCAGCGTGTGCGCCGAGCGTCTGGATGCGCTGCCCGCCCGTGATCGAAGGCGGCATCTGCTGTGGATACTCGAGGCGATCCGGCAGTACGAGGTGATCGCGGCCGTGCCCTGGACGGCGGAGCTTCTGCAACGGCCGGGGCTGGACGAGGACGTCGTCGACCGGGCGCTGTTCGCCATGCTCGCGCTGGATCCGGAGCGGGGGCTGCCGCGGTGGCGCGCCCGCCTGGGACGGAATCCGTCCTACCGCGATCAGGTTCGTTACGGGATGCTCCTGCTGGCGGCGGGCACACAGATCCCCCCCGCCGCCTACGCGCGGCTGAGCAGCGAGGAAGAACTGGCCCGCCGCATCGCGGCGACGGGAATCGCCCTCTCGTCCGGCGAGGATCCGTCCGAGGCGCTCATCGCCCTCCTCGATCTGGGGCATCTGAAGACCGCCGCCTGGGCGATGGAAACCCTCCGGGAGCTGCCGGACGAGCAGGCCATCCCCGTCTACGAGCATCTCATCGACAGCGCCCAGGGCGCGCGGATCGGGCGAAGCGAGCGCAACGCCCGGGCGGTGGAGGCGACGGCGAGGCTGTTCGAGATCGCGCCGGGGCGGGTGACCCGCCGTCTCATGCAGGCTCCGGACGACAGCCCCGAACAGGAGGTGCTGCTGCTGGGGCTGTTCGATTCGCGCTCGTCGGCCGCGGGTTCGGCCGCGGCGCAGGTTCGGCGTATCGGGGCCGGGCGGGCCGATTCCCTGGCCCTGCTCCTCATCGCCCGCCACACCGAATCGCTGCCGGAGGACGAGCTTCGCCAGCTTGGGATGATCGCCGCGGGCGGCGGTCGCGTCTCCGAGGGCCTTCAGGTGCAGGCGGCCTGGCTGTACCTGAAACTCACCAACCGCATCGACCAGGCCCTGGGACGGGTGTTTGATGATGCCTCCTGAACGAGGACCCGGATCAGAAAGTCTCGCCCGGGCGCTTTCCGTGATGGCCCGAGCAGGCCATGATGAAGTCACCGCCTGAGGCCGGCCCGACCCGCCGCACGGGCGGGCGAGGACGCCGATCCAGGCCGCCGACGCAGCAACCCGAGGTAACCGTGACCAACGCCATCCCGCTGAGCCATCCCGACATCACCGAAGAGGACATCCGCGCGGTCGCGGACACCCTGCGGAGCGGCCGCCTGAGCATCGGCCCGCACCTGGAGACCTTCGAGCGTCTGGTGTCCAACCGCGTGCGGCGCCCCTTCGCCATCGGCGTCAGCTCGGGCACCGCCGGGCTGCACCTGGCCCTGCTCGCGCTGGGGATCGGCCCCGGGGACGAGGTGATCACCCCCGCCTTCAGCTTCGTCGCCTCCGCCAACTGCATCCTCTATGTCGGGGCCACCCCCGTCTTTGTCGATTGCGATCCCCGCACGCTGAACATGCGCGCCGAGGACGTGGAGCGGAAGATCACCGAGAAGACCAAGGCGATCATCGGGGTGGAAGTGTTCGGCAACCCCTGCGGCCTGCCGGAGCTGGCCGCCCTCTCCACCAAACACGAGCTGCCCCTCATCGAGGACGCCTGCGAGGGCCTGGGCGGGCGCATCGGCGCCGACCGGGTCGGCGGGTTCGGACGCGTCGCCGTCTTCGGCTTCTACCCCAACAAGCAGATCACAACCGGCGAGGGCGGCATGATCGTCACCCACGACGATCACCTCGCCGACCTCTGCCGATCGCTGCGCAACCACGGCCGGGCCGCCTCCTGCGCCGAGGGCGGGACCGGGCTGGGGATGTGGCTCGATCACGAGCGCATCGGGTTCAACTACCGCCTCGACGAGCTCAGCGCCGCCCTCGGCGCGGCCCAGATGCGCCGGCTCGATGAGATCATCGAGCAGCGGCAGACGGTGGCCGAGTCCTATACCCGCCGGCTCATCGACAATCCCGATCTCATGCTGCCCACCGTCGAGCCGGACACGGTCATGAGCTGGTTCGTCTACGTCGCCCGCCTGAGCGACCGGTTCACCGCCGACGACCGGGACGAGATCATCGACGGCCTCCGCCGGCACGAGATCGGGGCGAACAACTACTTCCCGGTGATTCCCATGCTGCCCTTCTATCGTCGGCGCTACGGCTTCAAGCCCGGCGACTTCCCCGTCGCCGAGTCCGTCAGCGCGCGCACCATCGCCCTGCCGTTCTTCAACCGCATCACCGAGCGGGAGATCGACCTCGTCTGCCAGACGCTGGAGCTGATGATGACGCGCACGACCTTCTCGCGCGACTGACCGGACCCCGTCAGGTCGGCGGGAACATGCTGCGCAGGTGCCGGCCGTACTCGATCGCCTTCGCCACGATGTCCGACATCGTCTCCCGCACGATGATGTGGTCGCCGTTGATGAGCGTGATCGTGGTGTCGGGATTCTCCTCCACCGACCGGATGAGGTCGGCGTTGACCACGAGCGGCTTTCCGTTGAGACGGGTGACGGTGATCATGGAGAGGCTTGAGGCTTGAGGCTTGAGACTTGAGGCTTGAGGCTTGAGGCTTGAGACTTGAAGGCCTGGAGGCTTGAGGCTTGGAGGGTTGGGGGGCCGAGGAATCGAGGGTCTGCGGTCCGGGGTTGCGCCGAGCGCCGGTCACTCATCACTCATCCCTCATCCCTCATCACTCATCACTATCTTCCCAGCACCAGCAACTGATCGATGAGCTCATTGGTGGTGGAGATGACGCGGCTGGAGGCGGAGTAGCCGGTCGAGGCGAGGATCATGTTGATGAACTCCTGGGAGAGATCGACGTTGGACAGCTCCAGCGCCCCGCCGAGGAGGCGTCCGGTGCCGAAGTCCAGCGGCTGGGCGATGATGGCGGCTCCGGAGTTGGGGCCGACGCGGAAGAGGTTGCTGCCCACGTCGACCAGCCCCTCGGGATTGGAGAACTTCGCCAGTGCGACCTGGGCGATGTTGCGGGTGAGACCGTTCGTGAACGAGCCGGTGATCACGCCGTCCTCCCCGATCGAGAACGCGCTGAGGGTGCCGATGGGGGAACCGTCCTGGTAGACCGCGGCCAGCGAGCTGGCCGTGTCGGTAAGGGCGCTGATCGCGTCCGCCCCGTCGCTGAATTCCATGGACACCACCAGCGGACTGGTCGCACCGTTGTCCCGCTCGATGGAGAAGGACTCGTTGCTGGCGCTTTCGAATCGGCCGTTGGCGTCGAAGGTGACCACGCCGAGGCCGACGATGCGATCCTCGTCGGCGGTATCGGACGATTCGGCGACGTATTCCCAGACGGTGCCACTGCCGTCGATGGTCTCCTGCAGCACGAAGGTGATGTCGACGGTGAGGGGGGTGCCGAGGGAGTCGTAGACGACGAAGCTGGTGCGGACCGACTCGCCGTCCGCATCGCCGGTCTTGGTCATCACGAACGGGCTGTTGATTCCCGCGCCGTTGTTGGTGACGGTGAGATCGGAGGTCTCGATGTCCAGGTCCTGGACGGTGCCCTCGTTGCTGGTGATCTCGATCTGGCCGGTGACGGTGTTGAAGGTGACGCCGCCGCCGAGGTCCTGGCCGTTGATGGAGGTGTCATCGAGGCCGAGGACCTGGTCCAGCCAGTCGAGGAGATCCTGGAGGGTGGTGCCGGTGGCGTCGACGCCGTCCGCCGCCGCGCCGCTGGTGAACTGAAAGGTGTGCTCTCCCAGATCCTTGCCGCCCTTCTCGACGCCGTTGAGGGTGACGATCGGGCCGGGGTCGCCGCCCTGAAAGGCGAGGTAGGATCCGCCGGCGCCGTCATCGATCCACAACTGGTTGGCGGGATTGGTCAGGTCGAAGTTCGCGGTGTTGAGGAGCGTGGTGAGCCCGGCGTCGGTGTAGAAGGCGCGACTGTTGTGCGTCGAGCCGGTGGTGGCCACCGTGCCCGAGGCGTTCACGTTGCCGTTGAACACCACGTTGCGCGACGCCTCCGCCAGCGTGAGCGTGCCCACCGGGATGTTCAGCTCCACCAGGTTGCCCTCGACGATCTGGAACTGATCGTCGACGGCGAAGCCC
>JAXHTH010000366.1:0-19096 GCA_034211115.1 Planctomycetota bacterium | reverse complement strand
CTGTTCCCCGCCATCAACCTCGCCGCCTCGGGCACCCGCAAGGAGCACCTGCTCATGAGCGAAGCGGAGCTGAAGACGGTGACCGCCCTGCGAAGACGGCTGATGAACATGAAACCCGCCCAGCAGATCGACCAGTTGCTCAAGGCCCTGGCGCGGTACAAGACCAACGACGAGCTGGTTCACGGGTAGCGATCCGGGACGGGCCGTTCACGGAGCCCGCCGCACACGTGCCCGGGACAGCGATGTCGAGGCATCGACAGCGCTGTGTGATCGCGTCGGTATCGGAGCTGCCCCCGCGCGGAGAGAGGATCACCGATGCCGACGGTGGAGAAGACCCGCCAGAGCCAGCAGCGGCAGCGCGCCGGGGGCGGGGACCTGGGCCGTCAGGTAGGTCTGCGTCACTTCGCCGCCTTCCGGAACCCACTGAATCACCGCGCCGAACTCGATGAGCAGGTCGTCACGGTCTTCGACGACGAACTGCGCGAGGGCCACGTCGATCGGGACCTCGTTGTCGCCCCACGTGTTGACGGGCATGGCCGGCCCGGGGTAGTACACGGCGGAGTCCTCATGGGAGAAGGAGGTCAGGCCGTCCGTGAGCACCTTCATGTCTTCGCCGCCGGGGATCCCCAGGAAGTCGGGACTGAACGCCGGGAAGTCGTAGCCGTCGAGGCCACCGATCCGGCCGATGGTCAGCCAGGTGTCGATGTCGAGTCTGGTCCACCAGGTGCCAAAGGGAATGTCGTCAATATGGCCGGGCCCAAAGCAGCCGTCGTTGTTGTAAATGCCACTCCAGACGTTTGTGCTAAAGAACAGCGGCCGGCCTTCCGTGCCGGCGAAGGCCCCGATCCAATCGGCAGGGTTGTCGAACCGCGCGCAGGCACGGTACGTGACGAGATCCCGCTCCCCGTTGTCGATGGGGGCGAAGTACATGCCGGTGAGATCCGCGGAGGCGGTGCCCGCCAGCGCGAGCGAGCCGGTCAGGACGAGCAGGAGTCTCATGAGTGGTGCCCTTTCGCGTTATGGAGTCTCTGATCGCTCAGCGACGACGACGGCCGCGCAGGCCAGCCATACCCAGAAGCGCCAGAGCGCCGGGGGCGGGAACGATCGCCGTGTGGTAGTCCTGGAAGACGTCGCCATCACCGTTCATCCACTGGATCACCGCGCCGAATTCCATGTAGAGCTCCTCGCCAGGGGCGGGGGCTGCCACGGTGAACTGGGCCAGCGCCACGTCGATCGGGACCTCGTTGTCGCCCCAGGTGTGCACCGGCCTGGCCGGGCCGGGGAAGAACACCGCGGAGTCCTCGTGGGAGAAGTCCGTCAGGCCGTCCACGAGCACCTGGACGTTCTCGCCGCCGGGAACGCCCAGGAAATCGGGGCTGAACTCCGGGAAGCCCTCGAAGCCGCCGACCTGGCCGATCGTCAACCAGGTGTCGATGTCGATGTAGGAGCCGTTTCCGAACGGGAGATCATTGAGATGACCATTCTCGTGAACGTCAACGTTGTAGATGCCGGCCGGAGCATCGGTGCTGAAGAACAACGGCCGGCCTTCGAGGCCGGCGTAGGCACCGATCTGATCGACGTAGCTGTCAAACCGCGCGTACGCGCGGTAGGTGACGTAGTCCGGCTCCCCGTTGTCGATGGGGGCGAAGTACATGCCGGTGAGATCCGCGCTCGCGGACCCCGCCAGCACCAGCAGGCCGGTCAGGCCAGGCAGCAGTCTCATGGGTGCTCCCTTTCTCTCTGTGCCCTGGGTGCCTCAGCCACGGCCACCGCGACGGCAGACCGGCCCGGCGGCCCCACGAGTCACCCCCTTGTCCAGAGTACCGCCTCCGTCAGTCAAGTCAAGATGAATATGGGACCCGCCAATCCTGGCCCGGCGCTGCGTATGCCCGTGCCCGCCGGCGGAGTCCATCCCTCCGGACGGCGGCGCGCCGACAGCACCGCGGCCGGAGCACCGGCAGCGCCTCACAGTCATGCGGATCCCGTGCCTGCCTTCCGCGGAGCGCCTACCGGCGACGCCGGCGGGCCACTCCCGCCAGACCCAGCAGGGCCAGGGCGCCCGGCGCGGGGATGACCGCGTAGGTCTGGAAGTTCTCGCCGGCCCCGTTCTGCCACTGGACGATCGCGCCGAACTCCATGTAGACCTCGGAGGCCGCGCTGGAAGCGACGGTGAACTGGGCGAGGGCGACGTCCACGGGCACGTCATTGTCGCCCCAGGTCGTGACGTCCTTCGCCGGACCCGGGATGAAGACTGCGGAATCCTCATCGGAGAACGAGGTCAGGCCGTCCGTGAGCACCTGCAGGTCTTCGCCGCCGGGGATGCCCAGAAAGTCCGGGCTGAAGGACACGCCGGAGAAGTCGAAGCCTCCGATCTGGCCGATCGTCATCCAGGTGTCGATGTCGAGGTTGTCGCCGTTGCCGAACGGGATGTCCTGGATGTGCCCCGTCCCGAAGTCGCCGTCATCGTTGTAGATGCCGGACTGGACGTTGGTCGTCCAGTAGAGCGGCTGACCGTCCAGGCCCGCAAAGGCCTGGATCTTGTCGTTGAGGTCGCTGAACCGGGCCAGAACCCGGAACGTGCGGTAGTCGGGGTTGCCGTTGTCGATTTCCTCGAACGTCAGGCCTGTGAAGTCCGCGAGCGCGGCCCCGGTCAGCGCGAGGGTGCCGGCGAGGGCAATCAATGTCTTCATGATGGGCGCCTTTCCTCTTCACTTCGCGAGCATCGGATCGCGGCCGGCGGAGAGACCCGACACCGGCGCGGCGACCGCCACTTGCTGCCACCCCCAAGGTACTCGCCCCGGCCGTCGAATCAAGCTTCAGCGATCGAATTCGCTGTCTCGGAGAGGAGGGCGTGCGGGAGTGATGCCATCTCCGCCGGGAGGGGGCCGGGGGACCGGGCCAAAAAGAGAAAGCCGCTGCCGGACGGCCGGCAGCGGCGTGAAATCACGTTGCGGTGGGGACTCCCCTGTGTGGGAAGGTCACTTACCGACGACGACGGCCGATCAGGCCCGCCAGACCCAGAAGCGCCAGAGCGCCGGGGGCGGGGACGATCGCCACGTGGTAGTCCTGGTAGCTGGTCCCACCTTCGTCGGCCCACTGGATGAGGGCGCCGAACTCCATGTAGACCTCGGCGGCCGCACTGGAGGCGACGGTGAACTGGGCCAGCGCCACGTCGATGGGAAGGTCGTTGTCACCCCAGGTGGTCACGACCTTGGCCGCGCCGGGGATGAACACGGCCGAGTCCTCGCTGTAGAACGAGGTCAGGCCGTCGGTGAGGACCTGAAGCTCCTCGCCGCCGGGAACGCCCAGGAAGTCCGGGCTGAAGGCGACGCCGGAGAAGTCGAACCCGCCGATCTGACCGATCGTCATCCAGGTGTCGATATCGAGGTTGTCCCCGTTACCGAACGGGATGTCCTGGATGTGGCCGGTGCCGAAGTCGCCGTCATCGTTGTAGAGACCGCTGGCGACGTCGGTCTGCCAGTAGAGAGGCTGGCCGTCAAGACCGGCGAAGGCCTGGATCTTGTCCGTGACGTTGTCGAAGGAGGCCAGGACGCGATAGGTGACATAGTCCGGGTTGCCGTTGTCGATCTCCTCAAAGAACATGTCAGTGAGGGCCGCAGAGGCAGAACCCGCAACCACGAGGGAGCCCGCGAGGGCAATCAATGTTTTCATGAGAGATACCTTTCTCCTAGAGTTCCGCATATTCGAGGCAGAACCATCGCTGCAGCAGGCAGAGCCGCTGTTGCCACCACTAAGCTCCAGCACCAACGTACCCGTTACAGGCGGTGGAGTCAAGATAAATGTGCAAATCCTCCCAGCCAGACCCCCCCCGGCCTGACCGGGCGGCCTCGCGGTGCCAGCTCCGCCGCCGGTCCCATCGCAGGGAATCGAATCCACTTCTGTGCATACATTTGGTGTGACGAACGCCTCCGACCCCCTCCTCGATCCCGCCGCTCCAGTCCCCACCGAGGCCGAACCAGCCACGGAGAAACGACCCGGCGGGGCACGCGGATAACAGATCCATATGAGTGTATTTGTTGCCCCCCCGCGGTAAGCAACCCACCGTCGGCGTCGAACGATGAGACCGGCCGGGGCCGGAACCGCCGGCGCGCCCTGAGCCTCCGAGCTGAAGTCCGGCCGGCCCTTCCCCGCCGACCCGGCCCATCGTGAGCCGGAGGTCAATCTGGACCGTGCCGTGAGCAGCGAAGGGGCTGCCCGAGACATGCCCGACGCGATAGCCGCCTTCAGAGAATCCCGCCGGCGCAGTCGAGCTGGAGAACGACCGACCGAAGAGACTCCGTCGGAGCCGATCGTGCGGACGGAACCCGCACGCCGCCGCGATCAGCGTCGAAGGGATCACCGCTGAGGATCATCGCGAGGAGACCCGTCCCTCAATCAGGACGGGATCGATGTCGCGGAGCCGCGGAGTCCCGCGGGGCGCGGTGGAACGGCGTCGGGGAGGCAAAAGCAAAGCCGCTGCCGGAAGGCCGGCAGCGGCGTGGATTTCAAGTTTGGTCTCGAGACTTCCCGGTCGGGAAGAATCGCTTACCGACGACGACGGCCGATCAGGCCCGCCAGACCCAGAAGCGCCAGAGCGCCGGGGGCGGGGACGACAGCCGTGTAGTAATCCTGGATGTTGTTGCCAGACTCGTCCTGCCACTGGATGACAGCACCGAACTCCATGTAGACCTGGGAGGCCGCACTGGAGGCCACGGTGAACTGAGCGAGCGCCACCTCGATCGGGACTTCGTTGTCACCCCAGGTGGTCACGACCTTCGCCGCGCCGGGGATGAACACGGCCGAATCCTCATCGGAGAACGAGGTCAGGCCGTCCGTGAGCACCTGCAGGTCTTCGCCGCCGGGGATGCCCAGGAAGTCCGGGCTGAAGGCGACGCCGGAGAAGTCGAAGCCGCCGACCTGGCCGAGCGTCATCCAGGTGTCGATATCGAGGTTCGTGCCGTTGCCGAACGGGATGTCCTGAATGTGGCCCGTGCCGAAGTCGCCGTCATCGTTGTAGATGCCGCTGGCGACGTCGGTCTGCCAGTAGAGGGGCTGACCCGCCAGGCCCGCGAAGGCCTGAATCTTGTCAGTGGTATTGTCGAACGAGGCCAGGACGCGGTAAGTCACGTAGTCCGGATTGCCGTTGTCGACTTCCGAGAAGTACATGTCGGTCAGGGCCGCAGACGCAGAACCTGCAACGACAAAGGAGCCCGCGAGGGCGATCAACGTTTTCATGAGAGGTACCTTTCTTCTTGAGTCTCTGATGATTGAACCAGAACCATCGCTACAGCAGTCGGTGCCGCTGTCGCCACCACTTACTTCCACCGCCAAGATACCCGCCGCTCCATTGGAGTCAAGACGCAAGTATGGCACTTTACGAGAATTTTAAGCTGGGCAAAAGGCCGCCCCCGCACAGACGGACCCGCGAAACCAGCTTCACCGCCCGCCCCGCCCGGATGCGGTTCTTGGCCTCAGGAACACGGGTTCTGGGGCTCGATGCCGATCCATCGCCTCCCCTCCCGGGCCGGGCCTGGCCCATGCCCGCCGACCCGCCCGGGGTCCGAAAGGCGCGGTGTGGACCACCGGATCAAAGATGATTAGAGGCTCCGCAACTCTTTTTCTCGATGGCGGCCGCTCCGCCGATCCGACGCCCCCTCCCCACCCAGCATCCCCCGGAGCAAAAGCGGCCGCGCCCCCGTGATCCGCACCGGGACAATACGTCCGATAAGTTCCTCTTCCGCCACGTTTTCCGGCAGATCGAAGACGGTGATCAGATCCTCGGGCGACCGGCCGGACATCTGGACCGCGGCCTGGGGGGCAGGCGTACCGCGCCCCGGACCCCCGGCGGCCGCTCGCTGCTCCCACCGCAGCTCGACGCTGCCGCCGCGTCGGGGCGACTTCACGCTCACCCGCTCGACGAGAATCGGGATCGTGCGACCGATAAACGCCCGGTGCACCTCGGCCGAGATTCCGCTCTGGAGGGCCAGTAACTCGTTGTTGCGCCGCCGCTTGACTGATTCGGGAACATCATCGGCCAGGCGATCGAAGGCCCGCGTCCCCGGCCGCGGGGAGTACTTGAACACGAAGCTGTTCTTGTAGCGGGCCCGCCGCATCAGATCCCGGCTCGCCTCGAAATCCTCTTCCGTCTCCGAGCAGAAACCCACGATGAAATCACCGGCGATGCACACGCCCGGGACGATCGCCCGCGCCCGATCGATCAGATCCAGGTATTCCTCCCGCGTGTAGCCGCGGTTCATCAGCTTCAGGATCCGATTGGACCCCGACTGGGCGGGAAGATGCAGATACCGGCAGATTCGGGGGGATTCGGCCATCACCTGCAGAATGTCGTCGCCGAAGTCTCGCGGATAGCTGGTCACGAACCGCAGTCGCTGCACGGCCGGAATCTCATCGTGAATCCGCGCGAGCAGGTCGGCGAATGTGGTCGTGTGTCGCCCCGCTCCCGCCCGCCGGGCCGGGTCTCTGAACGCCGAGGCGCCGGGCCCGATCTGAGGCGCCTCCCGGCCATCGACGCTGATCGAGGCTCCATGCACGTATCGATAATGGTTGACGGTCTGCCCCAGGAGGGTGATTTCGATCACCCTCGCCTCGGCCAGGCGGCGGCACTCCTCGACGATCGCATCGGGCGGGCGGTGCGTCTCCGCCCCGCGCGTGGCCGGGACGACGCAGTACGCGCAGAACTTGTTGCAGCCGCGGGTGATGCGGACGTAGGCGGAGGTCGCCGGCCCCCCGCCCAGGCGCGACCGGTCCGGATCAAAGGACCGTGACGAATCCAGCCGCTCCAGGTCATCGGCGGCGGCCGCAAGCGTCGCCGATCGCCGCGTGCGGCTGCCCTGCAGGGCGGCCCGATCGGCTCGCCGCACGGCGCTGCCCGCGAGGGCGTTTTCGAGGAGGATCGGCAGCCTGTCCAGCTCGCCGGGGCCGCAGATGAAATCGATCTGGGGGTACTTGTGCAGCATCGCGGCCCCGAACCGCTCGGCCATGCAGCCGATCACGCCCAGGATGAGCGGCGCGCCCCGTTCCTTGCGCACCCCGACCTCCCCCACCCGGCTGAGCACCTTGTTCTCGGCATGCTCCCGCACCGAGCAGGTGTTATAGAGAATGATTCGGGCGGCCTCGAGATCATCGACGAAGACGTATCCAAGCGCGCGAAGATGATCGCCGACCAGCTCGCTGTCCAGCTCGTTCATCTGGCAGCCGAAGGTCTCCAGGTACACCCGTCGTCCGGGCGGCGTGCTGGCGCTGTTCGCAGCAGACATCCGAGAGGCATCGTAGCACGGCAAAACGACGGGCCGATGGCCTCGACCGGGACGCGCCGCGTCTCTCGAGGCCGCCAACGCCTCCTCGGCGGCTCTCGAGAGCGCAGCCCGGGCGTCATTGCGGATCGGCCGCGCCTCTCGCGGCAGGTCCGAGAATGCCCCCGCCGCGCCACGGGAATCAACGGAAACGCCGGATCAAGGCGGGCCTGGAATGTGTCCGAAAAGGGGCATCGAGGAGAGACCGCTCACCTCGGACTGGCTACCATCGACGTCCCGCCCGACACGGGCCCCGGAGACACGCATGCCTGCCGCTCCCTTTTCTCGGACCCGACGACCGGCCGCTGCTCTCGTCACGATGTTCCTGCTGCTCCCGGCGGTGTGGAGCGGCGGATGTGCCGCCCGCACGGACGGGGGGTGGGCTCAGACGGCCCCGGTGATCTCGCCCGTCGAGCCGGGCGCGGAGGTCACCCGGCTCGGGGCTCTGGCCGAGCCGGTGGCCATGGAAGATCCCGCCGACGAGCCCGTGCGGAACTGAGGCCGATCACGTCCCGGCCCGCCAACATCTACGGAAGTCGATCCACGCAAGCCTCCCCGGAAGGCCGCGAGGCCTGCCCGTGCGGCGGCTGACGGTCCGGCCGCCCCCGGATGAATCCGAGGGTGTTGCTATCTAAAAACATAAAGAACATGAATCTGTCCCTTGACGGTGGGGCCGCGCGCGGGGACACTGCACTCATCGGCGTCCCTTGATGGGCGACGCTGCAGAGAGAGAGCGCCCGTCGCCGGCGATCGGCGGCGAGAGGAGCTTCTCCCCCCAACGGATGAAGCAAGGTGTTGCTCGGTAACGCGCCGATGCGTTCGTCGCGGCCCGTCCGGCGCGGACGCTCGTCGCAGGAAACTCGAAGGTGCATCGAAGATGGAGGAAACGCACATGACGGACTTCAAAAAGGTCGCCGCGGTCGCCCTGCTCGTGTGCACAGGCAGCGCGACGGCGGAGATCATCTGGGACTATGGGCCGGACACCGGCTCCTACGGCGGCTGCTGGGCCAACAGCACCAACGGCCAGGAATTCGCCGAGCAGGTGATCTTCGATGTGGATATGTACCTGACGGACATTCACATCTTCACCTGCATCTCGAGCCCCGGTGGTGACTCGCGCATCAAGATCCTCGACGATGACGGCGCCGGCAACCCCGGGAACTGGCTCTACGACTGGAACCAGCAGGCGGACGCCTGGAACGACGTCGGCAACGACCTCTACGAGGCGATCTACGAGTTCGATGAGATCGTCCTCGAGGCCAACACCATCTACTGGATCGGAGTCTCCGGCAACGGGTGGGAGCACGGCCAGGCTTCTGTGCTCACACCCGGCGACGGGACGATGGCCCAGTTCAACGGCGGGACATTCAACTTCCACGCCAGCGTGGGCGACCAGATGTTCCAGCTCACCGGCTACGAGGTTCCCGCCCCGGCGGGTCTGGCGCTCCTCGGCTGCGCCGGCCTGATCTCGAGGCGCCGCCGGCGGTAGTCGCCGCAGATTCACGCCCGCGCGCTGCGCCGGCGTCGAGATGAAGCAGAGTGCACAGGGTCGATCCCGGGATCGGCCCTTTTTCGTTTCCGCGCCCGGCATTCCCGACCGACGCGGCCGCGCGGAAAACTCACCCCCCGCCGCGTGCCCGGCCGATCTCCCCTGCGTGATGCGCGCCGGCCACGGACTGATCCTCGTCGTCATCAGCCTCCTGCTCATCGGGGTGGTGATGGTGACCTCCGCCGGGCTGACCGTGGGCGATGACTCGGGTGGGACGATGACGCTCCACGACCTGCTTCTGGGCCGGTCGGCGCTCTTCGCCGCCCTCGCCGTGGCGCTGCTCCTGCTGGGCTGCCGGATCCCGATCGGCCGCGTCTACTCGGCCCGCGGGCTCGCCTCGCCCATCCCCTGGATCGTCATCGGGTCCATCGTCCTGCTGATCCTGGTCCACGTGCCCGGGATCGGGCTGGAGGTGAACGGGGCGCGGCGCTGGATTCGCCTGGGGCCGCTCGGCTTCCAGCCCAGCGAGGTGGCCAAGTGGGGGCTGCTGATCGTCCTTGCCTGGCACGCCGCCCGCCGGGTGGGTTCGATGGGCGATTTCCGCAGCGGGTTCCTCGCCCCCATGGCCCTCATTGCCGTGATCTGCGCCCTCATCGTCACCGAGGATCTCGGGACGGCCGTTCTGATCGGAATGGTGGGCACGCTCATGATCCTCGCCGGCGGAGCGCGGCTGCGGCACGTCGCCCTGCTCGTGCCCTTCGCCGCGGCCGGCTTCGCCGCCGCCATCCTCAGCAGTCCCTACCGCATCGATCGCCTTCGCGCGTTTCTCGATCCCTACCAGGATCCGCAGGGGATCGGCTATCACGTCCTCCAGTCGATGGCCGCCGTTTCCGGCGGCGGCCTGCCCGGACGCGGGCTCGGCAACGGCCTGCAGAAGTTCGGCTACCTGCCGGAGGACACGACCGACTTCATCTTCGCCATCATCTGCGAAGAGCTCGGCATCGTCGGCGCTGCCGTGGTCATCGGGCTGTACGCGACGCTCCTGCTCTGCGGGCTCTCGATCATCCGCCGCGCGATGCACCCGTTCCCGCGCCTGCTGGGGCTGGGCATCCTGCTCACGATCGGCCTGCAGGCGCTGATGAACCTGATGGTGGTGACCGGTCTGGCCCCGACGAAGGGGATCGCCCTGCCCCTGCTGTCCTCCGGCGGGACCGGCTGGTGCCTGACTGCCTTCTGCGTCGGCCTGCTGGTCTCGATGGATCGCGAGCACGCGCGGGAGAAGGCGGCATGGGGCGACTCCGGCGCGCCTGCCGGAGAGTCTCTCTCGCCCGACCACAGTGCGGAGGAGCCGCACATCCATCTGATCGGTGAGTTCGGCTGATTCCGGCGCGGCGTCCGCGCCGGCCGGCCGCCGGCTGACACGGACCGGGGTATCGTGTGCCGCATGGATGCGAGCGGGACGGAAAACCCGGCGATGACGAGTCGCACGTTCCTCTTCGCCGGCGGCGGGTCCGGCGGGCACATCAGTCCCGGCCTTGCCATCGCCGAACGGTTGATCGACCGCGAGCCGGGCAGCCGCGTCCTGTTCGCCTGTTCGACGCGTCCGATCGATGCCCGCATGCTCGCGGAGGCGGGCGTTGAGCACGTTGCGCTTCCCGCCATGCCGCTGTCGCTGCGCCCGGCGGGCCTGGCTCGGTTCCTGCGATCGCTGCGTCGCAGCCGTGTGATGTGCCGCGAAGCGCTGGCTCGGCATCACGTCGATCACGTGATCGCCCTGGGCGGGTTCGTCTCGGCGCCGGCGGTTCTCGCCGCCCGTTCGCAGGGCGTCAGCGCGACCCTGCTCAATCTCGATCGTCCGCCGGGCAAGGCCAATCGCTGGCTGGCGAGGCGATGCGATCGGATCTGGACGGCGATCGAGCTGCCGACGCTGCCCCGCTTCGCACGGCGCGTGGTGGGCATGCCGATCCGCCGCCGGGCACTGGCCCCGGGCGATCGCCGGGCGTGCCGGGCGCGGCTCTCCCTCGATCCCGATCGTCCCGTGCTGCTCGTCACCGGCGCCTCGCAGGGTGCGGCGAGCATCAACCGGTTCATGCGGGCGATGGCGGAATCGCGGGCGGACGTGTTCGCCGGCTGGCAGGTGCTTCACCTCGCCGGCGACGCCGATGTCGAGTCGATCCGGCGGGAGTACGAACAACGCGGCATCCCGGGGCGTGTCGAGCCCTTTCTGGACGAGATGGGTCTGGCCTGGGGGTCGGCGGACCTCGCCGTCAGCCGGGCGGGGGCGAGCTCGGTGGCGGAGGTCGCCGCCAATGCCGTCCCCACCCTCTTTCTTCCGTACCCCTATCACCGGGACATGCACCAGGTGCACAACGCCCGCCCCCTCGCGGAGACGGGCGGGGCGATGATCGTCGAAGACCGAATCGAGGCCCGGGCGAACATCGCCGACGCCGGCCGGGCACTGACGGCGCTGCTGGCCGACGAGACGAGCCGATCCACAATGCGGGCGAGGCTGCTGGAGCGCCGACCGCCGGACGCGGCCGCCACCATCGCCGATCTCCTGCTTGAAGAGGAACGCGGCGATTCCCGCCGCACGCCGCGCCCGGGATGAATCGCCGCCCTTATCGGCCCGCGCCATCGAAGGCGGCAAACCGCTGACTTTGTCCCCGGACCCGACCGGGCGCGGAGTACAATCGAGACATGGACTCCGAGGCGCATCATCGCGGCGCTCCCACGCACGTGCGGCAGACCAACGACTGCATCGTCCTCGGCTCGCGCGGCGGGCGGCTGCCGGATGAGCTGCGCGCGCGGATGGACGACCGCGGCTGGCGGCCGGTCATCATCGAGGAGCCACACCTGGCGATGGCGGAGCTGTGCCTGCGCGATCACGCCCGCCGGACGCGAAGCGCGGCGGATGGGGCGAAGGCGGAGCCGCCGGTGCTCGTGCTCGCCGGGCCCGGCGCCGGGGGCGGCGTCAGCGGCCTCCGCGCGATGTTTGACGCCATCCGGCGGTGGCTGCCCGACGCGTCCATCTGGCTGTACGCCAACGAGGAACTGCTGCCTTTGTTCGGGGCGAGGCTGAGCGGCGCCGGAGCGGGCGATCAACCCACGGTCGACCCGCAGACGACAGGTCAACGTTCGTCCGAGGCGAATCGTGCGGCCGCGCCTCCCGCCGTCCCCCGCGTCCTTCGCCTCACGGAGCCGATTGCGGCGGCGGACGTGGGCGGGGGGGAAGAAGAACTCGAAGAGGATGAGGATGTGGCGGAGGACGAGCCGGGCCGCATCACCGCCGAGGAACTCGAGATGCTGCTCCAGCGCGGCCCCGAACCCGACGAGCGCGCCGGCCCATGAGCGATGAGCAGTCTCCCAACCCGGGTCCTCGACAGCGGCGGGCGCGGCTGCTCATCGTCGGTGATGACGGCGCCGCGGCGGCACTCGGCCGTGATCTCTCGGCGCCGCCCGCCCGCGCGGCGAATCTCTTCGATGCGATCGGGGCCGTGTCCGCCGCCGAGGCCCGTCAACCGATCGCGGCGATACTGATTCCCGAATCCCAGCTTCCCGCCTCACCTCAGCCGGCACTGGAGGCGCTGAAGCGCGTGGACCCGTCGGTTCAGTTGATCCGGGTGGTGGAGAACGGCCGCGTCGGCGACGCTACGCCGATCGAGGGGTTCGATGAAGCGATCGAAGCGCCGATCGCCGAGGACACGATCGCGCGAATCCTCGCCGAGGGCATGGCGGTGCGCCCCGCCCCGGCGCAAAGCGCGGGAACCGGGATAGACGAGGAGCGCGTGGAAGCACCGGCGATCGCGACCGCCGGCGATGATCTGACCCTTGACGATGATCAGGATGCAGTCGCCACGGCGACGCCGCAGCCGCCTGAGATGACTGAAGTGCCGACCGGGCGGGGCGGCGAACCGGTCGGCGAAGAAGCCGACGCCGCCGCGCCGGGCGGAGCGCCGCCCCTGCCGTCGCGGCATCGGCCGCCCCCGCCGCCACCGCCGTCGGCGCGCCCGGCACCGGGCCCGCCGGTGACGGAAACGCTCGACGATCTGGGCGACACCGATCTCATCGAGGCGGTCATGGGCGCGCCGGAAGGCGTACGGGAGGCGGCGCTTCGTCTCATCCGCCAGCAGACGGGGTGGACGGACATCGAGCTGCGGGACGATGGCACGGTGCCCCCGCCGGAGAAGGCGCACGCCGAGGTGCTGCACGATGGCGGTTCCTACGGCCTGCTCATCACCGGCATGGCGGCCACGAAGGAGCTGCTCCCCTGGGCGCGCTGGCTCGGATACTGGCTGGCGCTGGACGGCGCCTACCGCGACTACCGGCTCATGGCCTTTTCCGATGATCTGACCGGCGCGTGGAATCGACGCTACTTCAACCGGTTTCTCGAAGAGACGATCAGGACGGCTTCCGTCCGCCGCCGGCCGCTGACGGTGATGATCTTCGACATCGACGATTTCAAGCTCTACAACGACCGGTACGGTCACGAGGCCGGGGATGTCATCCTGCGCGAGACGGTCTCGCTGTTGAACTCGGTGATTCGCGAGAGCGACCGCGTATGCCGGATCGGCGGCGACGAGTTCGCGGTCATCTTCGCCGACGTGGAGGGGCCGCGCGAGTTCGGCTCGAGCCATCCGGAATCGGTGGAGCAGATCGCCCGGCGTTTTCAGGAACAGATCTGCCGGATGCGGTTCCCGAAGCTGGGCCCGGAGGCGCTGGGGTCGCTGAGCATTTCCGCGGGGCTGGCGACGTATCCGTGGGACGGCCTCGATCCGTCCACGCTTCTCTCGCTGGCCGATCGGCGCGCGCTGGAATCGAAGCGCAAGGGCAAGAACTCCATCACCTACGGGCCGGGGGCGGCGGAACCGTGCCCGCCGGAGAGCGTCTGAAGCCGGCCGCCCCCTCCGGCCCCGGTTCAGCGGGACGCGCCGCCTGCCGATACCGTGTGAGCATGGCCCGGCCCATCGTCATTCTCTCGGATCTCCACCTCGGGCGCCGGCGCGGCGCGGCCCGATGCGCTGAGGCGCTGCGGCCCTTATGGGACGGCGCGGACCATCTCATCATCAACGGCGACGTGGCCGAGGTGCACCACCCCAAGCACTGGACGGTCGCGGCGCGGCAGACACTCCGTCTCTTCGATCTCTGTGAATCCGACGGGGTGGATCTTACCCTCCTCTCGGGCAATCACGACCCGTTCATCACCGACCTGCGCCACCTCCATCTGGCGGGCGGGGCGGTGTTCGTCACGCACGGCGACGTGCTGCACCCGGCGGTCTCGCCCTGGAGCCCCGCCGCGGGACGGATGCGGGCGGCCAACGAAGCCGCCCTGGCCGCCCTGGAACCCGAGCAGCGCGGCGATCTGGAGGCCCGCCTCAGCGCGACCCAGCACGCCGCCTACGCGGAGTGGCATGACATCCAGCGCCTTGCCGAGGAAGCCCGGCACTCGACGATCACCGGCATGCTCATCCGACCCTGGGCGCTGCTGAAGGTGATCGCGTACTGGAATGCGTTTCCTCCCCTGGCGGCGGAGTTCGCCGCCGAGCACGCGCCGGCGGCGCGGTTCGTCGTCCTCGGCCACACGCATCGCGCCGGCGTCTGGGAGTTCGACGACCGCATCATCATCAACACCGGCAGCTTCGGCTTTCCGGGCACGCCGCGGGCGGTCCTCGTCGAAGACGGAACGCTGTCGGTGTGGGGGATCCGCCATCGGCGCGGCGCCTACCGTCGGGATGAGCGACCGCATCGGGTTTTCACGCTGCCGGCGATCTCCGAAGCGCCGCCGGCGCTCCCGAGGGCGGCGCGCGACGAGATCGCCCAGCGGCTCTTTACCGCCTCAGGCTGACGGCCGCGACGGCGGCGACCAGAACCGCAACGGACCGACGATCGCGTCGGCCAGCTCGCCCTCCGCGCCGACGAGCAGCGTCGCGCCTTCGCGGGCCGACTCGCCGGCGATCATGGCGAAGGCGACCGGCGGCGCGCCGAGCATCGGGCTGATCGTGCTGCTGGTCACGACGCCGACCGCGTCGCCCATCTCACCGTCTTCCTTCCTGTAGACGGCCGCCCCGGCGACGGGAAGCGCTTCGCCCTCCAGGCGCAGGCCAACGAGCGTGCGCGGCACCCGGCCGTGGCTCTTCATGCGGGCGACGACTTCCTGCCCGAGGAAGCAGCCCTTGTCGAAGCTGATGCGCTGCTCGATGATGCCGGTCTCGTGGGGGAGATTCGTCGCGCCGAAATCGATGTTCATCAGCGGCGTGCCGGCCTCGATGCGCGCCATGTTGTAGGCGTACCAGCCGGCGGGGCGCACGCGTCGCTTCCCGCCGCTGATGAGTTGATCGGTCCCGAGCAGGGCGTCCCAGACGGTTCCGGCTTCCTCGTAAGGGACGATGAGTTCCAGGCCGAGATCGCCGGTCTGGTCGCGGCGGGTGATGACGATGTCCACGCCGCTGATGGATGTGCGTTTCGCCGCGAGCGGCGCGAGGTCGAAGGCGCTCTCCCCCGTCGCGGTGGCGAGGACCAGATGCGCGGCGGGGCCGTGGACGGCGATGCGGTGATGCTCCCCCGACTTGTTCCCGATCTGCACGTCCTCGGTGAAAATGAACGACTCGAGTGTCTCGACGGTGCGCGCGGCCTGGCAGATGTCGACATCGACGAACATCTCGTCGCCGAGTTCGATGAGCAACAGGTCGGCCTCGATCCGCCCCTTGCGATTCAGCCAGAACGATTCGCGCGCGGCCCCCGGAAGAAGATCCTCCATTTCCCGGGTGACCATCCGGTCGAGGAATTCCAGGCGCTCGTCGCCGGTGATGCGCAGCGTGCCGCGCTGGGGACAATCGATGAGGGCCGCCCCGCGGCGGAGGGCGGCGTATTCCGCCTCGACTTCGCCGAAGGTCGCGGGCAGCTCGCAGGCGATCGTCCGCCCGTCGCCCGGGGGCCGGCAGACGAGGTAGGGCACCTCCGGCAGCGCCTCGCCGCTCCCCGTGGCCGCACCGGGCCGCGCCGCGGCGGCCGCGGGCGTCGAGGCCTCCGTCCGCTCCCGCCGGAGGTGGTCTTCGTGGCGTTTGCGTAACGGCGTGTCATGCAGCATGATGGTGGCCCTTTTGTCCCGGCGGCGGCGATCCGCCGCCCCGCCGCGGGCATGGTAGGGCGCCGATTCGTCCGGCGCGGCCCCGGCCGGCCCGCCATGCCGATCCGCCGATCCCATCCTCCTCCTGACAAGGACCGACCATCATGCAGATCGATCTTCTCCGCCGCTTGTGTGAAACGCCCGGCGCTTCCGGCCGGGAGGAGCGCGTCCGCGAGCTCATCAAGAAACAGGTCAAGGGGCTGTTCGACACTATCGAGACCGATGCGATGGGTTCGCTCATCTGCACCCGCAAGCCGACGGCGACGAAGCGCGGGCGCGGCAAGGCGACGCGGGTGATGATCGCCGCCCACATGGACGAGATCGGCTTCTACGTGCGGCACATCGACGAGAACGGCTTCATCTGGGTGAATCCCGCGGGCGGCTTCGACGCCCGCAACCTCTTCTCGCGCCGCGTGCTCGTCTGCTGCGACGACGGCGATCACGAAGGCGTCATGAATCCCGGCGGGAAGCCCGTGCACATCGCCACGCCCGAGGATCGCAAGAAGATCCCCGAGCTCGACGAGTTCTTCGTTGATCTGGGCATGGACGCGCGCACCGTCAAGCGCAAGGTCAAGATCGGCGATTACGTGGTGATGAACGAACCATTCATCGATCAGCCGAAAAAGGTTGTTTCCAAGGCGCTGGACAACCGGGTGGCGTGCTTCATCGCCATCGAGGCGTTGAAGAAGCTCGGTCGGAGCCGGGCCGCCGCGTCGAAGCACGCCTGCGAGGTCGTCGTCGTGTTCACGGTGCAGGAAGAGGTCGGCCTGCGCGGGGCGACCACCGCCGCCCACGCCGTCGGCGCCGACATCGGCATCGGGCTCGACACCACCCTCGCCTGCGACACGCCCGGCGTGACGGACACGCTTCAGGTCACCAGGCACGGTGAGGGGGTGGCGATCATGGTGCAGGACTCGTCGATGATCGCCGATCATCGCCTCGTCAACGACCTCTGCGACGTCGCGTCGAAGAACAAGATCGCCTGCCAGCGGTCGGTCCTCCCCCGCGGCGGGCAGGACGGGGCGGCGATCCAGAAGGCCGGCGTGGGGGCGCGCACCGCCGCCATCGTCTGCGGCACACGCTACATCCACACCGTCACCGAATCCATCGACAAGAAGGACCTTCAGTCGGCGATCGACCTCCTCGCCGCGTGGCTGCCCACCATTAAGTAAGGTAATCGATCTCCCCGCCAACCCCCGCAGCACGCTTGCGTCTTCACATTCCGGCGCCCCGCGCTCACCCCCAGTTTCCCAGCAGGATCAGCAGATCCTCGCTGCCCACGGCGCCGTCGCCATCGAGATCCGCCGCACAGTCGGCCGGCGGATCGGGGCACGGCCCCCACGCGCCGAGAAGCGTGAGCAGGTCGACGACGTTCACCACCCCGTCGCCGTTGATATCGCCGTTCGGTTCCTCGTTCAGATCGCCTCCGGGCTCGGGGAAGTCCTGTCCCGCATCGTCGACGACGAGCACCCAGTCCTCGCCTCCGGAAGGCGTGGTGAACTCGAGTGATCCGTCCGGTTCGTAATCATCGGCGGTGAAGGCACCGATGAACGTCGCCTCGCCATCCATCGGGTTGTACCACCACGCGTTCGCCGTGCTGCCGCAGATGTAGTCCATGTCGACGGCGACGTCGCGCTGCGTTTGCGGGACGTAGATGAATGCGTATCGCCCGTCGGCATCGCGCGTGGCGTGAATGTGCGTCGGCACGTCGTCATCCAACGCGCAGGCGATGATGTCCTGCCCCGGCAGGCGGGAGAAGAAGGGTCGCGACTCCATCAGATCGCGGAGATGGCCCATCTGCGCCGCGCCGGGGTAATCGATGGCCACGTCCCAGTAATCCAGCGGGTCCCAGTCGTCGACCTCGTCGTAGTCCTTGTTGAACTGGAACACGCCGTTGGCGCCGTAGCTGTGTCCGAACCCGCCGGCGAAGACGGACCAGTACGCCCGCCGGCGCACGCCGAAGGCATCCCACCGCCCCTGCTGGTAATCGCAACTGTCGTGCCCGGCCTTGATCTGCTCGTAGCTCGCCTCCGCGTCGAGAACGGGCTTGATCGGCTGGAGCGCGTAATCGTGCTCCACGAGCATCCAGTTATGTGAGCCGAGGTACTTGGGATGATCCGGATCGTTGGAGCAGTCGCCGTACTGCGAGGACTGGATCATGTTGAAATCCAGCCAGGGGCTGTCGTGGAAATGATGCGAGGAGGTCTGGCCGAAGTAGCCTCCGTACCAGCGGGGATGAATGGTGACCAGCCGGTGTTGGTCGGCGAGCCCGTCCACGAGCCCCTCGGCCACGTTCGACCAGATCTGGACATTGTCATCGGGGTAGTTGTACTCGGCGGCGACGATGAACGCGGCGATGTGCGTCTCGTCGCGATACCGCGCGCCGATGTAGTAGCCGTAGTCGTATGCCGACTGCACGGTGAAGCGCGACGCCTGTCCCCCCCGCGCAAGAACGGGCACGACGTACAGGTCGTGCGCCTCGGCGCGCTCGATGATGTGATCGATGTAGGCGAACCACGTCTCGTTGGGGTTGTGCGGCGTGCCGTTGGTCTGTCCCGCGTGATTCTCCCAGTCCGAGAGCAGCAGCGGGCCCTGGATCACGTTGAAGCCCTTCCCGACGCGATTGGACAGGTACAGTTCCAGCTCGTCGGGATTGAGGCGGAAGATGCGCCAGGCGGTGTCGGCCATCCAGAAGAACGGCTCGCCCTGGACGGTCTGAAGGAACCGGCCGTCGTCGCTGACTTCGAGGGGCGGGAGATCGGCGACCGCCTCCGTTCCCCCCAGCCATGCCGCGCAAGATGTAAGTAGTGCGATCCCCTTGTTCCACTGCCGCGAGCCCATCTCACCCTCCTGCCTTCCAGCGCTCCGCGTTTACGCCGCGTGAGAAGACGGCGTAGACCAGGCGAGCGCTCTTCTCCCCGCGCCCGCGACCGATATCATGGCCGGTCACGCTAACAGAATCGCGGTTGCGTGTAAAGGGCAGACCCGATAAATCGTTGGCGCATCAGGAGATGGGGAAGATCCGATAACACGCGCCGCCCGCGGTCGGCGCCGGTAAGAGAGGGAATTCGGGGAACGGAGAGAAGATCAGAGCGCCGCACCGCGGCCCGGGCGCGCGCTGGTGGCGCGACGCTCCGCGTCGTGCGGAGATTACAGATGCGCGACGCGGAG
>JAXHTH010000365.1:0-11045 GCA_034211115.1 Planctomycetota bacterium | reverse complement strand
GTCAGGGCGAAGCATGGTTGGACATGGGGGGGCGGAATCGCACGCTTCACCGCCGCGCGGATGAAGCGTCGCACCCGCGTCGGGGTGTGGGGGGACCCGGATCTTCCTCGCTGCGCTCGTCAGATCCGGCGTCCGCGGCGCGGTCCTACTCGGCCGGCGTTCGGAAGACGTAGAGGGCGAAGCCGCAGCAGTCCCGGCCCCAGCGCAGGTACGCCTCGCGGCTCTGGTCGCACCGGGTTCGGATCTCGGCCAGGTCGGGGTGATTGGTATGATCCTGTTCGAAGCGATCCACGCTGGCGGCCTGGAGCATCTCGTAACGATCCCACTCGTCGCGGGAGGACTCGGCCATGTAAATCAGGGTCATTCCCATCCCGCGGGCGATGTCCACGTGCTCCCAGAGCGTGTGAAACGCCTCGCGCTGCAGTCCCTGTGCGATCAGGTACTCCTCGGGCGGGTCGCTGATCCAGTGCGGCTGGCCGATGACGAGCAGGCCGCCGGGCTGGGTGTAGCCGATCAGCGCTTCGAGCATCCGCTCGTAAGTGCCCCAGATCCAGGAGGCGCCGATGCAGGCGGCCACGTCGAACAGCCCGGTCCGGGGCGGCCGGTACTCCTCGCCCAGGGCGAGGACGAAGACGATGCTGTCATCCTGGTTGCGGCCGGTGGCGCGCCGCTTGGCGCGTTCGATGGCATAGGGGGAGGCGTCGACGCCCACCCCGGAGATGCCGTGCTCGGACGCCCAGGAGACGAGCATCTCGCCGTGCCCGCAGGCGATGTCGAGCACGCGGTGCTGGGGTTTCAGGCGGAGCACACGTCCGATCTCGGCGGTCTTCCGGGCCGTGATCGGATTGCAGTAGGTGTGCAGGGCGTGGGTGACGTCATAAAAGAGCCAACGGTCCATCACCGGGGATTCTACATTGGTGCGCATGGGAGCGGCTGCCTTTTCGCCTCGTGCTCAATTGTTGTCGAAGGACTTGTCCGGCCACGGCGGAGGCGGCGGGACGGGGCGGGGATCGGCGGCGATCCGTTCCAACAGATGCTCGACGGCCGCGCGAAGCTGGGCGTCCTCGCCCTTGAACGTCGCGTGCGGGAGATTATCGACGACCATGTCCGGCTCGACGCCGTCCATCTCGATGATCCACTCGCCCTCCGGGCCGTAGACGCCGAACTCGGCCGCGGAGGCGATGCCGAAGTCCACGAGCCGGTTGGACATGGACAGCCAGATCCCCCCGCCCCAGGTGCGGGTGCCGATGACCTTGCCCAGCCCCAGGCGGCGGAAACCCTCGATGAACGTCTCGCCGTCCGAGGCGGTGCGCTCGTTGCACAACGCGGCCATGTGGCCCCGGAAGGCGTACTGCATGTTCCAGGTCGGCTCGCCCACGCGTCCCTTCCAGTACATCCACGCCTCGCGGATGAGCCGGCTGAGGATCCAGGAGTCGATGTTGCCTCCGTTGTTGTGGCGCACGTCGATGATCAGCCCCTCCCGATCGAAGACGGGATAGAAGTTGCGGGCGAACTCGCTGTAGTTTCCCCCGCCCATCGCGCGAAGGTGGACGTATCCGATCCGACCGTCGCTGAGCTCCTCGACCATCAGGCGGCGGGTGTGCTCCCAGTCGTCGTAGCGCAGGCTGCGCTCGGCCGGGAAGGAGATGGGCTCGACGATGACATCGCGCTTCTCGCCACCGTCGGCGGGGATGAGGCGCAACCGCACCTGCACGCCGGCCTGGTCGCGGAGGAGGATTCCGATGTCGCGCACGGAGAGGGTGTCGACGCCGTTGACCATCTCGATCACATCGTCCTCGTCGATTTCGAGATGCGGTCTGGCGAGGGGCGAGCGGCGGTCGGGGAAGTCCGGATCGGTGCGGTAGATGTGCTCGATGCGATACCCGCCGGCCTGCTCGTCGCGGGCCAGGCGCGCCCCCAGCGCGGCCTGGCCGATGCTCTGGCGCCCGCTTCGATAATCGCCGCCGACGACGAACGTGTGCAGGGCGGAGATCTCGCTCATCATCTGCGCCAGCAGGTCGCTCAGCTCAGCGCGGGTGGTGACGCGATCGACGAGCGGGCGGTACTTTTCGAGCATGGCGCGCCAGTCCACGCCGTGCATGTTCGGGGCGTAGAAGTAGTCGCGCTCCAGCCGCCAGGCCTCGGTGAACATCTGCCGCCATTCCTCGCGGGGATCGAGGGGGAAGCGCCACCGGCTGAGATCGACCTTCGCGTCGTCGAGCGCGGCCTTCCCGCCCTTCGCATCGATGATGTGGAACGACGATCCCTTGCGCAGCAGGATGCGCTTGCGATCGAGCGTCAGCTCGTAGCTGCGGACGTCGTCGGCGACGGTCTTGACCTCGGGCTTCTCGTTGCCGATCTTCAGGGCCTGAAGCGATCGCTTGCGCGACGGCGGACCTTCACGTGCGATCCAGTACAGGTGCCTGTCGGTGACGGAGAGGCTGGAGTACTCACCCGGCGGGACGGGAACGCGCATCGCGCGATGGCGGATGTCGTCGAGGAAGAGGTCGAGTTCGCTGATCTCGTCTTCGTCGTCTTCGTCCGCGTCGTCGGTCTCGTCCTCGTTGTCTGCTTCGTCAGTCTCGTCGGCGTCTTCGTCTGCCGCCTCTTCGGCCTCGTCCTCCTCGGCTTCTTCCTTCTCTTTCTCCTCCGCGGCCACCAGTTCATCGGGCGGCTGGAACGGGGATCGCTTCTCCTCGGTCAGGGAGACGACGTACAGCTCGGTCATGTCGTGCAGAACCGGCTCGGGCTGGTACGGCCCCCACACCGAGCCGGTGAGGTTGCTGAAGTTGCGGTCCGAGAGGAAGTACATCCACTTCCCGTCCGGCGTCCACGCCGGGCTGGAGCTGTTGATCCGATCGCTCGTGACGGTCACGATCGACCCGTCGGTGACGTGATAGAGCCTGATCTGCCGGAAGGTGTTGGCCGCGACCTCGACGAACGCCAGCCATTTGCTGTCCGGCGACCAGGTGAGATCGCGGAACTGCTCCCAGTCCGAGCGCGCAATGCGCGTGTGTCTGCCCTCCTCCGTGTCGTACACCCACAGCTCCCAGTTCTTGTCCTGGTAGGCGATCCACCGCCCGTCGGGCGAGACGGTCGGGTCGAAGCGGAGGATGGTTCCGCCCTCGGTGAGCTGCTCCGGCGCGCCCAGGCCGTCGGCGGGGATCGACCACAGCTCGATCTCGCCCGACTCGTCGGAGAAGGTGATGATCGACTCGCCCTCGGGGTCAAACGTCGCCTGCCGGTAGCGCACGCCGCTCGTGCGGGTGAGCTGAATGAGCCGGCCTTCCTTGCGCGGGGCGACGAAGATCTCCCCCCGCGCGGTGAGGACGACGCGATCGCCGTCCGGCGAGGGATGGGCGCTTGTGAGATAGCTCATCGGCCTCGTCAGCCACTTTACGCCCATCTGGGCAAGATCGGAGGCGAGGGTAATGGGGATCGTCTTCGCCGGCGGATTCCTGATGTCGAACAGATGCAGCTCGGCGCCGAGCTGATACACGATCCGGCCTTCGGACAGCGATGGCGTCTTGACGCCCCAGCCCTTGTAGTGCGTATGCTGCTTCAGATCGGAGCCGTTCGGCTCCATCGACCAGATGTTCATTGTGCCATCGCGGTCGGTGGTGAAATACAGCCGGCCGCTCCACCACATCGGGTTGAACGACTCGTTGCGCGAGCCGGGGATCAGGGGGACGGCTTCCTTGAGCTCATCGCTGAACTTCCAGAGATTGCGCGCGGTCCCGCCGACGTAGCGCTTGACGTGGCTGCCCTGGAAGGGCAGGCGGGTGAAGAACAGCACGCCGTCCTCGTTGATGACGCCGTCGGAGGCCTGGGCGAGCGGCAGCCGCGTCTGCTCGTTGGTCTCGAGGTTGATGGCAAAGAGCTGGGAGTTGGGGAGCGTGGCGTGATGTCGGCTGGTATAGAGGATCTCGCCCTCAGGCGTCCAGCCCGCGACGGCGGCGCGGCGCGTGCCGTACGTTCGCCGCACGGGCACGCCGCCTTCGAGGGGAATGGTGTAGATCTCCGTCGGTCCCTCGTAGCCGGCGCAGAAGGCGACGAGCGAGCCGTCGGGCGAGATCGCCGGGTGGGTCTCCTCCTCGCCGTGCGTCGTGAGTCGTCGCGCCGCGCCTCCTTCGACGGAAACCACCCAGAGATCACCCTCCGCGGCGAAGACGAGCGTGTCTTCGTGCAGGGCCGGATAGCGGTAGTACCCGACGTGGGCCTGACCGGTCGTGGAAAAGACGAGCGCGGCGAGCAGAGCGGAAACGATCGTGCGCAGCATCGGCAAACTCCAGGGAACGCGGACCGCGAAAGGAAGCGGCCAGTATAAGTTCCGGCCGGCCTCGATGCGGTTGCACCTCCCCGGACCGGGCGGTCGCTTCGGCCGATGATTGCACGTCGGTCAATGGGAATCGTGCCGTCCGGGACGGCCTACGGGCCGTAGCCCCGCCGGTGATCGCGCTTCCAGTGCCAGGCGGTCTCGATGATCTTCTCGAGGTCGGTGTATTCCGCCCGCCATCCCAGTTCGCGGTGAATCCGGGCGGGATCGGCGAAGAGCCGGGGCGGATCGCCCTCGCGCCGCGCGCCCTCGACCTCGGCGAAGTCGATGCCCGTCACCCGCCGTGTTGCGTCGATCACCTCGCGCACGGAGTAGCCGCGGCCGATGCCGACGTTGTACGCCGCGCCCTGTCCCGGCTTCAGCGCCTTCATCGCGGCGACGTGCGCATCGATCAGGTCCTCGACGTGCACGTAATCACGGATGCACGTTCCGTCCGGCGTGTCGTAGTCGGTCCCGAAGACGGTGATGGCATCGCGCTGCCCCAGCGCGACCTCCAGGCAGATCGGGATGAGATGCGTCTCGGGACGATGATCTTCGCCGATCCGCCCGGCGCGATCGCAGCCGGCGACATTGAAGTAGCGCAGGGCGGTGATCGCGAACTCGTCGCCGCGCCGCTGTTTCGTCTGCGCGTAATCCGTCAGGATGTGCTCGCCGTGCAGCTTCGATCGGCCGTAGGGATTGATCGGCTGTTGCGGGCAGTCTTCGCCGATGGGGATGTGCTCAGGCGCCGGCTCGCCGTAGGTGGCGCAACTGCTGGAGAAGATGACCCGCGCAACGTCGGCGTCGTCGATCGCCTCGACCAGCGCGAGCGTATCGGCGGTGTTGCGGCGGTAGTAGGCGAGCGGCATCTCCATCGACTCTCCGACGTAGGCCATCGCGGCGAAGTGCATCACGACGTCGATGGAGCGCCGGCGCAGCAGATCGACGAGCAGCGCCCGATCGCCGACATCGCCTTCGGCGAAGTGCAGGTCGCCCAGCGGGCGGAGGATGTCGATCGCCGCGCGATGGCCGCGGGAGAGATTGTCCACCACGGTGACGGCGTGGCCGTCCTCGAGCAGTCGAAGAACGGCATGCGAGCCGATGTACCCGGCGCCGCCGGTGACGAGGATGTTCATGAGGCAGTCTCGATGGCGATGAAGGAGTCCGCGGCGCATGGTAACGCCCGGACCGCGGCGCCGGGTGGCGTGCTTCGTCCCGCCAGCGCGAAGCACGTTCACACGTGACCCGCCGGAGGCACGCCCCACCGCGGCGCGGATGAAGGGTGACACGCGCCACCGGGGTGGGCCGACCCGGATCTTCCTCGCTGCGCTCGTCAGATCCGGCTTCCACGGCGCGTGACGGGTGCCACGGGCAGCGACCGAAGGGAGTCGCCCGTGCGGCAGATGCCGCGCTCGTCAGATCCGGCTTCCCGGTATCATCCGCGACCCCAGCGCGATGAGTGAGACGACCCCCAGCCCGACCGAACGGTTCACGCCCATGCTGCCCGCACGTGGGGTGTTCGGCGGGGTGCTCATGGGGCTGGCCAACCTCGTTCCGGGCATCTCCGGCGGGACGATGCTCCTCGCCGCGGGCGTGTATCCCCAGTTCATCGGCGGGGTGGCGGAGATCACCACCTTCCGCTTCCGCCTCCGCAGCATCGTCCTCCTCGCGGCGGTCGCGGCCGGGGCGATCGGGGCCATCATCGGCCTTGCCGGGCCGGTCAAGGATCTCGTCGTCCATCACCGCTGGATCATGTACAGCCTCTTCATCGGTCTCACGCTGGGCGGCGTGCCCGTGATCTGGCGACTGCTGAAGCGGCTCAGCGCGCCGGCCGTCATCGCAGCCGTCTTCGGCATCGCGGTCATGGCCGTCATGGCCTTCCTCCAGCCCCGGGGCGGGGCGCCGGCGGCCGGCGAATCGCATCCGTACCTGCTCTACGCCCTCGCCGGCCTCGCGGGAGCGGCGGCGATGGTCCTCCCCGGCGTCTCCGGTGGGTACCTGCTGCTCGTCCTGGGCCAGTACGTGGCGATCCTCTCCGCCATCGCCCTCGCCAGGGACGGGGCGGCGACCCGCGACTGGGCCACCCTCGGCCGGGCCATGCACGTCATCATCCCCGTCGGTATCGGTGTCCTGATCGGCATCGTCGGCGTGAGCAACCTCGTCAAATGGCTGCTGGAGCGGTTCCCGCAGGCCACGCTGGGCTTCCTGCTCGGCCTCGTGCTCGGGGCCGTTCTCGGCCTGTGGCCCTTCCAACAGGGCGTGCCGCCGGAGGTCGGGTCGATCTTCCGCGGCGACGAGGTGACGCTCGTCGACGATGTGCTCGTCATGGCCGCAACGGGCCGGCCGATCGAGCCGGAGGAGTATCCGACGGCATACTTCGCCCCGGCGTGGTGGCAGATCCTCGCCGCGCTGGCCCTCATCGCCGGCGGATTCCTCGCCTCGTCCCTCATCGCCCACATCGGCAGCCGGAAGTAAGGACCGGCCGGGATCTGTCCCGACCCGGGACGGGGGTATATATTCACGGCGATCACACCACGCGCCGCCCCCGGCGCGGAGGCAAGGAGCGACCGATGAAGGGACGCTGGCAGCGGGTCACCTACTTCAACGTCAGCCTCGCCAATCGGCCGGGCGAGCTGGCGCGGTTCGCCGATCAGCTTCATGCCGAGGGCATCGATCTGCTTGGCCTGTGGGGGTTTGCGACCGAGGAAGACGAGCCGGAGCTCTGCTGCGTCCCCCGCGTGCCGGGCGCTCTTCGCGCGTGGGCGAACACCGTCGGCCTGCCGCTGCGGGAGGGCCAGGCCCTGTACCTGCACGACGAGAACCGGCCGGGCATGCTGGTGGAGACGCTGGACCGGGTCGCCGCCGCCGGCATCAACATCATCGCCGTCGAGTGCGTCGCGGCCGGCGAGGGCTTTGGCTGGTTCCTCTGGGCCGAGCCCGGCGACATGGAGGACCTGGAGGAGATGCTGCTGTAAACGGCGTGAGGGGCGGTCCGGAGGCGATCGCGAAACGGCAAGCCGGCCCGTCCTCAGCAAGCCGGCCCGTCCTCAGCAAGCCGGCCCGTCCTCGGGCCCGGGTGCCTTGGACCGCCCCCGGACTGCTTCGCGACGCGGCAGGCCGCATGCGAAGCGGCAAGCCCCTTTCTCCCGTTCTAACCTCCCACCCCCCATCTCGCCGATAAGGCACTGAACTTTGCGCACGGATTGCGCCCCCCGCGAGTTGCCCCATGTCACGGACGGCGATACTCATCGGTCTGCCCCCCGCGCTCGAGCGGCTCGAACGCCAGCTCGATCTCCTGCCCGATCGCCCCGTCACCCTCGGCTGGATCCTCGCCCCCGGAACTGCGGGATCCGCCGGATCCGACCGCGACGCGGAATCCTCTGCGGAGACCGCCCCCATCCTCGGCCGCCTCGACGAGCTGGAGACGATCGTCGCCCGCCGCCGACCGGCGATGGCGCTCATCAGCCTCCCCGCCGCGATGAGCGGGCTCATCACCCGCATCCGCACCCGTTTGCGTCGCCTGCACGTGCCGGAGCGCTTCATGCCGACGCTGGAGGATCAGCTCGCCGGGGTCGGCCCGCGGACGCACCTGGACATCGATCTGTCGGCGTTGCTGGACCGCCCGCGGCGGGCGATCGACGAGGCCGCCGTCGGGGGCGTCATCGCGGGCAAGCGGGTCCTCATCACCGGGGCCGGCGGCTCGATCGGCAGCGAGCTGGCGCGGATCGTCGCCCGCTTCGGCCCCCGCAAGCTGCTCCTCATGGACCGCGCGGAGAACGCGCTGTTCGAGATCGATCGCCAGATCGCGCGCTTCCAGCCGAGCCTCCCGCGCAAGGCGCTGCTGCACGATGTCGTCGACAGCGAAGAGACGCTCGAACTGTGTCGGCGGCATCAGCCGGAGATCATCTTCCACGCCGCGGCGCACAAGCACGTGCCGATGATGGAGGATCATCCCGCCCTCGCGGTGGACAACAACCTGTTCGGCACGAAGTCGATCGCCGATGCCGCCGATGAGATCCGCGCCGAACGGTTCGTGATGATCTCGACCGACAAGGCCGTCAATCCCTCCTCGATCATGGGCGCGACGAAACGGCTCGCCGAGCTGTACGTGCAGTGGATCAACCAGCGCTCGGCGACGGCCTACTCGATGGTGCGCTTCGGCAACGTGCTCGGCTCATCGGGAAGCGTGCTGGAGATCTGGTCGAAGCAGATCGCCGACGGCGGTCCCGTTACCGTTACCGACGAGGCGATGACGCGGTATTTCATGACCATCGAGGAGGCGGCGACGCTGGTCATCCAATCGGCGGCGCTGGTGGATGGAAGCGCGACCGGCGGAGAAGTGTTCCTCCTGGACATGGGCGAGCCGATCCGCATCGTCGATCTCGCACGCCGCTTCATCGACCGGCACGGCCTCACGCCGCGCGGCGAGGGCGAGGCGCCGGCGAACGACGGCACCGCATTCATGCCCATCGTCTTCACCGGGGCACGGCCGGGCGAGAAGCTGCACGAGCAGCTCGCCTTTGATGCCGAGTGCATGGAGCCCACGCGTCACGCGGACATCAATATCTGGCGGCTGCCCTCCCCGGATGAGGGGCTGATCAAGGACATCCTCTCCGCGCTGTCGCCGGAGTTGCGGCAGCCTGATGCGGCTGTTCTCGCCGATCAGATCCGGCGTCTGGCGAGGTCGACGCCCCGGCCGGTGGCGGCCTAAAACCAGTGAAATCAGAGGTTTACGGTGCCCAATCAATCTTCCGTCCCCCCGCCGCTTGCATCCGGCCTCCCCCCCTACGATGATATCGCCCCATTGGCACGCTCACTCGGGCGGTGAGGACGACCGGCCGAGCCCTCTTGATGCGATCAACAGGAACCTTCTCACCATGGCGAGTGAAAAGACCGCCGCTCAGGATCGGATCCAGGGTCTTCTCGAGACACGCGACCAGGCCGGGCGGCTCCTCTGCCGACTCCTCGCCGATCGCGAGCGCAGCGAGGAGCGCTTCGCCGAAGCGGGCAAGCGCGACCCGGTGACCTACGTCACCGGCACCAGCGCCCTGGAGCACGCCATCGCCTCGACCCGCGCGATGATTCGTGATCTGGACGAGACGATCGCCGAGCTGGAATCCGATGCCTCCGCCCCCGCCGCGCCGATCGCACGACCCGCGCCGGCGAACCTGGTGCAAGCCTCGACCGCCCGATGAGCAAGACGTCGGCCAAGAGTCAGCGCAAGAAGAAAGCCCCCGCCCGGCGGCCGACCGGCTCGACCACCAGCGACCTGTCCATCTACATCGGCCTGCTCATGATCGGCGGGGCGGTCGTGATCGGCGCCCTGCTGCTTACCGAGGGACAGCACTGGCGCGAGGTCGCCCTCGCCTATCTTGTCCTCATGGCCTTCCTCGTCAACCTTTACGCGTTCGGCGCCTACCAGGGCAAGCGTCTGGCCAACTGGCAGCAGGCGTTGGCGCGACTGCCGCTGCGCTGGGTCGGGTACGGCACGAAGCGGGGCAAGCCGCTCACCGCCGCGCATGACGCCCCCGCCGCCCGGAAGATGCTCATCGTCAGCATCATCGTGAGCGTGCTCATCCTCATCGTCCTCGCGTTCCTGCTCATTCCGCCCCTGACCTCGGCCGTGTTCGGCTGATGGCCGATGCGGGCCGTCGCCGCGGCGAGGGAGGCGCCGATCCTGCTACACTGGCGCCCATGACCACCACCTCGGCGACGATCCCCCTGCGCATCCGGCGCGTCTCACCGCACGCGCACCTGCCGCGCTACCAGTCCGATCACGCCGCGGGGCTCGATCTGCACGCGGCGATCGAGAACGCCATCACGCTTCAGCCGGGCGACATCCGCCTCATTGCGTGCGGGTTCGTGATGGCCGTGCCCGCCGGGTACGAAGCGCAGGTTCGCCCCCGCAGCGGGCTGGCGGCCCGCCACGGCATCTCCATGCCCAACGCCCCGGGCACGATCGATGCCGATTACCGCGGTGAAGTCCAGGTCCCGCTCATCAACCTCGGACGCGAGAAGTTCGTCATCGAGCCGGGCATGCGCATCGCGCAGATGATCATCGCGCCGGTCGCACGCTGCGAAGTCGAGGAAGTCGAAGAGATCGATGACACGCCGCGCGGCGCCGGGGGCTTCGGGAGCACGGGAAGGTAGGGGGCGGAAGAGACGAAGAGACGAAGTCACGAAGAGACGAAGGAACGGAGGGACGGCGTTGTAAAGCCGCGGTTGGTAACCGCGGTCTTCCAGACCAGGACCGGTGGAAGCCACGGACAGACGGAGTGCGCGGTCATAGCCACGGATGAACATCCGCGGGGACGTCCGTGCTTCGAGCGTCAATGGCCGCTGCCGTCTTCCGCGACGACCTCGCGCACGGGCCGGATCGCCTGCGGCTCGTGGTCTTCGCCGTGCAGCGTCGCGTACCAGTAGCCCACATCGTGCCAGTGGCCAAACTTGCGGCCGATCCCCCGGAATGTGCCCGCGTGCCACAGACCCGATGATTCGTGCAGCTTCACGCTGATCGGGTTGGGTTGCGCGATGGCCGCGATGACCGCGTGATACCCCTGTGCCTTCAGCGTCGAAAGCAGACGGCCGTACAGCGCCTTCCCGATCCCGCGCCCGTGGTAGTCGGGATGCACATACACGGTGATCTCGACGGCATAGGCATACGCGCACCGTCCGTGATACGGCGCGGCCTTCGCGAAGCCGACAACCTTCCCCCTCCCTTGCAGGGAGG
>JAXHTH010000364.1:0-27925 GCA_034211115.1 Planctomycetota bacterium | reverse complement strand
GGCGAGCATCCGGAAGAGATCGAGCTGCATGCCCGCGAGGCCGCAGATGTAGATGAGCGTGCGCGGGTTCGCCAGCAGCGGACCGAACACTTCGTCCACCAGTTCCTCGATCAGCGCGTGCACGCGCACGCCCGGACGGCCCGGCGGGCGCAGCTCCCGGGTGACGGCGGGGTGATAGCGGAAGTTCTCGTGGCTCGCGGCCAGCGCGCGAAACTCGTCCTCGTAAATCAGGTCGTTGGCGTAGGGCGAACTGGACACGAGATGAACCGCGCTGGGGCACGGCCCGTCCGGATGCTCCAGCAGTTCCTTCACCATCCCGCGGAACGGGGCGATGCCCGTGCCGGTGGAGATGAACAGGTAGTCGTGCTCGGCCGGCTCGGCGGGCAGAAGGAAGCTGCGCCCCGCCGGCCCCGTGATGAGGATCTCCGAGCCGATGCGCAGATCGCAGAGGTAGTTCGAGCAGAGGCCGAGGACGAGGCGATGATCGTGCGGATCGTCACCCGGCCGCTGCGGGCGTCGCTCCTCGATGACGCGCTTGGGCGTGGTGGAGATCACGTGGCCCGCGCCGTCTTCGCCCCACGAAGGACAGGCGAGCGAATACAGACGCGGGCGCTGCGGCCGGCCGCGTGCATCCGTCCCGGGCGGGATCACGCCGAAGGACTGGCCGGCGCGGACGTTGCCGGCGAGCGGCGTGCCGGAGATGTCGATCTCGATGTGACGGATGAAACTCGAGGCCCTGCTCCTTACGCACCGTCGCGACGAGACCACCGTGCCCGCCGCGGGCGCCTCGGGGCGCACGAGATGGAGCTTCGCCTCCGGAAACCGCGGCGCCGTGCTCGTGGTCTGATCAATCATCACGGAACAATGTATGCGCGCGCCGCGCGAATTGCTCGGCCGGGACGGGCAAAAAGAAAAGGCCGGCGTGAGCCCGGGAGGCTCACGCCGGCTGAGTCGCATCACCACACGTCGGAGAAGGGCCCCGCGGCGGCCGTCCGGAGGAGGCCGCGGCCGGGGCGCGTGATGCTCGGGAAACTCAATCGAAGGCCGCGGTGATTGTGGGCAGCTCGGTGTTCTCCAGCTTCAGGTTCGTCTGCACGCGGAAGTTGGACTGCGTCCGGTGCCGCTCGGCGAAGAAGAAGTCCAGCGTATAGGTCTCGCCGTCCGTGAGGCCGAGGCGATCCATGTCCACGTACTGCTCGGTGGCCGCGTGGACGCCGCCCAGGTCAATCACGAGCTTGTTGTCCACGTAGACCCACACGTCGTCGTCGCCGATGAACTTGAACACCTGGCCGGTGCCTTCCTCGTAGACGAACTCGGTGTGCAGTTCGAACGTGAAGTGGAAGTTGCGATCGGGGCTGCCGCCGGGATTGCCGAACAACTGGTCCTCGATGGGGAAGAACCCGCCGAGATTGCTGTAGAGCGGGTCCAGCTTGTCATCGAAGAGGTAGCTGCCGTCGTCCTGGAGCACGAAGGTGAGCGTGATGACCAGAGGCATGGAGATGTTCGAGCCGGGCACGTCGTGGAACCACTGGTAGAAACTGTCGGCGGACTCGATGCCGCCCGTGCTCGGCGAACCCTGCGCCCCGGCCTGGTCGCCCATCTCCGCATCGTAGAGCGTGTAGCAGATGGGCCGGCCCTCCGCATCGCGCCACTGGGAGGCGACCTTCCAGCCCTCGCCGGTGAACACCGGCTTGCGGTCCTCACCGAGATAGGGCGAGACGTTGCCGCAGTAGTGGCCGAAGCCGAGATCCGGACGCTGCTCGAAGTCGGTATGGCCGTTCTCGTCGGACTGCTCGCGGAAGTCGCGGACAATGCCGCTCAGCTCAATGGTCTCCGGCACATCGCCGGCCTGCGCGGGCGCCGGGGCAAGCCAGAGCGCCCCCATCGCGCCAGCCACGGCGTAAAAGCCGAACTTGAGGCTGACGGCAGAGTGTGAATGCGTGTTCATGGGTGGACTCCTTCCTTCCTAGCACAACCCAAGCACCCGTGAGATCAAACGTACGATTCGCCTTCGGCGGATGAAATCGTCATCGCGGCGAAGGGCGGGGCGGACGAGAAGCTGTGCGGCCTGTGCCGGCCCCGCCGTTATCGCCCCACGATCCGACGCCGCCTCGGGGGATGCGAAAAGACAGCCGCGGCCGGCAGGGCCGCGGCTGAGTGGGCCTTCCCTGCGGCAGGGAAGGTAGTTGAAGCGGAGGACGGCGACGCCGCCAGAGCGCCCCGTCGACCATCCCCCGTCGGCCCGATCACGGTTCGCCCCCGTCTTCGCCTCGAGGCGGGAGGGGGGTGACGAGACCGTACGATCCACCGAGGCGGCACCCAAGGCCGCGCAGGCGGACGGGGGCGCGTCTCCGGCGGACGGTTCCGCGTGGGCAAGTGGGGACAAGCCGTCAGTTGCGCCTCCCCCCCGCGCCCGCTCCGACCCCGCCGATATCCTGCGGTCCGCAGGCCCGATATGTCGAAGAGCGCCGGGAGCCGCTTCGCGCGGCGCTCCTTCTTCACCCAGCACCGAGAGGAACGCCAGGACTCATGGATGCCTTCCGAATTCAGGGCGGCGCGCGGCTGGCCGGCCGTATGGCGGTGGACGGCTCGAAGAACGCCTCCCTGCCCCTCATGGCCGCCGCCCTCCTCGCCGACGAGCCGGTCACACTCCGCCGGGTGCCCGTTCTTTCCGACACCTCCAATCTCGTGCGGCTCCTGGAGGAGCTGGGCTGCGCCGCCGATCGGCGCGACGGCGAGATCACGCTGCGCAATGTCGATCTCTCCGCCACCCACGCGCGGTACGAGATCGTCTCGACGATGCGGGCGAGCATCTGCGTGCTCGGTCCCACCCTGGCGCGGCGCAAGCGGGCGTCGGTCTCGATGCCCGGCGGGTGCAACATCGGCCCGCGCCCCGTCGATCTGCACCTGCGCGGCCTGGAAGCGCTGGGGGCGCGCATCGAACTCAAAGGCGGCGACATCATCGCCACCGCCGACCGCCTGCACGGCACCACCGTCTTCCTCGGCGGGCCGTTCGGCTCGACCGTGCTGGGCACCGCGAACGTGATGAGCGCCGCCACCCTCGCGGAGGGCCGCACGATCATCGAGTCCGCCGCGTGCGAGCCGGAGATCGTCGATCTCGCCAATCTCCTCAACGCGATGGGGGCGGAGATCAGCGGCGCCGGCTCGCCCCGCATCACCATCGACGGCGTCGAGCAGCTCGGCGGGACCGGGCACGATGTCGTGCCCGACCGCGTCGTCGCCGCCACCTTCGCCATCGCCGCCGCCATCACGAACGGCGATGTCACCATCAAGCACTTCCCCCACGACTACCTGCTCGCCGTCATCGATCGCCTCGAGCAGATCGGCGTGCACGTGAAGCGCCTCGATGAAGCAGAGACTCCGGGGGCGTGCACGGTGCAGGTGACGTGCGATCGGCGCCTGAAGCCGTCCATCATCACGACGCAACCGTATCCCGGCTTCCCGACGGACGTGCAGGCGCAGATGATGGCCCTGCTCTGCTTCGCCGATGGCAACAGCATCATCACGGAGAAGATCTTCCCGGAGCGGTTCATGCACGTGGCGGAGTTGACGCGGATGGGCGCGCAGCTCTTCCGCCAGGGGCCGACGGTGGTGGTGCAGGGCGGGCCGCGTCTGATCGGCGCGCCGGTGATGGCCAGCGATCTCCGCGCCTCGGCCAGTCTCGTGCTCGCGGGTCTCGCCGCGGAAGGCGAGACGACCGTCAGCCGCGTGTATCACCTCGACCGCGGCTACGTCCGGATGGAGGAGACGCTCACAGCGCTGGGAGCGACCATCGAGCGCTTCAACCCCGACCGACCGCGCGAGGAGGTCGAGGCGAAGGCGGAGGCAAAGGCGGAGGCGAAAGCCGAGCCGCCGCTCGTCGAGACGCCGCCCGCGAAGAAACCCGCCCGCCGCACCGGCGGGCGGGCGTGAGCGCTGCGACCGGCTGTTTAGACTGGGCAATTGACGCTGGAGCGGATCGATCTCGCCCTCGGCGCTTGCGGTCCGCCGACAGATCGCCGATAACAGATATAAGCAACGGTCCCGCTCGATGGGACGGGCCCCCGGAAGAAGGAGCGATGACATGGCGGATGCAGGCAACACCAAGCTGGGCAAGTGGGCGACGCCGACCGTCTTCAGCGCCCTCCTGGCCGACCACAACCACCACGCCCGCCTCATCTGGGGCCGCACGCTCATTATCCTCATCCTCCAGGCGGCCGGCCTGGCCGGGGCGTGGACGATCGGCGGGATCTGGGGCGGCTTCGCCCTCGTCCTCACCGCCCTCGTCACCCTCATCCTCTACCTGCTCAACACCCGCGGCGATCTCTACGCGCTGGATCGCGCCCGGCACCTGGACCGGATCGCCGAGAAGCTCCAGGGCGAGGCGGCGAGCGTCACCGGCCGATTCCGCACCCTGCTGGATGATGACGGCCAGTTCACCGGCCGGCGCCTCGTCCACGCGATGATCGTGGGCCTGCTCATCCTCGATGCCATTCTGGCCACACTCACGTTCGTCGGCGCCTTCGGCCCGGTCGCAGGCGGCACGCCGTAGCCGGCGCCCTGGTGCCACGACCTGCAGCGCAGCGGAAGGTCGTGCCGGGCGAGCGATAAGCGATGAGCGATGAGTCGGGTGCCACGGCCAGCGACCGAAGGGAGTCGGCCGTGCTCCCACGCGCCGCCGCGTCCCCGCCAGCGGCTCACCCCCGGAAGGGCAAAGCCCAGATCGCGCCATCCGGGGCTCCGGACCGCACGGCGCGACCCGCTCGCGGGGACGCGGCGGCTCGCCTGGGTTGTGTCTGCAGCGGGCGCAGCACGGGTCAGGCTAAAGCGCCTGACCCGTGGCACCCTCGATTTCGTGGCACCTTCGATTCCGTGGCAGCCGCTTCCGGGGGTCCGCCGATTGCGGAGGCCATCGATTCCGGGGGCCGTCGATTCCGGGGGCTGTTTGCGACCTGTCGATTGAGATCCGTCCCGGGGTCGGGCTGGTACAGTGCGGCCGTCATGCTCGTCTATGCGGGGATCGATGAGGCCGGGTACGGGCCCATGCTGGGCCCGCTGTGCGTGGCGTGCAGCGTGTTCGTGCTCGAGGATGCCGATCCCGCTTCGGGTCCGCCGAACCTGTGGTCGATCCTCCGCGATGCCGTCTGCCGCGGCCGGCGCGATCGGCGCAAGCGCATCGCCATCGACGATTCCAAGCTTCTGAAGGGCGCGAACAACAGCAAGGCGACGCACCCGCTGGCGCATCTCGAGCGCGCGGTGCTCGCCTTCATCGCCGTGGACCACGAACCGCCTCCCGATGATGAGGCGTTGTTTACTCGCCTGGGAACCGAGATCGGCGATCGCCCGTGGTACGCCTCCCGGACCGACCTGCCCGTGGCATGGGAGGCCGATGCGCTGCGCATCGCCATCGCGCGGCTTCAGCGCGCGATGATCCGGGCGCGGGTGACCTGCCCGCTCCTGCAGTGCCGGGCGATCGACCCGGAGCAGTTCAACGACGGGGTGGCGCGGATGGGATCGAAGGCCGCGGTGAACTTCGACGCGGCGATGCATCTCGCCGACGCCGTCTGGCGCGCCTTCCCCCGCGCCCATCCCCGGGTGATCGTCGATCGCCAGGGCGGCCGGATCGGCTACCTTCGCCCGCTCCAGATGATCTGGCCGGAGGCGCAGATCCGCATCCTCGCCGAGAGCGCGGAGCTCAGCCGGTACCGGCTTCAGCGCGGCGCGTCGCTGCTTACCCTCAGTTTCCACCGGGAGTCGGAGGGTCACCATCTGCCGGTGGCCCTGGCGTCGATGATCGCCAAGTACGTCCGGGAACTTCACATGGCGAGGCTGAACCGATTCTTCACGGCACGCCTGCCGGAACTGAAGCCGACGGCGGGCTACTTCACGGATGCGCGTCGGTATGTGCGGGAGATCGCGCCGGTGATCGACGAGCTGGGCCTGCCCCGGCCGAGCCTGATCCGCCGGACGTGAGACCGGCCCTCGGGCGCCGGCAGCCGTTTGACTGCCGCAGCGCTCCTGCTAGACTGCCCCGGTCGCGCTTCGCCCGGGACGGTGGTCGCCCCGGGCGCAGGCAGGAAACTGCCGGAGCGTTCTCATCGCCCGTCCTTCGCGGGCCGGGACAGCAGCGGAAGGAGCAGACCGTTGCGCGAAGCAGACGAGGACGCCCGCCTGCGCTAGACGGTCCTGAGCGGCCCGGCGCAGATGCGGGCTGCCGGAGCAGGACCGAGGACCCGCCCGAACCGGTCCGAGGCACGATGCTGCCCCGCCGGTTCGCGGAGCAGGTCGATCGGCCGATAACACGAATCCAACTCGCCGGGCGTTTCCCCCGGGAAGCACGGCCGCTGACCCGACGGCCTCGCCGCCCCCGTCCCCCGCCCCGGCCTCGGGACAGACCCCGCGGGAGGGGGAAACTCCGGCCGCGAACGTGACGAAGAACCCTGACCATGCCCCTTGATCTCACCAAGCTTCGCAACATCGGCATCTGCGCTCACATCGACGCGGGCAAGACCACCGTCACCGAGCGCGTGCTGTACTACACCGGGCGCAGCTACAAGCTGGGCGAGGTGCACGAGGGCACGGCGATCATGGACTTCCTCGAAGAGGAGCAGCAGCGCGGCATCACCATCCAGTCCGCCGCCACCACCTGCCCCTGGGACTACCACGGCGTCCCCTACACCATCAACCTCATCGACACCCCCGGCCACGTCGACTTCACCGTCGAGGTCGAACGCTCCATGCGCGTCCTCGACGGGGCGGTGATCGTCTTCGACGGCAAGGAGGGCGTGGAGGCCCAGTCGGAGACCGTCTGGCGGCAGGCGGACCGCTACTCCGTCCCCCGCATCTGCTTCATCAACAAGATGGACAAGATCGGGGCGGACTTCGATTTCAGTTATCAGTCCATTCGCGAGCGCCTCGGCGCCAATCCCATGGCGGTGCAGCTTCCCATCGGGATGAGCGAGTCCTTCGAGGGCATCATCGACCTGATCGAGATGAAGGCATACTACTTCGACGCCGGCGAACTGGGCGCGATCGTGCACGAAAAGCCGATCCCCCCGGACATGCTCGAGACGGCGGAGATCTGGCGGCACGACCTCATCGAACGCGCCGCCGATCTCGATGATGAACTGGCCGAGCGCTACCTCGAGGACGAAAGCGCGGTGACGAAGGAGCAGATCACCGCGGCCCTGCGCCGCGGCACGCTGGCCCGCCGGTGCTTCCCCGTCTTCTGCGGCTCGGCCCTGCGCAACATCGGCGTGCAGCGGCTGCTCAACGGCGTCATCGATTACCTGCCCGATCCCACCCAGGTGCCGGAGATCGAGGGCGTCAATCCCCGGGTGCGGAAGAAGACGGAGAAGATCACGCGCCCGCACAACGCCGACGCCCCGTTCGCGGCCCTCGTGTTCAAGGTCGTCTCGGACGTGCACGGCGACCTGACCTACATCCGCATCTACTCCGGCCGCCTCACCCGGGGCACCCGGGTGCTTAACGCCACGAGCAACAAGAAGGAAAACATCAGCCGGATCTTCGAGATGCACGCCAAGGCGCGGCTTCCGCTGGACGAGGCCCAGGCCGGGCACATCGTCGCCGTCATCGGGCTCAAGCATTCCGTCACCGGCGACACGCTCTGCAGCCCGGACGCGCCGATCGTCCTCGAACGGATGGTCTTTCCCGAGCCGGTCATCTCGATGTCCATCGAGCCGAACACCTCCGAGGACAAGAATCGACTCTCGGATGCCCTGGCGACCATTCGCCGCGAGGATCCCTCCTTCCGGGCCAGCCAGAACGACGAGACGGGGCAGACCATCATCGCCGGCATGGGTGAACTGCATCTGGAAATCGTCAAGAACAAGCTCGTGCGCGACATGAAGATCAACGTCAAGGTCGGCACGCCGCGCGTCAGCTACCGCGAGACGATCACCGGCGCCGCGGAGAAGGTTCGGGGGAAGTTCATCAAGCAGACGGGCGGGCGGGGGCAATACGGCGACGTCGTGCTCAACGTCCGTCCTCTCAGCCGCGAAGCCGCCGAGGAGCAGGGCCTGGAAATGGTCAACGGCATCGTCTTCGCCGAGAAGATCACCCAGGGCGTCATCCCCCGCGAGTTCATCCCCTCGGTGGAGATGGGCGTGCGCAACGCCGCCGCGTCGGGCATCCTCGGCGGGTTCCCCGTCATGAACGTGATGGCGGAGCTGGTGTTCGGCTCGTTCCACGAGGTGGACTCGAGCCCGATCGCCTTCGAGCAGGCCGGCGCGCTGGCCTTCCGCGACGCGTGCACCCAGGCCGGCCTCGCCCTGCTCGAGCCGATCATGAAGGTCATCATCACCACGCCCGATGAGTTCTTCGGCGCCGTGTCCGGCGATCTCTCCTCGCGCCGGGGCCAGATCGTGGATTCCGAACTCCGCGGAAACGTGCGCATCATCTACGCCGACGTGCCGCTTTCGGAGATGTTCGGCTACACCACCATCCTCCGCGGGCTGACCCAGGGGCGCGCCAGCAGCACCATGGAGCCCGCCGAGTACCGGCTCATGCCCGACCGGCTGCGCGATGAGGTGCTCGCCCGCGTGTGATCGGCGTCGAACGTGTCCGGACCGTGAACGCATCGGACACGTGACGTGAGAATGAAACGAGCGCTCTCCGAACAAGACGGCAGAGCGGGATCGCGCGTCTTTCCCATACTCTTTCGCGCAGGCTTTGGAGAGATCCGCCCTCGGGCGACATCCTGAGTGATGATGACCAGTGGAGGCGAACAACCGGGATCGAATGCCGAGGTCGGCGTCCAGCTTGACCGGCTGGCCCGGCGGAGCATGGTCGCCCTCTGCATCGCCTTTCTCCTGCTCGGGCTCATCCATGCCGGGCACTTTTACTTCACCGAGTTCAACGACCTGGCCGCCCGGGCGGAAGCATCGGCGCAGGCGCTGGCGGGTTTGCAGACCCAGGCCGAGGGTGTGGCGCAAGGGGCGCTGGATCGGGCCGCGGACGGGCTCCGCAGCGCGCAGGCGGCCGTCCGTCGGGGCGGGGCGCGGCTGGCCGGGCTCGGCGCGGGGCTGCTCGTCGTCGCCCTCTTTCTCATCTACGCTCGCGCGCGGCTTCGCACACGACAGCAGGTAAACGGCGCCGTCACGCTCATGATCCTGCTGCTGGGCGTGGTGCTGCTCGCCTCGCGCCTCGTGCTGGAGAAGGCGATTCCGGACTTCGCCGTCCTCGGCATCGTCGACCTGATCGTGCTGCATCTCGTGGCGTGCTTCTTCATGCCCTGGTCGGTGCGGGAATCGCTGGTTCCCTTCGCGCCTCTGCTGATGGTGTGGGCCGTCACCTTCCTCGTCTCCAACGCGCTGTCGATGGACATGGTCGATCGCGTGGTGGGGGTGATCCTGAGCCCGGTGGCGCTGATCCCCGGCGCGGCGATGGTCCACTGGCGCCGCCGTCGCCTCTCCGAGCGGGCCGAGCGGGTCATGCTCAATCGTCGGGTTCAGTCCTTCGGCGGCGAACTGTCGCGGGCGCGGCTCGTGCACGAGGCGATGTTCCCCCGCCCGTTCACCGGACACGTGATCTTCGAATACGAGTATCAGCCGATCCAGGAGATCGGCGGGGATTACGTGCACGCCCGCGTCTGCCCCGAGACCGGCCGCGTCACCCTCACCCTGCTGGACGTGGCGGGGCACGGCCTGCCCGCGGCGCTGACCGTCAACCGGCTCTTCGGGGAGCTGGAGCGAATCCTGGCGGAGAACGCCGCGGCCACGCCCGCCGAGGTGATGATCCTCCTCAACCGCTACATCAACCTCACCATGGCCCATCACAGCCTCTTCGCCACGGGCACCTGCCTGCGGCTGGACCCCAACAACGGCGAACTGCTCTGGGTCAGCGCCGGCCATCCGCCCGCCCTGATCCGCCGATCTGACGGGCAGCTCATCGACCTTCCCTCGACCACGATCCTCTTGGGCGCGCTGCCCCCCACCGAGTTCCGGCCCGGTCAGAGGAGTCAGGCGATCCACCCCGGCGATCTGGTGATCGCGTACACCGACGGGGCGTTCGAAGCCCGCGATGCGAACGGCCGGAGCTTCGGCCTCGATCGGCTTCGTCAGACGGCTCGATTCGACCCGCCCCCGCGAAGCTGGCCGAAGTTCATCGCCAATGCGGTGGCCCGCCACCACAACGGCCGGGCCGAGGACGATGTGCTCATCGCCACCCTGGCCCTTCAGAGCCTGCGGGTGGCGGAATCCGAGGCGCCGGTCCGGCGGGAGGCCACGGCCGTGCTCCCCGCGGAGCGGTAAGAGTGGCGTCCTCTCGGACGGCGATCGACCGCGATCGGGCCCTTTCCGCCCCTTCTCTGCCGCAATCCCGCGACAGATGAGGCCAAAGAAGCATAATGGGGCGGCCCGAGACGCCGACGGTCATGACCCTCAACGACAGCCAACCCCTCTTCCGCAGCGAGTACCGCCAGGAGCTGGAGAGCTGGCTCCGGCAGCGCTTCCGATACCTGTGCGTGGTCTACCTCGCCGCGGGAGCGATTCATCTGCTCTGGATGCTGCTCTTCGTCCGCGACACGCCCGCCCTGGTCATGCTGACCGGCGGGGCGGGACGCATCATCACGCTTGCCGTCATCGGCTACTACTTCTTCGAGCGCAACTGGGACGCGGCCGACCGATCACAGATGCTCGGCGCGGCGACGCGGATGATCCTCCTCGTCGGCGCCATCTCGCTGCTCACCGTCTTCAGCATCAATCTCATCGACCCGGAGGAGGCGCCGGGCCTGATCCTCCCGCTGTTCGTGTGGCATTTCAGCGCGTGCCTGTTCCTGCCGTGGACGCCGCGGGAGTCGCTGCGCCCGTTCATCCCGCTGTTCATCGTCTGGGCGGTGCTGGTGCTTCTCTTCGCGACGGGGCCGGACGTGTTCCTGCGCATCCTGACCGTGGTGTTCGGGCCCGCGGTCCTCCTGCCCGGGCTGGGAATCGCCGCCTGGCGCATGCGCCGGCACAGCGAGCGCTTCCGCACGCGGATGGTGGGCCAGCATCTGCTGACCATGCGTCGGGAGTTCAGCCAGGCCCGCACGCTTCACGAGAGCATGTTCCCCGCGCCCTACGACGATGGGCACGTGCGCTTCGAGTACACTTACACCCCGATGCGCGAGCTGGGCGGGGATTACATCCATTTCCACGTCGGGGCCGAGGGACTGGTGCACCTCGTGCTGCTGGATGTCACCGGGCACGGCCTCGCCGCCGCCCTCACCGTCAACCGCCTGCACGGCGAGCTGGAGCGGATCCGCGCCGAATGCCCCCGGGCCGAGCCGGGCGAGGTGCTCACGCTCATCAACCGCTACATCAGCCTCACGATGACGCGATACAACATCTACGCGACCGCGGCCTGCGTCACCCTCGATCCGTATCTTGAGGAACTCCGCTGGGCCAGCGCGGGCCACCCGCCGGGGTATCTGCGCGGGACCAACGGCGGAGTGCGCGAACTCGCCGCGACCACCGTCGTCCTCGGCGCCCTCGATCCCGAGTCCTTCGAGGCCGAGCAGGAACGCATCGACCTCGCCTGCGACGACACGCTGGTGCTGTTCACCGACGGCGTGTTCGAGTGCCGCGATCGCCTCAACCGGCCGTTCGGCCTGGGGCGCGTGCGCGAGCTGATGGCCCTGCGGCCGGCCCCCCGGCACTGGCCGCGCTTCCTCGTCTCCGCGGTCGACAAGTTCAGCGACGGGGTCGTCGAGGACGACATCCTGGTGGCCGCCCTGACCTTCTGCACCGCGCGCGGCGCGACCCGACAGCAACCGGAGGAGGCGCTTGTCGCCAGTGGCGATGAAGAGTGAGACGCAACGGAAGATCGACGAAGCGCACATGACCGCCGCGGCGCGCCTCGCCATCCGCGGCCGAGGAGGCGCCGAGCCCAACCCCCCCGTCGGCTGCCTGATCGTCAGCCCCGAGAATCGCGTCGTCGGCTGGGGGTACCACCGCCGCTTCGGCGGTCCGCACGCGGAGGTGCATGCCCTGCGCCGCGCCGGCGCTCGCGCCCGCGGGGCGACGGCGTACGTCACCCTCGAACCGTGCAGCCACACCGGCAAGACGCCACCCTGCACCGAAGCGCTGATCGAGGCGGGGATCGGACGCGTGGTCATCGCGCGGCGCGATCCGAATCCCATCGCCGCGGGCGGCGTCGATCGCCTCCGCGCCGCCGGGCTTCAGGTCGATCTCCTCCCCGATTGCGAGCCGGCCGTCGCGGTCACCGATCCCTTCGCCCATCGCGTGCGCAGCGGGCTGCCCTGGGTCATCGCCAAGTGGGCGCAGACGCTGGACGGCCGCGTCGCGACCCGCGAGGGCAAGAGCCGGTGGATCTCCGGCGAGGTCAGCCGGCGCATGGTGCACCGCGAGCGCGGCCGTGTCGATGCCATTCTCACCGGCATCGGGACCGTCCTCGCCGACGATCCGTTGCTCACCGCCCGCGAGGTTCGCGTCCGCCGCCTCGCCCGAAGGGTGGTGATCGATCCCCTGCTCAGGACCCCGCCGGATGCGCAGATCGTCACGACCGCGAAGGATATGGCCACGATCATCGCGTGTGATGAGAAGGCGCTGGAGGACGAGCATCCGAAACGTGCCAGGATGCGGGCCGCCGGCGTCGAGTTGATCGGGTTGCCGGTGGAGGGCGGCGAGCTGTCGGTCACGCCTCTCATGCGGCGGCTCGTCGAGGAATACAATACGACCAACGTGCTCGTCGAGGCCGGCCCGCGCCTGCTGGCGCACCTGCTCAGGCAGAACCTCGTGAAGGAAGCGTGGGTGTTCGTCGCCCCGCTTCTGCTGGGCGACGATGCGGCCGTGGCGTGCCTCACCGGCCGCGAGGCCCCGCGCCTCACCGACGGCCTGACGCTGAGCCTCGTCAGCCAGCGACGACGCGGCGGGGATGCGGTGCTGCGATATCGCGTGGGGTGAGGAACCCCCCGAGGCCTCCGGAATCCGCTGGACAGCGCTTCTGAAGTCCGGCAGGATTTAGCGGATACGCCACCGAAGAGGATGGCGTGTGACGGGAGGCCTTCATGCGCAGGCGAAGGCGACTGACGATCCTCGCCCTGGTGACCTTCCTGATCGTCTTCATCTGGGCGATCAGCGCGTGGCTGTCGTGGGGCTGGGCAAGCACGCCGCGCGGACCGCAGCGGTCGCAGGTCTCCGTCCGCATCCATCACGGCGTTCTGGATTTGGGGCATGTTCGGCGATTGCCGACCGCTCGCCCATACAGATGTGAGCCCGGCATCGATTGCCGAGTGTGGTCCGGCCTGGATTACGACACGCTGCCGGAGATCCGCTGGCGGCCGTACGCCGGCTCAGGCGCGGCCGGCCCGCAGCGAGCAACCGGCGCGACCCTGCCGCTCTGGCTGCTGTGGGCGCCGCTCAGTGCACTCCTCGTGTACTGCCTCGTCCGGCGCACCGGGCCGGGTATGTGTCGCAGATGCGGCTATCCCACGCGCGGGCTGCCTTCGCCGGTCTGTCCGGAGTGCGGCCGCCGCCTCGATCAAGCGTCGCAGGCGTAGCAATGAAGCACGCGGGAGGGATGTGTCTGCGAAAGCAGCCGGATGCTCGGCGGCGCCCGCGGATCTTCATCCGCGGCTATGACGTCGGCGCGCTACGGACGGGCGCTGACTGCGCCGCGGACGTCCGGCAGATTATCCCGCAGACTGGACATCCAGTCCGAACGCCTCCGGCGTCAGCGGCAGGGACAATTCGGCCGTGTGGATGCGGAGGACGTTGTCGCCGTTCTCGAGAATCAGCGCGCCGGGCTCGTCGCCCGCCCCCGGAAGTTGCGCGATGCGCACGGTGTCCATCGGCCGGGCGTCGAAGCCGAGGAACGTGATCGTCGCCACTTCCAGCTCGCGCGGATACGGCGCAAGCTCGATCTGCTCCGCCCGCGCTTCGGTCAACGCCGAAAGCAGCTCGTCGACCATGTCGCGCGGCACGTCGCGATCCTCATGATCCGGCGCGATCCAGCGCTCCATCTCGCGCTGCAGGCGGAACTGGCCGGCCGGGCCGTCGATGCGGATCGTCTTCACATCGGCCGCGACGACCCCGCTCGCGACGCGGCTCACCAGCTCCGCCGGCTGGCGGAAGAACGCGCGCAACACGGCCTCGCCGATGCGCACCACCACCGGCCGCCCCTCGATCATGCCGAACCGGTCCTGCGTCCCCACCCCGATTCGCGCGCCGACGATCAGCCGCTGCGTGTCGGGGCGCTGCACGACTTCGCCTCCCTCCTCGAGGCGGCGCATCGTCGTGACGGCCACCATCCCGGCCGGGGAGGCGAGACCGAAGCGCGACAGATCCTCGGGCTGATCAAGGATGAACCCGCCGGATCGTGCGCGTCCCAGCGCCGAGAGCAGCTCATCGCGCGCCGCCTCGTCGAGCCGGCTGGGAACCGGCTGAAGCATCTTCCATCGCCGCTCCTCCCGCGCGAGCACGATCTCACCCCCGGCGCTGGAGAGCTCGATGCGGTCCGAATCGACGCCGACGTCGTGGAAGATCGCCCGATCGCGCCATTCCTTGACATCCATGTCGACGGCGCGCTCGTGCAGATCCTGGCGCACGACATACACCGTCTCGGCATCGCCGAGCCGGAGATACGCCCGGCCGGCGATGCCGCGCCGGCCGAACCTCATCGTCAGCGACCCGTCCGGCCAGGCGAAGATCAACTCCGCGCGCGGGGGATCGAGTCCGAGCATCGCCGGCGACAGCGCGTCTTCGCCCCCATCGGTTTCGAGCGTATCGACGACGACGACTTCCCCGGCGAGCGTCGGGAGCAAGTCGACCGAACGGGCCTGCATCGGATGCGCGAACGGCTCGACCTGCCGCCACGTCGCGCCGTCGCGCGCGAAGATGAACGCATCCTCCCCCGCGCGTTTGAGCGTGATGCGCTTCAGTTCAGCGACCGGCAGCGCGCCGGGATCCAGCAGCGGCCGCATCGCATCGGCCGCGCGGATCTCCCCGGCCGGCTCGCGTCGATGGACGACGATCGCGGCGATGACGCCGAGCACGGCGATGAGGCACAGAATAACCGTCGAGCGCACGTGCATCGTTCCTAGATCCGCCTCCCGAGCCAGACCAGCACGCCGAGCAGCAGGCATCCCAGCGGCGCGCCGACGACCGCGATCAGCCCCCACGTGAGCGCAACGGTGCTGTCGATCCCGTCAAGTCTTGCCACCTGCCGGCTCACCGCGCTGGGCGCGATCAGCTCATCCATCCCTCCCAGCCAGTGCACGGAGGCGAGCATGAGCTCCTGGTTGCCGGGATTGGTCAGGGCGTACCGTTCGCCGCCGAGCCCGGTCATGGCGTCGGCGACGTAACTCAGCATCCAACCGCCGGATCCGACGAGGATGAAGCGCTGTACGCGACCTCCCATCGGGCTCTGCCGCTCGCCGGCGACGACGATCGGCAACGGCTCGTCGAACGGCTCGCCTCTCTCGATTTCATCGCCCGCGGAGGTCTTCGTCGCCCAGTCCGCCTCGAGCCATCGATGCGCGCCGGGCTTCACCGTCGCGAGCACATCGTGCCGCACCGTGGTCTCCTCATCCATCACCGCGATCGGGACGGGCAGAACGAAATACGCCTGCTGACCGTGCACGGCCCGGCTGATGGGATGATCTGTCTCGAAGCGCTGCACCGCCTGGCCGCGATCGTACTCGAACCGGTCCTGACCCAGGCGGACGGCTTCGTAGACCGTCCTCGCCGTATCCGGCCTCAGCGCGAACGGCTTGGCGAGGCGCTGCCAGGGATCGGTCTGCTTGTAGCGCGGCAAGAGACTGGGATAGACGTTGAGCATGACCGCCTCGCCGTCGGCGATGAGATCCGCCGCGCCGCGGAGGAGGGCGATCTCCTTCCTGTCCGGCTCGAGGCTCTCCCGGCTCGTGGGCGGAATGACGATCCACACCGCCCGTTGCCCCGGGACCGGGAGGGGTCGGTCGTCCTCACCCACCCGCCACTCGCGCACGTCGAAACGATAAGTCTCCAGCAGCGAGGCGATCCCCACAAGATCGGCGCGCTGCGCATCGGCCCGCAACATCGAGGGGTCCTCGGCATGGGCGAAGACCACCATCGGCATCTGCTCGACAAGCAGCGACCGGATCGCGGCGGAGATCACCTGCTCGCCGCGGAAACGACGATCGAACGCGACCGTCTCCTCATCCACCCGGCCCAGCCTGATGCGGGGCAGAAGCTGATCGGATCGGATGATCGCGGCACGGTCGGGTCCGATGATGACCGCCGCCTCCCCGCGCCGAAGCTGGCGCCCGATCGAGGCCAGCTCCAGCGGCGGCAGGTGCGCGAGCGGGTCGGCCGCGCGGGCCAGATCGCGCGCCGTCTTTTCGTACTCATCGATGACCGAGGAAGCCCAGCGCTTCACGACCGCATTCGTTTCATCGGCTGTCAGCCAGTCCTCGCAGGTCCGCGCCATCGCGTAAAGCTCATCGGCCCACTGCGAGAGCGCGGTGGCGAGACTGCTCCGCGCGCCGGCGTAGTCTGGGATGGGCTGCGCCTCGCTGATCCGACGCGCCTCGGCCACCGCGTCGAGGACCTGCCCCCCCTCCTCGGCGAGCAGTCCCAGCAGACCGAGCCGCTGCTGGATCTCCCGCCGGGCGGGATCGTCCTCGCCCACGAGTCCCAGGACCTGCTCGAGCTGCACCGCCTGTCGCCGGGCGAAGAGCTGCAGGTCGGCGAACGCATCGGCCCCGGCATCCAATGCCTGCTCATACTCGGCGATCCGATCGGCCTCCAGTCCGCGCAGACGGCCCAGCAGCGCTTCGTATTCCTCGAGCGTGCGCGGATCGGTCGGATCGATGCGCACGATCGAGATCGCCTCCGACGCCTGCGCATAGCGGCGAAGGACCTCGTCGATCTGCTTCCGCGTGGCGGCGTCCGTCGCTTCCTCGGCCATGAGCAGCGCGATCGTCCACCGCCCGTCGAGCGACGCGAGCAGGTCCCGCGTCTGTTCGCTGAGCGAATACGCCCGGGTCTTCGTGGCGTCGAGCTTGAGTCGCGCCTCCGGCCGGCGGGCGAAGTAGTTCACGACGACCACGATCGTCAGGAGCGCGGCGAGGAAAAGGGCGAGATCCAGCCCGCGCGCGGCCCGCCGGAAGAAGATCCCTGACACCTTCTTCGTCATGGCCACCTCCGCGCGCCCAGCGCCCGGATCGCCGCCACGAGAAACAGGATCGTCAATGAAACGAAATACACGATGTTGAAGGAATCCACCAGGCCGTTGACGAAGTCGAACACCCGCGCCCCGGGGTTGGCCGGGGCGAGGAAGCGCGCCGTCGCCTGAAGCCATTCCAGCATCGTCTCGAGCGTTGCGCTGTTGCCCGGCCGACCCGCCAGGCCCTCGGCCTGCGAGGCGAGGAAGGGCAGCGCCATCGTCGCCAGGAGCAGGATCAGCCAGAAGAAGATCGTGGCGATGTACGCCAGCACCTGCGAACTGGTGAGCGTCGAGATGAGCATCCCGCTCGCCAGCAAGGCGGCGCCGATGAGCAGCAGCCCCAGGTAGCCGCAGAGCAGCTCGCCGTAGTCCGGTCGGCCGTACCGCTCCAGCGCGAACACGAACAGCACGGTCGGCAGCAGCATCAGGACGAGAAAGCCCAGCGAGCCGAAGAACTTCCCCAGGATGATCTGCGCCTCCGTGATCGGCGCGGTCAGCAGCGATTCCAGCGTCCCCAGCCTCAGCTCCTCGCTGATCGTGCGCATGCTGATCGCCGGCCCGATCACGAAAAGCACCCAGACGCCGATCTGGAAGAAGAGTCGAAGCGACGCGGGCCGACCCTGGCTGAAGCCCATCTGCGCCAGCGGGGCCACCACGAAGTACACCAGCGACGTGAAGAACAGAAACAGCGCGGTGACGATGTACCCCGCCGGCGACAGCATGTACGCCAGCAGCTCGCGGCGGGCGATGGCCAGCGTGGCGCTCATGGCCCCTCCTCCCCGGCCGAACCGCGCTCGTCCTCGGCGAGCACGAGATGAAGGAACAGCTCCTCCAGCGCCGGCGCCTCGCGCCGCAGCTCGCGCACCGCGAAGCCGCGCTGGGCGGCGAGCTGGGCGATCATCTCCCGCAGATCGCCCGCCGTCTCGTCCGAACCGATCGCGAGCCGTCTCCACCCGCCCTCCAGCGATGCCGTCTCGACGCGTTCGGCCCCGGGCAGGGCGCGGATCGCCCGCTCACCGTCGGCGGAATCGGTTTCGAGCACGAGCCGCCCGTGCCGCGCCGCCGCCCCGCGGAGCTCGTCGATCGTGCCCTGGGCGCGGATGCGGCCCCGGCTGATCATGATGATCTCATCGCAGGTCCGCTCCGCCTCGGGCAGGATGTGCGTGGAGAGCAGGATGGTGTGACGCCCGGCGAGTTCGCGGATCAGCCGTCGCACCTCCCGGATCTGCGACGGGTCCAGCCCCACCGTCGGCTCGTCGAGGATCAGCACCGGCGGCTCGTGCAGCAGGGCTGCCGCCAGCCCCACCCGCTGGCGATAGCCCCGCGAGAGCTGGTGAATCGGCCTGCGGCGCACGTCCGTCAGCCGGCAGCGGTCCAGCGCCTTCTCGATCGCCGCCCGCCGTCCCGGCCGTTCGATCCCGAACAGCCGGGCGCGGAACGTGAGGTACGCGCCGACCCGCATCTCCCCATAGAGCGGCGTCGATTCCGGCAGGTAGCCGATTCGCCGCCGCGCCGCCCGCGACCGCCGGGCCACGTCGACCGAATCGACGGTCACCGTCCCCGCCGAGGGGGGCAGGAACCCGGCGATCATCCGGATCGTGGTCGTCTTCCCCGCCCCGTTGGGACCGAGGAAGCCCACCACCCGTCCGGGCCGGATTCGGAAATTGATCGAATCGACCGCGAGGACTTTGCCGAATCTCTTGGACAGGTCCCGAGCAACGATCATGCAGATACGCTCGATTCACCGACGGCGCCTCTCTTCACGGGCGTTCCGCGCCGCCGCCGAGGAGGAGAGGCGGTCGATTCTCACTCCGCCGGCCCGCCTGTCAAGCGCCGGGCCCGTGCCGGGCGAGCGGCGCGCGGGATTGCCAAACCACAACCTTCGGTCATACACTCCCCTGCGCCGTCCAGGCACAGCAGGTCCGGCCATCCTCCCATGACTTCTCATCGTCCACGGCTTGTCGTCCCCCCCGGCGTCCTGCCGACGGGCCGGGACGAGCTCGACCTCCTTCGCGGGATCTTCGACGTTGTCGAGGCGCCCGATGCGGCCGAAGCGCAGCGCCTCGCCGCCGAGGCGGAGGCGCTGGTGGTGCTGACGGCCCGGCAGGCGGCCGAATCCCCCGTCGAGGGCCTCCCGTCCGCGCAGGTTCGCTCCATCCTCGAGCAGATCGGCGAGGGGGTGGGGGTGGTCGACGCCGACGGCGGCTTCATCTGGGCCAACGCCCGCCTCCGCGAGATCGACGAGCTGACCCGCCAGCGGTTCCTCGTCGCCTGCCGCCGGGCGATGGCGCATTTCAATCAGGCCGGCCTCAACGCCGTCCCCCTCACCCAGCGCCCGGGACGGAAGTTCACCTTCGTCGCCGATGAGGCGCACTACGAGGCGATGATCTCCATCGGCTCCGTGGACGAGGGCGAGCAGCGATCCATCCGTTCCGTGGTCGGCATTCTGTGGGAGGTGACCGCCAGTCGTCAGCTTCAGGCCCGCATTGACGCCATCGACGCCGCCGGGGCCGAGCTCATGCGCATCGAGGCCGAATCCGTCGCCCGCCTCAACATGGCCGAGCGACTCAAGCTCCTCGAGGACAAGATCGTCAGCTCGGTCCGCGAGCTGCTCAACTTCGAGAACTTCGAGATCCGCCTCATCGATCGCGAGACGAACCAGCTCGAACTCGTGATCGCGGTGGGCATCCTTCCCCTTCGCATCGGCGAGGTCATCTACGCCGACGCGGAGAACAGCGGCATCTCCGGCTACGTCGCCGTCACCGGCGAAAGCTACCTCTGCACCGACGTGGCGTCCGACCCACTCTACCGCGAGGGGCTGGATCGCGCGGCGAGTTCGCTCACCGTCCCCCTGCGTCTCTTCGACCAGGTCATCGGGGTGTTCAACGTCGAGTCCACCCGGCCGTATGCGTTTGATGAGAACGACCGGCGCTTCGCCGAGATCTTCGGCCGCTACATCGCGATGGCCATGCACATCCTCGATCTGCTCGTCGTCGAGCGCTACACGACGAACGAGCAGATCGCGCAGGACGTGCTCAACGAGCTGAACGAGCCGCTGAGCGCGATCACCTCGCGCGCCGCGACGCTTCGGTCCGCGGTCGGGACGGATGAGCTTCGAACCGGGCTGGACGAGATCCTCGAAGCCGCGGGCGGCATCCGGCGCCGACTCGAGGCCTGCATCACCGGTCCCAAGTCACTGCTCGGCGCCGAGCAGGCCCTTCACCAGAGCGAGCCCGATCCTCGCATGATCGGCAAGCGGGTCATCGTCGCCGACAACGAGCCCGTCGTGCGCGATGCCATCAGCTCACTCCTCCGCCAGAGAGGATGCGAAGTCACCGTCTGTTCCGGGGGCGCCGAGACGATCGAGAAGCTCCGCGACACCGAGGCCGCCAACCACGCCTTCGACCTGGTCATCTGCGACATCCGCATGCCCGACCGCAACGGCTACGAGGTGTTCCGCGCGGCCAGGGAGCTGAGCCCGGACATGCCGGTCATCCTCATCACCGGCTTCGGCTACGACCCGCATCACTCCATCGTCCGCGCCTCCCAGGAAGGCCTGCATTCGTTCCTCTTCAAGCCTCTCCGCGCCGGCCAGTTGCTCGAGGCGATCGGCGAAGCGTTCGCGAAGGTGTGAGGGCGGAGAAGAGACGGAGAGACGGACTCACGGAGAGACGAAGTAGAGGCGCCGAACGAGCGCCCTTGATGCCGTCATAGCCGCGGGTGGAAATCCGCGGGCGCCGCCGGTCATTACACTGCCGTCGTCACGATGGACTCGGCTGATCGCCGCCGGCGGCTGGCCGAGCCGGGCTCTGTGAGCCCGGTATCGTCATCGAGGCTCCAGGCCGAGATGACGATGGGACGGCGACGGATCCGGGCTCTTGGCTGGTGGCTCTTGGCTTCTGGCGTTTTGATGTTTCGACTTTTTGACGTTTCGCCGTTTACCCGGGGCAGTCCCCCCATGCGCCGAGCAGGATCAGCAGATCGGCGGTGTCCGTGCTGCCGTCGAGATTGATGTCGCCGCAGTCCGTGCCCCAGCAGCCGAGCATGTGCAGGAGATCGGCGGTGTTCACCTCCCCATCGTCATCGAAATCGCCCGGGCAGATCACGCGCCCGTTGAGCACCACGCGCACCGACCCTTCCGGCCTGCCGCCGGCGGCCGGCGAAGCGCCCTCCGCCGGCCCGCTCACGGCGATGACGTCCGGCACGTAGTTGCCGTTGAGGTCCTTCGCGGCCGTCAGCTTCAGGTCCGGATCCTCCGCCAGGTCGGCGAACAGGGTGAAGTCCAGCTCCTCGCCGCCGTTCAGATCGTTGCGCAGGATGCGCACCGCACGGCTCTCGGGCGTGTCCGCCACGACGAGGACATCCTCATCGCCATCCACATCCACATCGGCGATGGCGATCGAGGCCGGGTCGTTGCCTACCGTGAACGTCATCGTGTCGAAGTTCGCCGCCCCGTCGTTGAGCAGCAGCGTGACCTTGTCCGATCCGCGGTTGCCCACGACCATGTCGATGTGCTCATCGTCATCGAGGTCTTCCGGCTCGAGGACGCCGGGGCCGAGATCAACCTCGATGATGACATGGAGATCAAACCCCCGCCCGCCGTCGTTGAGGTAGATCCTCACGGTATCGTCGGCTTCGTTGGCCACGGCGAGATCGATGAGCTCATCGTCGTTGAAGTCCGCCGCCACGATGGCGCTGGGGGCATTACCGACGCCGAACGTATCCGTGACGGTGAACGTGCCCGTGCCGTCGTTGGTCAGGATCTTGACGGTGTTGTCATCCCGGTTGGTGACGGCGAGGTCGATGTCATCATCGCCGTCGAAATCCCCGGCCGCGATGTCGCTGGGGAACGTGCCGACCGGCACATCAACGCCCAGTTCGAACGTGCCGTTGCCCTCGCCATCGTTGAGCAGAATGGTCACATTGTTGTCGGCGGAGTTGCACACGGCCGCATCGGGTCCGTTGATGCCGTCGAAGTCGGCCACCGCGAAGGCGCTCGGCTCCTTGCCCACGGCCGTGGACATCTTCGTGAAGTTCACACCCGAGCCGTCGTTGAGCAGAAGCACAAGATAACCGGGCTCTTCAGGTGTCGCACCGAGTTCGGCGATTGCGATGTCGTTGCCATTGCTGCCCGTGAAGTCGGTCGAGACGACATCCGTCGGCTCGCCGATGCTCTCGACATCGACCGGGCCGTCGAAGTCAATGTCGCAGATGTCGAGGATGCCATTTTCGTCGTAGTCGGAGAGGCCGTGGAAGATGTAGGCCGAGCCGGATTCGTAGAAGAGGTCGTCGTCCAAAGTGGCCCCGATGACGGCGGTATCGCCGGAGATCGAGACGGACTCGCCGAAAAAGTCGCCGGCCGACCCGTCGGAAGCCGTGAGCTTGGACTCCTCAATCCACTCCGCGCCGTCGTAGCGGAACACGTACGCCGAACCGGAGTCCGGATCGTTGCCATCGCCGAAATATGCTCCGATGACGGCGGTGTGGTCGGAGATTGAGACCGAGTATCCGAAATAGTGGAATCCGCCATCGGAGGTCAGGAGTTTGGCCTCTTCCGTCCAGTTTGCGCCGCTGCGCCGGAACACGTACGCCGAGCCCGACTTCGAGCCGTGGTCGTCGTCTCCCGATGCCCCTATGACGGCAATCTCGCCGGAGATCGAGACGGAGCAGCCGAAGTCGTCCTCCGCAGCACCGTCGGAGGCCAGTAACTTCGCTTCCTCAGTCCAGTTTGCGCCGACCCGACGGAACACGTAGGCCGAGCCTGAATCGTCATCATTGTCGTCGTCCTTTTCTGCTCCGATGACGCCGATGTCGCCGGAGATCGCGACGGAACAGCCAAACCGGTCCGCCGCCGCGCCATCGGAGGCCAGGAGCTTGGCTTCCTCGATCCAGTTGGCTCCGTCGTAGCGGAACACATACGCTGAGCCGGAATACGAGCCGCTGTCGTCGTCAGCGCTTGCCCCGATGACAGCAATCTCGCCGGAGATCGAGACGGATTGGCCGAAACGGTCATACGCCGCGCCATCGGAGGCCAGGAGCTTGGCCTCCTCCGTCCAGTTGGCTCCGTCGTAGCGGAACACGTACGCCGAGCCGGAGCCGTTGCCGTTGTCGTCGTCGTAGGCAGCCCCGATGACGACAAGGTCGCCGGAGATCGAGACGGAGTAGCCGAAATCGTCGTCGATCGCTCCATCGGAGGCCAGGAGCTTGGCCTCCTCCACCCAGTTGGCTCCGTCGTAGCGGAACACGTACGCCGAGCCGGAAGCAGAGCCGTAGTGGTCGTCCCAGCGGGCTCCGATGACGGCGATGTCGCCGGAGATCGAGACGGCTTCGCCGAACCTGTCCTGCGCCGTGCCGTCGGAGGCGAGGAGCTTCTGCCACTCGTTTGCCACGCAGTGCCCCCAGGCGCACGTTGTGGCGAAGCAGACACAGAGAAACACGGAGACACCGAGGGTGGCCCGAAACCGGCCGGAGAATGGATGCACGAGCATGATGCCTTCCTATTCCGAGGTCCAAAGCGGCAGGCAGGGCCGCCACGCCCCCCGGCCCACACGGGCCAGTGTCCGCCAGCCGCCTCAGTCCGTCAACACATTTCCCGCCAGGATGGACGGCTCCACAGGCAAACGCGTCGTCCGGCGATGGACGGCGACAGGATTCCCAAGGCTTTTTCCCACCTCCCGGGAGCCGCGGGGTGATGGTCGCCGGTCCGTTGCTGTTCATCGGCCGCTCGCGATTGGTTCATGCCTGCTCGCCGGTGGCCTGGCACGGTCAATACGCGGCCGGGCCGCATCGGTGTACGGCAGCCCCGACCGCTTCCTGTTCGTTTACGCCGATCGGACCCGCTCGGCGACGAAAATGCGCCAGAGGCCTTCGTGGTCTCGGCGCACCTCCGCGTTGCCGAGGCCGGGCGCTTTCTCGACCAGATCCAGCACGGCATCGCGCTGGCAGTCGGCGATCTCGATCACCAGCCGACCGCCGGACTTCAGAACCGATCCGGCCCCGGCGATGAGGGGGCGGATGAAGTCCAAGCCGTCGCGCCCGCCGCGAAGGGCGCGCTGCGGCACGTACTTCCGCACCGCCTCCTGCACCTGCCCGCCCTCCCACTCGTGATCGGGAATGTACGGCGGGTTGGAGCAGATCACATCGAACCGGCCCCCGGCCCGCGGAAATGGCCCCGCCCCCGCCCCGGAAGCGGCCCCATCAGGCGCGTCGCCGCCCTCGTCCATCCACGCCCGCACCGGCTCCAGCAGCGATCCGATGACGAACGCCAACCGATCGGTCACGCCGAAGCGCTCGGCGTTGCCACGGGCCACCTCCAGCGCCGCTTCGTCCGCGTCCGTCGCCACCACCCGGGCGCGCGGAACCTGGAGCGCCAAGGAGACGGCGAGACATCCGCTGCCTGTGCCGACGTCGGCGAAGAGGGGCCCCGCGTCCGCGCCGCCATCGTTCGCCGGCTCCTCCCCGTCCACCGACGTTCGTCCCCCCCGGCCGAACCACTCGCTCACGACACTGACGATCTCCTCCGTGCAGGGCTGGGGGATGAAGACGTGTGGCGTGACGGCAAAGTCGCGGCCGTAAAAGCGCGCCTGCCCGATCAGGTACTGCACCGGCTCGTGCTTCGCCGCCCGGGCGACGAGCGCGCGGAGCGTCGCCAGTTCCTCTGCAGCCGCCGGGCGGTCCGCCTCCATGTACAGCCGCATCCGATCGCAGTCGAGGACGTGGGCGAGGAGCATCTCGGCCACGAGGCGCGGCGCATCGAGGCCGCGGCTCTCGAAATAGGGGCCCATCCACGCCAGCAGCCGGCGGGTGGTCCACACCTCGCCTCCCGCGGCGCGGTCGGACCGCGCCGACGGAGCACCGCGGCCCGAGGATTGCTGCGATTCCGACGCCGGGGATGTGGGTCGCTCCGAGGTCATGGCCCGGATTCTACCGGCAACCACGCCGTCGACGATCGCCGACCCGGCCCGACCGGCGATGACGGGCTCCGCCCGCGGACGCATCGGCCACCCGCGGCTACCATAGACAGAGAAGACGTGCTTTCTGTGAAGCCGACACTGACCGCGAGTCAAGGTCATCGCGACGGGAACAGATTTGGTGGATGACTTTCTCCAGAACGTGAAAGCGAAGGTCGAGCAGGCCGATGTGTTCGACGGGATCAGCCTCGCAGACGGGATGCTCCACTGCGCCGCCCGCGGCTGCGCCGCGCCGGCAACCTATCGGCTTGAACGCGCGGAGGGAGCCTGGCACGTCGCGCTCGTCACGCCCGATCGATGGCTCAGCGAGTCGATCGAGGCGGACCTGATGCACACGGGCGACCCGCTGGAGGAACTCATCGACGAGGAACTCGTCGACCTTGGGCACGACGGCGGGCCGCTGCCCGTCAGCCACTACCGCAGCGACGAGATGCTCTACACCTTCCGCAGCCCGCTGCCGATCGAGAACGTCGACGAGAGCGCGGCCGTCGAAACGGCGAGCCGATGCCTTCTCGCCTACGAAGCCGCCTTCCGCGAGCTGGGCGACATGCAGAGCGGCGAGGAGACGTAGGAACGGTCGATCGGGATTTCAGGTGGCGGGGCCGGGGTTGTTGCTTGTTGCTTGTTGGTGGAGCCGGGCGCTGTGAGCCCGGGATCGGCATCGAGGCGCGATGCCGAGATGACGATCCGGGCACCGCGGCTGTCGACTGCCGGCCCCCCGTTTCAGCTTTCAGCTTGCCCGCTTTCAGCTTTCTACTCGGGGCACTCGCCCCATGCCGCCAGCAGCGCGAGGAGATCGGCGGTGTCCGTATCGCCATCGCCGTCCACATCGCCCTCGGGCGTGTCCCACGCCGACAGCAGGAAGAGCAGATCGGCGGTGTCGACATCGCCGTCGCCGTCGAAGTCGGCCGGGCACGCTTGGACCTGATACTCCAGCGCGCCCATGTCCACGATGGGCGGCGTGCCGTGCCCCGTGTCCTCCGTGTCCGGATCGTCGACGAAGCGCGCGTTCCCGGCGAGATCGGTCGTCACGTCGCCCGGGACGGCGGTGTTGTCCCCCGCGTCGATGCACGGGGATGATCCGGAGAGCTGGAAGTCCTTCAGAGGATCCAGCGTGTCACCCTCGAAGGCCGGATTGGCGTTGATGTTGCCGGTCCCCGCCCAGCCGCCCTGCACATCGCTGTAGCGCACGGTGGCGACGCCGTTGAGGACCTCGATCTCGTCGGGCCCGTCGCCCCAGAGGATCGAGTTCTCGATGACGGGATTGCTTTCGAGATAGAAGCTGATCCCCGCCACACCCCCGCCGTAGTCGGCGGCGTTTTCGGCGAACGTGCAGTTCACGAAGCGCGGGTTGGCGACATCGCAGGCCGCTCCGCCGCCGCCGATCAGTGCATCGTTGCCCACGAACAGGCAGTTGGCGACTGTGGCGTCGCTGAGGGCGCAGGCGAGCCCGCCGCCGAAGACGGCAAAGTTGCCGAGGAACACGCAATCCCTCACCGTGGCGGGGCTGAGGAAGAACAGGCACAGGCCGCCGCCTTCGGCGCCTTCCTGATCCCCGAACGCGACGTTGTTGATGAACGTGCAGCCGGTGATGATCGGCACACACTCGCCGCGGACCGCCATGCCGCCGCCGAGCCCGATGCAGGAGCAGTCCCGGAAGACGCAGTTGCGGATGGTGGGATGGCTGCTGAGGGCGATGTCCACGCCCCCGCCGTTACCCAGCGGCGCGATGCCGTTGATGATCGTGAACCCCTCGAGGATCGCGGCGTTGCTCTCCTCGCTGTCGAAGATGAACGCCCGGCCCTCGTTCTCGCAATCGATGATGCACTCGGCCGGGCCGTTCTCGGAGCGGACCGTGATCGCCTTGCCCCCATACGTCATGTCGCGATTATCGGGCCCGGTGTAGGTTCCATCGGCGACGAGGACCGTGTCGCCCGGCTGTGCGGCCGCGATCGCCGCGCCGATGCTCGGCTGATCGCCCGGGACGTGAATCACCTCGGCGCGGGCGGTGATGACGGTCGTCAGGACCGCCAGGGTCGTCATGAGAACACGGTGGTAGGCGTACGCGCTGCGACTGAATCTCATCTTCAGATCTCCATGCCACGCGGCGGCGCGGATGCGATCGATTCAAACAACGATCGCTCCCCGCGGGGGCGTGCGTGCGGCCGCCGCCGCCGAGTCTGTCGCTCAACGCGCCCGATTGTCACGGACTTCAGCGCGGAAAACAACGAAAAAGGCGATCAGGTCAGCAGCGCGCCGCCCGGCGCGAACCGTGCCGACGGGTTTACGGGCAGTCGCCCCACGCCGCGAGCAGCGCCAGCACATCGGCGGTGTCCGTATCGCCGTCGCCGTCGACATCGCCGTCCGGCGTGCCCCACGCGCCGAGGAGGAACAGCAGGTCGGCGGTGTCGACATCGCCGTCGCCATCGAAATCAGCCGGGCATTCCGAAGGCTGAAACTCGTAGGCGCCCATGTCGACGATGGGCGGCTCGCCGTGGCCGGTGTCCTCGGTGTCCGGATCATCGATGACGCGCGCCTCGCCGGCGAGGTCGAGCGGGATCGGCTCGTCGGTGTCGCCGTCATCGTCGAGATCGAGTTCATCGGGCGGCAGCGCCGCGTTGTCCGCCGCGTCGATGCACGGCGAGCCGGGCGCGAGATCGTACTCTCCGGCGCCGGGATCGGTGAACATCGGATCGGCGTCGAGGTTGGCCCCGCCCGGTCCATCCCATCCGCCGAAGACGTTGCTGTAGGAGACCGAGACTTCGCCGAAAAGCGGATGGATTTCCCCG
>JAXHTH010000363.1:0-6053 GCA_034211115.1 Planctomycetota bacterium | reverse complement strand
GCCGGCCGGGGGCGAACCGGGGGCCGGCCGGGGGCCGGCCGGGGGCCAACCGGGGGCCAGCCGGGGGCCGGCGACTTGACCGCCTCTCCCGCACGGCGGAAACTCCCGCCGCGGTGGCGGTGTACGAGATCCAGACCGATCGCGAGGCGGAGGCATTCGTCCGCAGCCTGCTGCGGCGATTCGCCCTGTGCCTGGCCACGCTGCTGGGGATCGTCCTGGTTTCCACCGCGGGGCTCGTCCTGTTCAGCAGCGAGCACAACGGCTCCCTCGCCCAGCGCAGCTACTACGCCTTCTGGGACACGCTGAACCTCATCACCACGGTCGGCGACATCGATGAGGATCTCTCCGCCGGCCAGCGGGCGTGGGCGATCCTCGTCATCATCTTCGGCCTGGGCACGGTGCTCACCGCCTTCAGCACCCTCCAGGGGCTGCTGCTGGGCGGGGCCGTCCGGCGACATTTCGTGAGGAAGAACATGCAGCGAACCCTTCACGACATGACCGACCACATCGTCCTCTGCGGCTTCGGACACGTGGGGCGCGAGGTCGCCGAACGGATTCGCAAGGCCGGCCGCAAGCTCATCATCATCGATCGCGATGAGGACGCCGTCAGCGATGCCGACACCGAGGGCTATTTCGTCATTCACGGCGACTGCACGGAGGAGCAGACGCTTCGGGAGGCGGGCCTGGAGCGCGCCGCCGGGCTCATCGTCACCCTCGACTCCGACGCCTCCAACGTGTATCTCATCCTCGTCGCCCGCGAGTTGAGGCCGGACCTGCGCATCGTCACCCGCGGCGAGAAGGACGCCTCCCGCCGGACGCTGCGCCGGGCGGGCGCCGATCGGGTCATCGTCCCCGGCGAGAGCGCCGGGGCGCAGCTCTCCCAGCTCATCCTCAAGCCAAGATTGAGCGAGTTCATGGCCTCCGCGATCGACGAGGGCGAGTACGACTTCGCGGAAATCGAGGTCGCCGAGCACGCCGCGCTGCGGGACAAGGCGCTGCGCGACCTCGATCTGCCGCGCCGCGCGCAGATGATCGTCATCTCCATCATCAGCGCCAGCGGCGAGCAGGAGTTCAGCCCCGGGGCCGATCGCGTGCTCAAGACCGATGACACGCTGCTGGTGGTGTGCAGGGAAGGCGGCCGCGACCGCCTCGCCGCCCTGGGTTGAGTCGTCCGGACCGGAAGATCGAATCACGAACGCGCCGGCCGCGAGGATGATGGGTGCGCCCGATGCTCCGGCGATCGGCGCGTCAGGTCAGTGCCATCGTGGTGGGCACGAGGATGATCAGCGGCAGGTTGCCTCCGCCGAAGGCGACGAGGCCGACGAGGACGGCCAGGCTCTCCCGAAGATCAAGGAATCGCCGCACGAGGTGGACCGTCACGACGAGGGCGATGAGCAGCCCCAGCGCGCCGATCCCCCCGCCCACGATCTTCGGCCATTCCAGGAACCGGCATCCCCAGCACGCCGACCACGTCACGATGAAGATCGCCACGTTGAACACGGCCAGGTAGTGCCCGATGGCCCGGCACAGCGACGGGCGCGCTTCGACATCCGTGAACAGATCCGCGCCCAGCCTCAGGAACATCGCGAACAAGGGGCGCAACACGAGCACCCCCACCGGCGCCAGGAACACCGGCACCGCGATCCACGCCAGCGAGCCGATCATCTCCCAGGGAATCTCATCGGCGGCAACCGTCACCGGCGGAGAGGGTGTCGGCGTCCCCGCGCAACCCCCGAACATCGCAACGGCACACTCTGTCCATTCGTGGCCCGGCATCCCGGAGACCCCTTGCTCGGAATTGCGAATCCAGGCTGCCGGCGCACTCGACCTCGCGCCCGTACGCAACCCGGCGACTTCAGTACGGCGACTCTCCTTGGCGCTTCAGGGCGCACCGTTCTGATGCTCGGAGATTCGCGGCTACTCTATCAGACGCGGCCCGAGCCGCAACCGGGCGATGTCGAAACGCCGCGGCATGGCTAAAACGCCCGCCAAGGTCTGCTATTGCCGACCTCGCCCCGCGCCGGCTCGGTCTATTCCTGCAGCGGATCGCGCCGATACACCCGCGCCCCCAGCGCCCAGACCTTGTCGGTGAAGGCGCCGAGGTCGATCTTCGTGTCTTCGCCCCGCCGGGCGGCGGTGAGCGCCAACTGCGTTTTGGCGTCGAGATTGTCCAGAATGGAGATGAAGACGGCCTCGGGGGTGGCGGGGATCTTCGCCGCCCCGAACTCCGGCTCCCCGTGATGGCTGATGATGATGTGCTGAAGGACCCGCAACGCGTCCTGGGGCAGCTTGTGTCCGCTCTGCTTGCCCGCCACCGCCGCCTTCACCTGCAGCCAGATCGCCCCGCGCACGACGTGCCCGATCAGGTTGCCGTCCGTTGTGTAGTTGAATCCCTGCTCCCAGCTCAGCTCGATGGTTTTCCCCAGATCGTGCAGGAACAGCCCCACGAGCACGATGTCCCGGCTCAGGTCCGGATAGAGGGGCAACATCGCGTCGGCGAGCTTCATGACCTGGAGGGTGTGCTCCAGCAGCCCGCCTATCCAGGCGTGATGGATCGTCGCCGCCGCCGGCGCCGTGCGAAACGCCCGCATCAGTTCCTCATCCTCCAGGTACGCATCGGCGAGGGCCTTCATCGCCGGATGGGAGAGCGAGCCGAGCAGGGCCTTCACCTCGTTGAACATCACCTCGATGTCGCGCGACGTGGTGGGCATGAGGGCCGCCATCTCCTCCTCGCTCACCTCCACCGGCCGGATCTGCTCGACAATGAGCTGGATCTGGCCGTTGTAGAGCTGGGTGTGCCCGGCGACATGGACGAATCCGCTCGCCTCCAGCTCGGGGAAGTGCTGCTCGTCGAAGGACCATTGCCGCGCGGAAACCTCGCCCGTGGCGTCACGAAGCAGGCACTTCAGATACGGCTTGCCTCCACGGGTGGTCCCGATCTGGGGGTTGTAAAGGCTGTAGACGCCCTCCAGGTAGCTGTTGGCGGCGAGGTCCCGAAGATCGACGTGCGGCTTGCTCGACATGGCGGATGCACCTTCCCGGCTCGTGGGGCTGGACCTTGGCGGAAAACCGCCCAGTGTAGCCGCCCCGGCCACCGCGCGCCGACCGGAACCCGTACCCGCCGCCGATTTCGTCCCCGCTGGCAGGTGGCAGGTGGCCCGACACTCCGCGTCGGGTAGCCTCCGCCGTATAGGGTGGCCCGACGCTCCGCGTCGGGTGGCCTCCGCTCTAAGAGGCTCCACGGACCTTCTTGCCCCACAGAAATTGGACCAGGTCCAATTATCCCGGGTCCAATTATCCGGATTCACGGCCGCGAACAGCCCGCCACCGCGGCCGGCGGCGTGGACCATCGCCCCTCGCCCGCACGCTGTCGCGAAACGGCCCGGTACCCCGCCCGCCGACGCATCCGCCGCACCTGCTCGAAGGCCGCGTACGGAACGCGCTCGGCGAACGTGGCCCACGCCCGGTCGACGGCCCTCCGCAGGCGCCACGTCATCGAGGGGCACGACACCCCCTCCATCGATTGCACCCATCCCTCGAGCCGGCCGTCCAGGCGCGCGTTGAGACGCTCGATCGACGCACGGTACCGATGCGCCAGGTACCAGCGGATCACCTCGGGCATCTCCAGCGATTGCGTGGCCCGCACGCGGTTCGCCAGCATCTCCTCATCCGGAAGCCGGGAATCATCGGCGCCGATGTGCCGGAGCACGGCTCGGACGTACCCGGCCGGATCCCGCCCCAGTTCCTCGTACACCGCGACGTGCATCGCCCCGCCCCCGTACACCGGGGTCCAGGTGTCCAGCATCCGCTCATAGTCGTTGTATTGACGCGTGCGCCGGCGATCGAAGTGCCGCGTGAACCGCATCACCGGCACCTCATCGAAGGTCCGGAACCGCAGCCGGCCGAGCTGATAGACCGCCTGCGACCATGTCCGCTCGATCGGGTTGCGCAACACGAGGATGATCCTCGCCGCGGGCAGCAGGCGGTGGACGAACTCGACCTCGCGGCGACTGAGGGTGCAGTAGCCGGGCGAGATCTCGCCGCGGATCGCCCTCGGCCCCTCCCCCGCCCGCGGATCGAACAGGCGCTCGTACCACCGCAGACCGCGCTGGATGATCGTGCGATCGAAGAAGGACGGCTCCTTCGCGTCCGTCATCCGGATCTGCGGATGACGGGCGAGGATCTCGTGCAGCCACGTGGTGCCGCATCGCATGGAGCCGATGCCGAGAAAGGTCGGAAGCATGGTCAGGAGATCCTTCGGTCTGCCGGCCGCGCGCAGGAACACGGCCCTCCGTGACGGAGATCGGCAGATGACCGGCCCGACATGACCGGCCCACCCCCGGAAACGGCCCCCGGAAACAGGCCCCCGCCCCCGGCCCCCGGAAGCGGACGGTCCGACCGGTGGCCCGGCGCTCCGCGTCGGGCGAAACCCCCGGCCGCCAGTGATCGCCGACAGCGGGCTGTCCGTTAAATCCTGTATTTCCAATGCACGCGCGGAAGTCGGCCGCCGGCCGGGTCGGGTGGCGGCGCGGGTCCATCGGTGCGGGCTCGCGCGGGAGCCGGCCGTCGACCGGTGCGGTCTGGCGGCGCGGGTCCATCGGTGCGGGTTCGCGCGGAAGTCGGCCGCCGGCCGGGTCGGGTGGCGGCACGGGTCCATCGGTGCAGGCTCGCGCGGGAGCCGGCCGTCGACCGGTATTCCGACCGCGCGTGCATTGGAAATACAGGACTCGATAGCCGCGACGCGACCCGCGGGAGGGGAGCGCTTCACAGGCACCGCGCGTACGTCCTCTTCTCGTGATACCCGCATTCCGGGCTCACGCTCTGCCCCGCCACGAGCACGTACCCGCACTGCGGACAGCGCCCGCGCGCCCCCCGCGTCGCGCCCCGGATCCCGCGATACACCCGCGTCACCTCCCACACCAGGATCGTCACGACGATGCAAAGCGGCCCGGCGACGTACAGGCTGTTGAGCACCAGGCCGAGGGGGAGAATCCTGCATTCCCATCCGCCGAAGGCCGGATGCGGCGGCCTCACCCCCGGCGGGCCGATGTGCATGCGCTCGATGACCCGCCCGCCCGGCAGGTCCACGCCGACGCGCCACGCGTGCGTCGTCTTCGACGTCAGCAGATCGCCGCGGATCATCGGCCACGCTGTCTTCATCCTGTAGGCGACGAGGCCCTTGGGCAGGATCATCCCGGGCGGGCCGCCGCACCCGCCGCGGTTCCATCCATCGGGACCGACAGGCCTCATCGGCGCGACATGCCCCTCGGTCGTCCCGCGCGGCGGCAGCGGGCCGACATGGGCTTTCCACCACTCCAGATCATCGTAGTTGGCGGGTACACCCCGCAGCCGCCACTCATCGCGGGTGCCGTGCACGAACAGGACATAGTCGGCCGCGAGCACGATCGCCACGGCCCCGATGATCGTCAGGCACAGGATGGACAGGACCATCCCGAGCCTGAGCCGGCCGGCGAGGAAGCGCCGCCGTCGCTGCGGCGGGGAAGTCAGATTGTCACCGGTGCCCGCGGTCATTGGCGTTCACGATTCCAGCATCGGCGGCGATGAACGCGGTGGCTCGACGCTCCGCGTCGGGCAACTCAGCGAATCCGCCGCCTGAAGAAGTACACAGTGCTACCCTCGGTGTCGACGGCGCACAGCTCCCATCCAAGGCGACCCGCCTGGTTCAAGACCTCATCTTTCTCGCTCGGTTCCCCAAACTCACCCTGGCTCTTGGTGCCTCCGAGCTTCTTGTACGTGTCATAGAGTGACGTCGCAAAGGACTCAGCACTCGCGGAGACCCACACTGACACCCCCGGACTCTCGACCCATCGCGCGTACTCCCAATGGGTCCGGGGCGACTCAGGCTCCCTGTTCTGCGGGCTGGACACGGATACCCCGACGCCAACACAAAGAACAGTCATTAATGTAATCATCACGCGGTTCATCATTCTCTCCATGCAAAGACCAGGATTGATGCTCGGGAGCTCGCTCAAGCGGCCGCTGAAGACCATTATCGTCTTCAGCACGATCAGGAGTTCTTGCCAGTGCCGGTG
>JAXHTH010000362.1:0-3676 GCA_034211115.1 Planctomycetota bacterium | reverse complement strand
GCCGACCGGCGATGAACGCAGCGGTCCGGAGGCGGGCGGAACGGGTCAGCGCGACGGCCGCGAGGCCGGGGCGGCGCCCCCGCCGGGGCCCGATCGGCAGGGCCGCGGTCCCTCGTCCCCCGCCGACATCGTGCGCGAACTCGAGCGCCGACGGCAGATGGCCGAGCGCCGGCAGGAAGCGGCCGATCGCGCGCGGGAGGTCGCCGGCGAGATGGCCGAGAATATGACCGAGGAAGAACGTCGCCGCTGGGCCGAACAGTGGCAGCGCGAGTTCGGCCTCGACGATGAATCCTCAACGCCAACCCTTCAGGATGATGCCGCCCTCCCCGAACCCTTCGAAACGGATGAACTGGATCTGACCGACGACGAGCTTTCGCGCCGAACGATCGCGGAATGGCTGAGTGATCGTCGGACGGACCCGGCCTCCGGCGCAACGGAGACGGGTCCGCCCGCGCCGCACGTTCGACGCGCGCAGCAGACGGCGGAGCGGGCCGTCGAAGACGCCGCCGTGCCGGCGCGCTATCACCGCCTGATCCGCCAATACTTCGGGCGGCTGGAGGAGACGGTGGACAAGGCCGCCTCCGCGCCCGCGCAAGCACCGCCTTCGAACGCGAAGCCCGCGCAGACGTCGGCGGCGGAATCCACGCCGACGAAGTCCGACTCTGATCCGCCCCCACAGGGCGACGGCGAATCGTGAACGTCCACTTCGATCAGCCCGTACTTCTCTGGCTTGCTCTGCTGATCATCCCGCTCGTGGTGATCGGCAGGCAGTCGATGTCGGGCGCGAACGTGGCCCGGCGCCTCAGCGCCCTTTCGCTGCGGGTGCTCGTCTTCGCGGCCCTGGTGCTGATGCTCGCCGGCCTGCACGTGCGGCGCGAGCACGACAGCCTGACCGTGATCGGCCTGCTCGACGTGAGCGGCTCGGTTCGCCGCTTCGCGCAGCCTCCGATCTCCGACGATGCCGATGCGGCGGGGCGACGCTCGTATCTGGAGTATCTCCGCCAGTGGTTCCGGGAGGCGACGCAGACGAAGGCGCCGGACGACCGGTTCGGGCTGGTGGTGTTCGACGGTGAAGCGGTGGCGATCGCCGCCCCCACCACCGGGCCGTACGCCGCCGACGATCTCGATGTCCGGACCGTGCCGGGCACGAGCATCGCCGACGCCATCCGCCTGGGGCTGGCCATGTTCCCGGCCGATACGGCGCGGCGGCTCGTGCTCGTCAGCGACGGCAACGAAACGATGGGCGATGCGATCGAGGCGGCGCGGCAGGCGGCCGGGTCGTCGGCCGGCGGCGACGCCCGAACCCGAGGCCAGGCCGTGCCCATCGACGTCCTTCCCATCGCCTACCGCGTCTCCGGCGACGTGCAGATCGCCCGCCTCGAAGCCCCGCCGGGCGCGCAACCGGGGCAGACCATCACCGTGCGCATCGTGATGGAGGCGACGCGGGCGACGACCGGCCGGCTCATCCTGCGCCGCGAGGATCGGCCGGTCGATCTGAACGGGGCCGAGCCCGGACGATCGCGCGAGATCCTCGTCCCCGAAGGCCAGTCCGTGCAGCTTGCGACCGTCGAGCTGGCGGAGACGCCCGTCAATCGATTCGAGGCGATCTTCGAGCCCGCCGACGCGGGGGCCGACGTGCTGCCGGACAACAACCGCGCCGAGTCGTTCACCGCCACCCCGGGCAAGGGGAAGATCCTCATCCTCGACGGTCGCGTCGAGCAGCGTCCAAGCCTTCCCGCGGCGATGCTGCGCGAGGCTGAATTGCCCGTCTCTGTCGAGACCCCGGAAGCGCTGCCGGGCGACCTGCTCTCGCTGCAGAACTACGACCTGATCATTCTCGACAACGTCCCGGCCCACGAGCTGACGCCGGAAGCGCACGCCCTGCTGGCCCGCTACGTCAACGACCTGGGCGGAGGTCTGATCGTGCTGGGCGGGGAGAACAGCTTCGGGGCCGGGGGGTGGAACGGGACGGCTCTCGAGAAGATCCTCCCGCTGGAGCTCGATCCGCCGCGCGAGATGCGGCTGCCCCAGGCGGCGCTGGTGCTCGTCCTCGATCGGTCCGGCTCGATGAACATGCACGTGGCCGGCGCGCGGGCCACGCAGCAGCAGGTGGCCAACGAGGCCGCGGCCCTGGCCATCGAGTCCCTGCGCGCCGAGAGCCTCGTCGGCGTGGTCGTCTTCAACGAGTTCGCCCGGGAGTACGTCTCCCTTCAGCGCAACGACGATCCTGCCGCCATCGCGCGCAAGGTGCGCGGCATCACCGCCGGCGGGGGGACCGACATCGGACCCGCACTCCGCAAGGCCCGCACGATGCTCAACGCCGTCGAGGCCGAGCGCAAGCGCGTCGTCTGTCTCTCCGACGGCCAGTCGCCCACCGGCGGACTGGACGCGATCGTGCGGGGCATGGTCGCCGACAACATCAAGCTCACCACGATCGCCGTCGGCGACCGCGCCGATCAGGAGACGATGATGAGGCTGGCGGAGATCGGCAGGGGCGAGTTCTATCCCGTCATCAATCCCAAGGCGCTGCCGCAGGTCCTCGTCGATTCGGTGCAGATCATCAACAAGCCGCTGATCAAGGAAGTGCCGTTCGTGCCCGTCGTCCGCCCCACCGGCGCGAGCCTGACGATCGGGATGCGCGAGGCGCCGCAACTGGACGGCCTCGTCGTGACCGCCCCGCGCGACGACCCGAGGGCGGTCATCGAGATGTCGCATCCGGACGGCGAGCCGCTGCTGGCCCGGTGGCAGGCGGGGCTTGGGCGCGTCGCCGCCTTCACCTCCGACCTGGGCGGAACCTGGTCGCAGAGCTGGATCGACTGGCCCGTCGCGGCCCGGTTCTTCACCCAGCTCGTCCGCACCACCGCCCGCCCCGCGGTCAGCCACGAAGCGGAACTCATCACCAACATCCGCGACGGGCGATTGCAGATCACCCTCGAGGCGGCCGATCCCGAAGAGGGCTTTCTCGATTACCTCCAGGTGGAAGGAACGGTGTACACGCCGCACGGCGAGCCGATGCCCGTCCGTCTGCCGCAGACCGCGCCGGGCCGGTACGAGACGTCGATCCCCGCGCGCGATACGGGCAACTACATCGTCGCGCTGAACCCGCGCCGGGGCAGCCGCCAGCTCGCCCCCGTCATCGGCGGCGCCAGCCGCACGACGGGCGAGGAGTTCCGGCGCTATCGCTCGAACCTCGCGCTGCTCGATCGGATCGTCGAGCTCACGGAAGGCCGGCGACTGAGTCTCGCCGAGCCTCGCGCCGTCGATCTGTTCGATCGCAGCGGGATGCCGCCGAGCGTGTCGCTGCTGCCGGCGTGGCGCAACGTGCTCTGGGCGGGTCTCGTGCTGCTGCTGCTGGACATCGCCGCGCGTCGCATCGCGTGGAGCGTGGGCGGCGCGCGGCGACTGGCCGCCCGGGCGGTGGCGCGGGTTTCGCCCGCCTCGATCCGGGGCGGGGAGGCCGCGGCCACCCTCGCCTCCCTCAAGCGCGTCAGCGCCGAGTTCGATGATCGGCTGGAGACCGACGCGCGCCGGGTGGAGAAACTCCAGCCGCCGGCGCCGGTCGAGCCGCCGATCCGCTACGAGCAGCCGCCGGAGGCGCCGCCGCCCGAGCCGTCGCGCATCGCCGCCGCCCTCGGCGCCCTGCTCGGACGGGGAAAGCAGAAAGAGCCGCCCCGGC
>JAXHTH010000361.1:0-4966 GCA_034211115.1 Planctomycetota bacterium | reverse complement strand
GAGCCGGAGTACAACGCCGATCAGGCCCAGGGCTCGCTCTTTCAGGGCCGCCTCCTCATGGCGCGGCAGCAGTACGAAGATGCCGCCCGCGTGCTGCGCGAGGCCGCGGAACGCATCCCTTACAACGCCGAAATGTGGCGCCTGCTCGCCATCGCCTACCAGCAGGTGGGCAACATGCCCGAGGCGGTCAGCGCCTATGAACGGGCGCACGCGAACAATCCCAACGATGTGCGGACCATCGAGCTCTACGCCGATGCTTTGCGCCGCAGCGGCGATGCGCTGAAAGCCCTGCAGGTGGTGAAGAAGGGGCGGGAACTCGTGCCCCGGAACGAGCGGATGTGGTCGCAATGGCTTCTGCTGGAGGCGGAGGTCGGCGATCGCGCGACGGTGCTCCGCGAGCGACGCGAACGACTCGAGGCACAGCCGGGGGACAGCGGCAACGCCGTCGCCCTCGCCTCGTTCCTCGTCCGCACCGACCCGAGCTACGAGTTGATCTTCGATGAGGACGGGGAAGCGGCCTACACCGCCGAGCGCTGGCTGCGTATTTCACCGATCCAGCGGGAGACGATGCTCCAGGAGCTGAAGAAGGAGTGGTTCGAGGAGGCGGACCAGATCGTGGAGCGCCTCGGGGCCGAGGGGCAGCGCGACCAGCGCTGGCATCTGCTCAAGGCGGATCTGCTTCGCGCCCGGGGGGAGATCGATGAGGGCGAGGACGTGCTGCGCTCCTTCGCCGAAGCGCAGACCGACCCCGACGCCCGATTCGAGGCGCTGCTGGCCCTGGCCCAGTATCAGGCGCAGGTGAATCGCGCCGCGGCCGCGCTGGCGACGTTCGATGAAGCGCGGCAGTACCAGGGCGAGGACCGGCAGGCCGACTATCTCATGGGCCAGTTCCTCTTCAGTCGCAGCCGCTTCGAGGAGGCGGCCGAGCACTTCCGGGCGGTGCTCGAGACCCGCGAGAGCCGGGCCCTGGAGAGTCAGCTCGTGCAGTGCTTCGTCAACCTTCGCCAGTTCGAGAAGGCGCGCGAGCGGTTCGACGCCCTCGCGCGGCGCGGCGTCACCGGCCTGAACATGTCGCTGCTGGAGGCGGCGATCGCGGCCGGCGAGGCCGATGAGCTGTGGCGCGCCGGCCAGGAAGAGGAAGCGCGACGGAAATACGCCCGCAACGCCGAGATCCTCGAGCAGGCCGTCGACGCGCACCCGATGGATCCCCGGCCGTACGTGGAGCGGGCCCGGGGGCTGTACAACCGGGCCCGCCGCACCGGTGACGTGATCCTCTTCGACGATGCCATGCGCTGGCTGGCCCGGGCCGAGCAGGTGCGGTCGGACTTCCCCGAGATCGGCTCCGTCCGCGTGGCCGTGCTTCTGGCCCAGGGCAACCGCATCGGGGCGATCAACGAGCTGAAGCGGATGCTGGAGCGCCGGCCGAACGACATCGATCTTCGCGTGCGCCTCGCGGCGCTGCTCGTCGGCGAGCAGCGGGTCGCCGAGGCGGTGCAGCTCGTCTCCGAGTCGGTTCAGCAGGACCCGACGTCGGTGTCGCGGCGGGAGATGCTGGGGGACTTGTACCGGGTTCACGTGAAGGACGCGGCGGCGGCCGCCGAGCAGTACGCCGCCGCCCTCGAGTTCACCTCCGCGTCACGACTGGTGCGCAAGCTGGCCGAGTCGTACATGTCCCAGGATCCCCCGGACTATCGGACGACGCTGGATCTCATCGGGCGCTACCCCGAGCAACTGGAGGTCGACCCGGTTCTGCAGTCCGTGCATGCCGGGGCGCTGGTGGCGGCGGGACGTCTTGCCGAGGGACGGCAACAGATGCGCTCCGCCTACCAGCTCCACCAGCGTTACATCGAGGACGGCACGGAGTCGCCCGACAGCATCGCCGACTGGTACATGCGCCTGGGCCAACTCTTCACCGAGACCGAGGGGGTGGAACGGTACGTGATGGAAGTGACGGGGGGAGATCTGGGGCCCCGGGAACTGTACGCCCTGGCCCTGTACTGGCGTTCCAGCGGGCGCGAGGGGCTGGACCGAACCGTCGAGCTGCTCAGGCAGGGCACGGAGGTCTGTTCCCCGGATGACGTGACCATTCTCGGGGATCTGTATACCGAGCTGGGGCTCACGCTGCTGCTGGTGGAGGACGTGGAGGCGGCGGTGGAGGCCTACGAAAAGGTCGTGGAGCTGGAGCCCGATAATTCCAGCGTGCTCAATAACCTCGCCTACGCCCTCTCGGAGATGCTCGGGCAGCCGGAGCGGGCCCTGCCCTACGCCCGGCGGGCGGCGGAGCTGGCGTCCGGAAATGGCTCGGTCATCGACACCCTCGGTTGGGTTTACTACCAGTTGGGGTCCTACGACGAGGCGGAAACCGCCCTCCGGCGGAGCCTGCAACTGGAGGATACGGCCACCACCCGTTACCACCTGGCGTGCGTGTACCACAAGAAGGGGGATCGCCGGCGGGCCGAGCGACATCTTCAGCGGGCGGTGGAATTGAAACCGGATCCGGATACTCAGGCGAAGATCAACCGTCTGGCAAACGATATACGAACCAGGAGAGGCGAAGGGCAGTAGGATCGCCGGGGCCGGGCGCCGGTGGTCCGCGCGCCCGGACGTTCTATTCAGAGACGACAGGGATCAGCCATGAGCACCGTTACGCCAAGCCGACCCGCTCCGCCGCGCCCGGGTGCGTCCCGGCCACGCGGTCCGCTGGCGGGCAGTCGAACCGCCGGGATCGATCCGTTCCGGGTTCTGCGGCGTCATTTGTTCGCGATCATCGTGGCGGGGTTCATCGGGGCCGTGCTCGGCGTCGTCGCCCACGTCCTCTTCCTGCAGTTCTACCAGCTCTACACGGGCCAGGCGCGCTTCCTCATCCAGCCCGGGATCACCGAGGTTGCCGACGTGGGCACGCGCGAAATGCTCGAGGATGAGGACGTGCTTCGCCTCGGCAAGACCGAGCTGATGCTGATGACCTCCCGGGAAGTGCTCACCGACGCGGTCCGCAACCCGGACGTGCAGCAGAAGACGGACTGGTTCAAGAACAACTTCATGAAGGAGAACCGGCCGCTGGTGGAAGAGGCGGTGGACGAGCTGGAAGACGATCTCGGCACCAGCGTGCTGCGCGGGACCGAGCTGTTTCAGGTCGCCTGGTCCACGCACAACAAGCACGATGTTCCGATCGTGCTCAACGCGGTGGCCGATGCGTATCTGGCCCGCCGCGAGCAGTTGGACAACGAGGTCTACAACGCCAACCTCGAGGCCTTTCGCGCCCAGTTGGCCGACACCAACATGCAGATCGAGGACCTGGACGAGGAGATCAAGACGTTCATCCGCCAGAAGGGCATCCAGAGCCTCTCCGACACCCGCTGGCACCAGTCGTCGCTGGCCCTGCAGGGGCTGATCGGCCAGCTCACCGCGGCCGAATCGTCCCTGAGCCTCGCCTATACGACCTATCTGCAGACCCTGGCCAAGATCGAGGGAACGCTGGAGTACTCCCCGGAGGACATCCTCGAGGCGGAGATGGACTACGCCGTCGCCCAGCATGTCCGCACCGTCGAGGCGATCCGGGTCGAGATGCGCGTCCTTGCGGACAAGTACCAGCCCGATCATCCGGCTCTGCGGGAGATGGGCAATCGCCTGCGGGCGTCAGAGGCGGAAAAGGAAGAGAAGCGCAACGAGGTGATTCGGCGCAACCTGAACGCGCGGCTCAAGGCGTATGCCTACGAGATGGAGCGCATGCAGCGCGTCATCGAGGAGCTGGAGACGGAGATGGAGGCCCAGGACGCCACGCTGCGCGAGCTGGCAGCCGAGCAGTCGGACTTCGAGGGCATGCAGGATCGCCGCACGCACCTGGAAGAGGCCCGCGACAACGATGTGGAGCTCATCAAGGCGGTGCAGATGATGCGGCTGCGCAAGGACGCCCAGCGGGTGCGCCTGGCCGAACGGGCCCAGACGCCGCGTGAGCTGTCCTTCCCCAGGCCGTTTATCGTGGTGCCCCTCAGCATCCTCTTCGTGCTCGCCATCACCATCAGCTTCATCTTCCTCCGCGAGATCACCGACCAGCGCGTCAAGAGCGCTAGCGATCTGGAAGTGCTTCCGGGCACCCGTGTGCTGGGGGTGATCCCGGATCTGAGCGAGGATCCGACGAAATCGGAGGTGGCGGAGCTGGTGGTGCGCCGTTTCCCCAACAGCGTCCTGGCCGAGTCGTATCGACAGACCAGCGCCCCGCTGGCCAAGGCGGTCGACCGGGCCGGTCATCAGACGATCGTTCTGCTCAGCGGCCTGCCCGGGGCGGGGACGACGACCGCGGCGAGCAACCTCGCGGCCGGCTATGCCGCGGCGGGACGCAGCGTCGTCCTCGTCGATGCCAACTTCCGTCGCCCGCGGCTGGCCCAGGTGATGGGTGTCTCCGCGGATCAGCCCGGCCTGGGCGATATCCTCGCCGGCGATGTGACCCTGGAAGACGCGGTCACAGAGACCGAGTACGGCGTGCATGTGGTCCCGGCGGGAACCCCCGCCAATCGCGTCATCGAACGACTGAACACCGATGCCTTCCGCAGCCTGGTGGCCGAGCTCCGCGGGCGCTTCGGGCTGATCATCTTCGACGCCCCGCCCGCGGTGGTCGCCGGCGACGCCATGGCACTGGCCAACCGGCTGGATGCGGCCGTGCTCGTGATTCGGGCCAACCAGGAACATCGCGGCCTCGTGGCGCGCCTGGTGCGGCAGTTGGAGGATGCCCAGTGCGATCTGCTGGGCGTGATCCTCAACCGGCCTCGGGGCACGGCCGGCGGCTACTTCAAGAAGAACTTCGCCACGATGGCCGCCTACGCCAGCAAGGGCGGGTCGTAGGAGGCCGATTGGAAGACCTGCCGGTCCGTTTGTCCTATGCTCAGGCGCCGCCGGCTGCCGATCGCCGGCCCGGACGGGGCCCGGCCCGATTCGCCCGCGGCCATCCCCTCTCCCTCCACGCCGCGTC
>JAXHTH010000360.1:0-23166 GCA_034211115.1 Planctomycetota bacterium | reverse complement strand
CGGGGCCGGTGGGAGGCGGCGGACGCGCTGGTCGGGGACGATCGATCACCCTACGGCCACGTCGCCCGCCGGCTGTTCCGCCTCGGCCCCAGCGATGCGGTGGCGATGGAGGCCGTCGAGGCGCAGCGCGTCGTTGAGCCGTGCCAGCCGCCGCACCCGGCCCGGGCGGTGCGTGGCGACCCAGAACCAGATGCGCTCGATGACCAGGGCGAGGCTGACCACGCTGAGGGCGAGCAGGGGCACCATCACGTAACCCCCCCGATCGATGAGGAGGGCGAGGTGGTCGCTGAACGAGTCCATCGGTGCCATGATACGTGCCCCGCCCGTCCCGGGCAGTCGCTCCGGCGACATTGGGCTCGCCGGCGCCGAAGGCCAGGGGCCATCCGCCGCATCGCCGCGGCGTCGGCTTGGTGACGGCGCAGGCGGCGAGTACAATCGACGCCGTGACGGACGTGGCCCATCGATGCGAATCCGAGGTGTTGCAGGGCGTCATCGACGAGATCGATGCCCATCTCGTCAAGGCCCTCCGGTCGCGCCGACTCCCGGAAATCCTCGAGGAGGCGATCTGCTACGCGGTGCTGAACGGGGGCAAGCGTCTGCGGCCGGCCCTGGTGCTGCTGAGCTGCGAGGCGGCGAGAGGCCGGCGGGGTGACGCCCTCGATCCCGCCCTCGCGCTGGAGCTCATCCACGCCTTCTCGCTGGTGCATGACGATCTGCCGGCGATGGACGACGACGACCTTCGCCGCGGCCGGCCCACCCTCCATGTCCACGCCGGGGAGGCGATGGCCATCCTCGCCGGCGACGCGATGATGTCACTCGCCTTCGAGTTCATCGGCCGGGGCCCGCAGGACGCGGAGGCCGGGGCCCGGCTGGCCCGCGAACTCGCCGCGGCGACCACCGCCATGATCAGCGGGCAGGTCTACGACACACTGGGCAGCCTCCCGCAGGAGCTGACCGACGAGCAGCGCCTCACCCTCATCCATCGCTCCAAGACGGGGGCCCTGCTCCGCGCCGCCTGCCGCATCGGGGGTATCTGCGGCCGGGCCGACGAGACCGTCCTCCAGCAGCTCACCGACTACGGCGAGGCCATCGGTCTCATGTTCCAGATCGTCGACGATCTCATCGACGTGTCGCAACCGGCCGAACACGTGGGCAAGGCGACGGGTAAGGACCAGACGGCGGGGAAGCTGACGTATCCCGGCGTGCTGGGCGAGCAGCGCTCCCGCGCCGAGGTGCGACGCCTCCGGGAGGAGGCCCATCGGGCGGTCCGGCCGCTGGGCGAGCCCGCCCGCCCGCTCGGGCAGCTCTGTGACGATCTGGCGATCCGTACCAAATGAGCATACGCTTTAATCAACGCCGGACGCCGCCGAGAAGTGAGCAGCGCACGAGAGGATCCCTGCACCGACTTTCATGACCACGATCGGCGGCCGGCGAACGCCTGACCGCACGGAGGCGCGCGGCAAGGAGAAGCAGCCATGGAACTGACGATTCTTCCCCAGCTTACGGGCCCGGCCGATCTCAAGGCGCTGCCGATCGATTCGCTGCCCACCCTCGCGGCCGAGATACGCCAGGCCATCTGCGAGCAGGTGAGCCAGACGGGCGGTCACCTCGCGCCCAACCTCGGCGTGGTCGATCTCACCATCGCCCTCCACTACGTGTTCGATTTCGCCCACGACCGGCTCCTGTTCGACGTGGGCCATCAGTGCTACCCCCACAAGCTGCTCACGGGTCGCTACCGGATGCTGCCCCGGCTCCGTCAGCAGGACGGACTGGCGGGCTTCCCGGAGCCGCGGGAGAGCGATTACGATCTCTTCTCCGTCGGCCACGCCGGCACCGGCATCTCGACCGCGGTGGGAATGGCCCGCGGCGATCTGCTGCGGGGCGAGGCGTTCGAGCCCAACGAAAACCCGGACGGCCGGCGCGTCGTCGCCTTCGTGGGCGACGCCTCGATCGTCAACGGGGTGGCGATGGAGGGCCTCAACAACGCCGGCACCCTCAAGCGACAGTTCCTCGTCGTCCTCAACGACAACGGCATGTCCATCGCCCGGCCCCAGGGCGCCATCGCCGCCTATTTCGATCGCATCCGCGTCAACCCGGCCTACCAGAAGGCCAAGCGTACCGCGCGCGGCGTGGTCTCCCAGCTTCCCGGCGGCTCCATCATCGAGGACATGTATCGAACGATGGGCGAGATCGCCAAGGACACACTCTCCACCGACACCTGGTTCGAGAAGTTCGGCCTGCTCACCGTCGGGCCCGTGGACGGCCACGATTTGCGCAGCCTCATCGACATGCTGCTGGAAATCAGGGATTTCGATCGCCCGATCGTGCTCCACGCCCACACCATCAAGGGCAAGGGCTACGAGTTCGCCGAGGATGATGCGACGACGTTCCATTCGCCCAAGCCCTTCAAGGTCGAGGGCCGAAAGGCGGAGCTGAAGAAGGGCGGGCGCAGCTTCACCAGCGCCTTCGCCGACGCCCTCGATGACCTCATGGCCCGCGATGAGCAGGTCGTCGCGGCCACCGCGGCCATGCCCGACGGCACCGGCCTCGTCAAGGTCATGCCCAGGTATCCGGATCGCACGTGGGACACGGGCATCTGCGAATCGCACACCATGGACATGATGGCGGGCCTGGCGAAGACGGGGTACAAACCCTTCTTCGCGGTCTATTCCACGTTCCTGCAGCGCGCCTTCGACCAGGTGTTTCAGGAAGTCGCCCTCCAGGGCCTGCCCGTGCGACTGTGCCTGGACCGGGCCGGGCTCGTCGGTGGCGACGGGGCCATCCATCACGGTTTCTGCGACATCAGCATCCTGCGCGTCTTCCCGAACATCGTGCTCACCGCGGCCATGGACGAGCCGTCCCTTCGTGCCGCGCTGGAGTTCATGCGCACCTACGAGGACGGCATCAGCGTCGTCCGCTATCCGCGCGACACCGTCAACGAACGGTTGAAGGATGAACCGTGTCCCCCATTCGTGATGGGCAGGGCGCGCCCGCTGCTGGAGCGCGACCGGCCGGACGCGGCCATCCTCGCCTATGGCACCATGGCCATCAGCGCCCTGGAGGCCGTCGACATCCTGGACGGCGAGTACAAGATCAACGTCTACGACGCCCGCTTCGCCAGGCCGGTGGACATCGAGCTCATCCGCTCGCTCATCGAGCGGCGCATCCCGATCGTGACGGTCGAGGATCACGGCGTGGAAGGCGGGTTCGGCTCGTGCGTCATCGACGCCTGCAACGAGCACGGCCTCGACGCGCGGCTCATCACCCGCATGGGCATCCCGCTCCGCTGGATCTACCAGGGCTCGCGGGCCGGGCAGCTCGAGGAGGCCGGCCTCGACCCCGCCTCGATCGCACGCACCGTGCGCGAGGTGCTCGACGCTCAGCAGACGCCGGCGACGGTGCAGACGATCGAGCGCACAGCGCAGCATCCGACACGCACCCGCGCGCGGTGAATGCACAATAAAACGGTGCGGGGGGTGCCCTGCTTCATCCGCGCAGCGTTGGGTGCCATGCTTCATCCGCGCAGCGGTGAAGCATGCGCCCTGCACATCGTTCACGAACATGCTTCGCCCTGGCGGGACGAAGCATGCCACCCCGGTCTCACGAGTCGACGCTCACGACTCAAGTCTCAAGACTCAAGTCTCAAGACTCACCGCTTTCCGGATCGCATCGATGCACAACTGGATGTGCTCGCTGCGCTCCACGCCCAGCTCCTCGATTCCCTGGTTGATGTCCTCGCGGCTGACGGCGGCGGCGAAGGCCTTGTCCTTCAGCTTCTTCGTCACGCTCTTCGCCTTCATGTCCTCGATGCCGCTGGGGCGGACCTTGGCGCAGGCGACGATGAACCCCGCCAGCTCATCCACCGCGAAGATGCACCTGTCCATGATCGACTCGCGCGGCACCCCCGTGTGCGGAGCGTGGGCGAGGATCGTGTGGATCACCTCATCATCGAGATCGGTGTTCGCCTTCAGGTACTCCACGCCCTTGAAGGGGTGCTCCTCGACCGTCGGGTGCCGCTCGTAATCGAAATCGTGCAGCAGGCCGGCGACGATCCACCGGTCCTTCTCCCGGGGTGCGTACCTGTCCGCGTAGGCCCCCATGCAGGCGGCGACGCACTCCATGTGCACCCGCAGGGCCTCGCTCTCCGTCCATTCGTGCATCAACGCTCTGGCTTCGTCCGGTGTCATGCGGGCATCATATCACGAGAGAGGGATTGAAACGCGGAGGGCCGCGGGGAGCAGGCAGAAAGGGGCGAAGCCGGGAACCTCGGCGCCGGTACACACCGGAAACGCGCCGCCGTTCCAGGATCCACTCTATCATCCCCTCCGCGGCCCCCCGTGGCCCTCCGCGTTTCAAACTCCGATCGGAACCTGCGATGCACACCCTGCTTGCGATAGTGCTTCTTTCCCTCCCGGCCGCCGCGGCCGAGGATGATCTGCTCACCGTGGCCGAGGCGAGCGACTACAGGGCCACCGCCACGCACGCCCAGGTGATGGATCTGCTTCAACGGATCGATCGCGTGGACGATGACCGCGATGGCATCATGCATCTCACCGAGTTCGGCCGCTCGTTCGAGGGCCGAACCCTCCCGCTGGCGATCTTCGCCGACCCGCCGATCACCACGCCCGGGCAGGCGCGGCAGAGCGGCAAGCCCGTCGTCTACGCCTGGGCCGACATCCACGCCGGCGAAGTGTGCGGCAAGGAAGCCTTCCTCATGCTCGCCCGCGAACTCGTCACCACGCCCGATCACCCGCTGCTTGACGATCTCGTCATCCTGCTCGCCCCCATCTACAACCCCGATGGCAACGACCGGATGAGCACCGACAACCGCCCCAACCAGGTCGGGCCCGAGGAAGGCATGGGCCGGCGCGCCAACGCCCAGAACCTGGATCTCAATCGCGACTGGGTCAAGCTCGATTCGCCGGAGGCGAAGGCGATGGTGAAGGTCTTCACCGCCTGGGACCCGCACATCGTCATCGACTCGCACACCACCAACGGCTCTCATCATCGCAACGCGCTGACTTACGCGGGCCTGCTCAACCCCTCCTGCCACCGCCCGTCGCTGCTGTTCATGCGCGATGAGCTGCTGCCCGCGGTGACCCAGCGCCTCCGTGACCGCACGGGGTACGAGACCTTCTTTTACGGCAACTTCAACCGCGAACAAACGGTCTGGGCGACCTACTCGGCCGGCGCGCGCTACAGCGGCCCCTACTGCGGCCTTCGCGGACACATGTCCATCCTCTCCGAGGCGCACGCGTATATCCCGTACAAGGACCGCATCATCGCGACGCGCGAGTTCGTGCGCGAGGTGATGCGCTACGCCGCCGAGCACAGGGAGCGCGTGATGGAGCGGCACGCCGCGGCGCGGAAGGAGACGATCGCGGCCGGGCTCAATCCCCAACCCGATGATTGCGTGGGAATCCGGCACACGCGCATCGCGTTCAACGAGCCGAGGACCGTCAAGGGCTGGGTGATGAAGGAAGTCGAGGGCCGGCGCCGCCCCCAGCCGACCGATATCGAGAAGGACTACGAGGTCATCCACATCGGACGCTTCATGGCCACGCTGAGCGTGCACCGACCGTACGCGTACATCCTGCCCCCGGAGATTGACAACGTCATCGACAAGCTGAGAGAGCACGGCATCGAAGTCAGACCTTTCGAAGGCCAGGCGCGCGTCGGGGCCTATACCGTCACGAACATCGAACGCTCCGAGCGCGAATACCAGAAACACCACGCGGTGATGCTCGAGGTCGAAGCGCACGATGCGATCGAGACGTTCCCGAGAGGATCAATGATGGTGCCCACCGCCCAGCCATTGGGAACGCTGGCCGTGTACCTGCTCGAGCCGCGGTCGGAGGACGGCCTCGTGCGGTGGAACTTCTTCGACGAGCACATCGCCGCGGGCGAGGTCTTTCCCGCCTATCGCGTCCGCTCGCCTCTCGATCTGACCGCGCGCTGAGGTCGCGTTCAGTCGTACTCCCCGCCGCTTTCCAGCTCCCAGGCGATGCAGCGCAGACCAATGGCGCGGTCGAGATAGCGGCAGAACCGCAATCCGCCGAGCGCCAGGCCGGCCGCAAGCCCGGTGCCGATCAACCACCGGAGGAAGCCGGTGACATCATCGAAGGACAATCCGCTGACGACCGTTTGCAGAAGCAGGATGATGCTGATCGGGGCGACGAGTCCGCAGACCACGAAGCAGAAGACGAGCACCTGCATGAGGAACGTGAGGCGGATCGCCTCCATCGCTCCGCACGTGCCGAAGATGCGCCCCAGCAGCCCGAACCAGACGCCGACCAGCGCCAGCCCGCAGGTCATGATCGCGATGGCAAGGGGGCTTCGCAGTCCCAGCCACACGGGCGGGAGGGCGATCGCCGCCAGGGCGATCGGAAGCGTGATCGCCGCGTTCCCCAGCAGGTTGTAGAGCGTGTTCTCCGCCCAGTCGCGTCGCCGGCGGGCCATCAGCTCCGGAATGTACGACTGCACCCCGCATTCCGGGCAGCGCACGACCAGCCCCGGCAGTCCGCGCAGCGAATAGCCGCAGTTGGGGCAGTGCACATCCGGCCCGCCCGTCGCCTCCGCCGATGTGTGGTTGTCGTCGTGGCTCACGATCGAAGTATACGGCGCGCCGCCTCGGTCCATCCCGGGCCATCGGCGTGACCGCACGACCTTCCGCTGCGTTTCAGGTCGCGCCGCCGGCCCCCGGATCCCCTCAGTCCCTCAGTCCCCTCTTCCCTTGATGCCATGATCCCATGATGCCTTGATGCCTCTCCCTCAATGATGCAGATCCTTGATCGCCCCCACGTAGCGCCGATCGACGGGCATCAGCATCAGGGCCATCGTCTCGAACAGACGCTGGGCGAGGCGGGCAAACGTGGGATAGTGCTCCTCGAGCTGCCGGCGAAGCAGTTCGCGCGTCAGGCCGGCCTCCTCGACCGTCTCCGGCTCATCGTCCGCCCAGCGCTCGACCGTCTCGGGGTAGGCTTCGGGGTGGTATTGAATGCCGCAGGTGCGCAGCCCCAGCCCCCAGGCCTGGATCGGCGTGCGCTTCGAGGACGCGAGCACCCGCGCACCCGGCGGGACGGCCTTCACGTGATACCGATGCGCCGAAAGCTGCATGCTTCGCCAGGGCAGGCCGGCGAAGAGCGGATCCTCCCGGCCCCCGGAGGTGAGTTCGATCTCGTGAAACCCCCACTCGACGCCATCCTCCAGCAGAGCCACCTCCCCGCCCAGCGCCCGCGCGAGCACCTGGCAGCCCAGGCAGATGCCGACGATCGGCAGCGACGTCCCGTGCGCCAGCCGCAGCAGGTCCATCTCCTTCTTCAGCCAGGGCAGGCTGTCATCGAGCGGCGACTGCGGCCCGCCGCACACGACGATGGCATCGATCCCATCGAGGTCGACGGGGATCGCCTCCTCGCGATGGGCGCGGATGATCTGGAGCCTCTGCCCGTGATCGCGCAGCACCTCGCCCAGTCGATCGATGCCGGTCAGGTCGGAATGTTCGAAGACGCAGGTAGCCATGGTCGAGCCAGCGTAGGCGGGAAGGCAGGAGGCGGCAAGGGGGAAAGAAGGCACGAAGGCACGGAGGCACGGAGAGAGGGGAAGACTGAAAGACGAGCCGTCCGGCAAGCCGGGCCGTCCTCGGCCCCGGGTGCCTCCGACGATCCGACCGCACCCGTCAATTCGAGGCGAAGGCACGGAGGTACGAGGACACGAAGGCGAGCGAGCGCGGCCGCTTCCGGGGCCGGCCCGAGCGACCCCGACTCCGCCGCCGACGTCCGAGGAAAACGGCATCGGCAGCCATTCGCGCGGCCCCCCGACCGACCTGTCCATCCCCCTCACGATCAGGACATGTGGTTCGCACACGAGTGCTCTACCATGGTCGTCGGGCCGATGCCTGGCGGTCCGTTTCTCGGAGGCAAGGGGTTGTGATAATGCGAAGATTGAGCCACATCAGACCGCCGTCGTCCCGCCTGCCGACTGTCGCGCTGTCGCTGGTCTTCCTGGTCGCCGGATCTTCGTGCGAGCAGCCGGAACCGTCTGCCGCGTACACGCACTGGGTCTGGACATTCGTTGACACACCGACAATGGATGATGACGGCTTTCCGCACCTTCAGGAAGCGGTGAGGCTTGTCAACGATCCAGCCGGCGGCGCTGCGTCGGTACCGGAGCGGGCGATCGACGAGATCGTCATCGCAGCGAAATGCAAACGGTTCTCGGGACGCCCCAAGGAATTCGTGTTGCAGCCCATAGGAGAGGTCTTCTTTGACCGACTCGCGGGCGACACCGGCGAGATCGCGTACGAGGATCTGCAGGATGCACTAGTGTCGCTTCTGGTCTTCGCGGATGAGCAACTGATAGACAGCGATCCCGAGGCTGCCGTTGAGGTTGCCGAATCCATCGTCGCGGCCGCACAGCAGATGGGGAGCAATGGCGAGGACAACCTGCTTGCACTCATCCGGCAGGCCGTGTGGTACCGGAGCCTCGAGCTGATGCAGGCCGGATATCGTGCACTCGGGAGGGATGATGCCGCCCGGCGCGTCGAGCCTGTCTTCGGCCGAATCGATCGTGAACGCGAGGAGGTCAGGCATCGAGATTCAGACCGGCTGTACCACCGGGAGCCGTGAGGCTCGGTGTCCTCTTGTGCCGCCGTGGCTTGGCCGACGCGATGGGATGATCGAACGCACCCGGGGCGGAGGACCGCCCGGCTCGCTCCCGCTGCGCGACGACCACTCTGCTTCGTGTCTCCGTGCCCGCTCCCCTCCGTCTCTTCGTGACTTCGTCTCTCCGTCTCTTCCACCCTCCGTCTCTCCGTCTCTTCCGCGCCTCGTCGCTCCGTCGCTTCGTCCCTTCCCCTACTCATGCCGAATCAGGATCGTCGCATCGTGCCCGTCCAGGTAATCCTGGGTGAACGACACACGCGTGGAAAGCTCCAGCGACCAGTCCAGCCAGGCGACGGTGTCGAAGCGGCGGGCCGGGCCGAGATCGCGATCGGCCCAGCGCGGATGCACGCGATCGGAGAGGAAGTTGAACACCACCCCCTGGGCGGCGGCGCGATAGGCGCCGGCCACCAGCCCGCGGGCCGATGATTCGTCCATCGTGTTCAGCGTGCCCGAGAAGCAGATGAAGTCCGCCCGCGCCTCGGCCATCGCGTTCGGCTCGGCCAGCACGTCGCGGGTCCGGAACGTGCAACGCTCCAGCCGGCGCGCCGAGGCGGTTTCGATCATCTCATCCAGCGCATCCATCCCGACGAAGCGCTCGAACGGCACGCCGCGCTGGAGAAGATGGGCGGCGAAGTCGCCCTTCCCGCAACCGGCATCGAGGATCACGCAGTCGGCGAACCCCGCCAGCTCGATCATGACGTCGAAGCGCAGCAGTTGCGTCTCCCGGCTCCCCCACAGCATGGCCTTGAACGTCGGCCCGAAGCGGCGCAGGGCCTGGCGGTAGGGCTCGAGGAACTTCTCCGATGACGAGTCGGTCATATCGGAAGGCAGTGTACCGGCGGCGGGAATGCATCGTGAGCCCGGGCGGCGTGTTAGGATGGGGCAGCGGGCCCGCCCTCCGGGGACGTCGCCGGCATGACCCGCAGAAAGGAGTTGCCGATGAACCAGCCGCCCCCGGAGCCCCCGGATTCGCCGCCCCCGGACTCGGCGCCCCCGGAATCCTCGCCTCCGCCGCGGCCGAACCCGCGCCCCGGTCCGCGGCCCGGCCCCCGAGGCGGCCCGCATCCCGCGCCACATCGACCGTCTCACCCGCCGCAGCCGGTCGTGCAGGTGGTGAACCGGCCGGCGAGCTTCGGCCGACTGTTCGGCGCGTTCCTCACCGGTCTGAGCGTGGTGGGCGGCATCTTCCTGACCGGCGTCACCATCGGCGCCGTGCTCGTGGGCGCGGCCGGCTTCTGGGCCGCCGACCGAGGGATGGATCAGTACGTCCTCTGGAGCACCTACCGCGAAGGCGGATCGGACACGGTGGCGATCATCCCCATCGTGGGCGAGATCGACGCCCCCCGCGCCGAATTCGTCCGACTCTGCGTCGAAGACGTGCTCGATGATTCATCCGTGAAAGCCGTCGTGTTGCGCATCGTCTCGGGTGGCGGCGGCGTGACCGCCTCCGACGAAACCTCCCACCAGATCGAGCGGCTGCGGGAGGACGGCCTGCCCGTGGTGGCCAGCTTCGGCTCGGTGGCCGCTTCCGGCGCCTACTACATCTCCTGCCACGCCGACTACATCGTGGCCCAGCAGACCTGCATCACCGGCTCGATCGGCGTGATGGCCCAGATCATGACCTTCGAAGGCCTGCTGGACAAGGTCGGCGTGGAGCCGGTGACGCTCGTCTCCAGCGACTCGCCGAAGAAGCACATCGCCAACGACATCTTCCGAAGCTGGAACGAGGAGGACCGTGAGGAGATCATCGCCCTGCTCGACGCGTCACACGAGCTGTTCCGAACGCGGGTGCGCGAAGGACGTCGGGAGGCGACGAACGAGCCGGCGCAGTTCGAGAGGATCACCAGCGGCGTCGTCTTCACCGCCGGCGAAGCGCTGTCGTACAAGCTCATCGACGGAATCGGCTATCTCGATGACGCCATCGCCCGGGCCGAACAACTCGCGGGAATACCGACCGGAAGCGCAACGGTGATGCGGCTGCGCGAGCGGCCGGTCTTTCTCGGCGGTCTGCCGTTTCTGGAGGCGGAGTCGACCGCGCGCCGCGGCCCTCTCGACGCCGAGCGCATCCGTTCCCTCGTCAACGAACTGCGGACCGTCCGCCTGATGTACCGGGTGCATTGAGATGCGAAGGCGATTGAGCGGGCGATCGGTCTTTTTCGGCCTCATCACCGCGGCGGTGCTCCTCGCGGCCGCGCATCCCGTCCCCGCGCAGGACTCCATCACCGCCGAGACGATCACGGATGCGCACGTGCGCAAGGCCATCGACGCGATGGTGGAGGCGCTGTACGACCTGAAGAAGCCGGAGCGTTTCTGGGATCCGCAGACCTGGGGCGACGAGCACGGCAGCAAGTACCAGGTGGGCGGGTACACGGCCCTGGCCGTGCTCGCCCTGCTCTCCAGCGGCGAGAGCTACCAGAATCCACGCCTGCGCGACGCCGTCGCGTATCTCGAGCACTACCCGATGGAGGGGACGTACGCGGTGTCGCTGCGGGCGGCGATCTGGGCCCGGCTGCCGGAGAAGTTCCTGCCCAACCTCGCCGCCGACACGAAATGGCTGCTGGACGGGTTCTCCGTCGAGGTCGGCGGCTGGGCCTACGAGCAGCGGCCCAACACCGAGCGGAAGGACAACTCGATCCGCCAGTACGGCGCGCTGGGGCTGTGGGAGGCGGCGAAGCGCGGCGCGCGCATCGATCCACGCTACTGGCGGCGCCTGGAGGAGGCCCTCATCGCCGCCCAGCTTCCCGACGGCGGCTGGAACTACCGCTGCGATGAGCGGCCGGCGACGGGATCCATGACCGCCGCGGGGCTGGCCACGCTCTTCATCACCCAGGATCTGCTGCACGGCCCGGACGCCGTCCCGCTCCGCCAGGCGTCGGGCAACCGGCCCAATCGGCTCGCCATCGACCGGGGCCTGGCGTGGATGGATCGCCACTTCTCGGCGACGGAGAATCCGGGACGGTTCCGAGATTATTACTACTACATGTACGGCGTGGAGCGGGTCGGCCTCGCCAGCGGGCTGAAGCACTTCGGCGAACACGACTGGTTCCGCGAAGGGGCGGCGGAGATCATTCGCCGACTGTGCCAGTGGGACGAGGCGACGCGGACGATGACCGTGCGCGCCCGGGGTGGCGGCACGACGCAGACGCGGCACCTGAGCTTCGCCCTGATGTTCCTCAGCCGCGGGCGCGTGCCGGTCGCCATCAACAAGCTGGCCGACGAGGGGATGGCGTGGAACAACCGTCCGCGGGACGCGGCGAACATTGCCCGCCGCCTCAGCGACACGACGGAGGCGGATCTGAACTGGCAGATCGTGAACATGGACGGCGAACCGGAGGCGTGGCTCGATGCCCCCCTGCTCTATCTTGCCTCCGATGACCAGCTGCCCTGGCTGGCCGACGTCAAGATCGATGCCGAGGCGCTGAAGCGCGACGTGCGCGAGTTCCTCGGCCGCCGCGCCGAGGGGGAGATCCCGATGGACAGCCGGCCGCCGGAGATCCCCTCCACGCCCGAACTGCGGAAGCTGAAGCGGTACCTCGATCTCGGCGGCCTCCTGCTGGCCGTCAGTGAGGGGCCGTCGCGAACGATGAACGACTCGATCGACGATCTGGGCACGCTGCTCTATCCGCAGTACGACTGGCAGCGGGCCCGGCCCGATCACTGGGCGTACACGCTGCACGGCGGCATCCGCGGCCGCCGCCCCCCGCTGCGGGTGCTGTCCAACGGCGTGCGCGACCTGATCATTCACTGCCCGGGTCCCGATCTGGCCGCGTCGTTTCAGCAGGGCGAAGCGGGCGAGGAGGCGCATTTCGATCTCGCGACGAACATCTACTTTTACGCCTCGGAGATGAACCGGCCGCGTCCGAGGCTTCAGCGCCACGCCCTCGACGCCGGCCGGCTCCCGCCCACGCGGCGCACGGTGCGCATCGTCCGCGGCGTGCACGGGGGAAACTGGAAACCGGAGCCGCGGGCGCTCGATGTGTTCAACGCCCAGCTCGCGCGGGAGCAGTCGATGCGGCTGCGGATCCTCGACCGCCCGCTGCACGAGACCGACGAACTCGACCCCCCGCCGGACCTGGTGATCGTCAGCGGGATCGAGGGGCATGAGTTCACCACCGCCCAGCGGGAGGCGATCCGGGCCTTCGCCCGGGCCGGCGGGCTGATCCTCTTCGAGACGCCCGGCGGGCGGGGGGACTTCACCCTCTCCGCCGAGCAGATGGCGGCGAGGCTCTTCGAGGCGCCCGTTCGTCCGCTCCTGCGCGATCCGGTCATCACCGGCCGCGGCGTGCAGGGCGCTTCCGATCTGACGCGGTTGAACTATCGCCCCTACGCGCGGGAGGTCTTCGGCGCGCGGGAAACCACCCCGCGCCTGACGGGAATGGAACTCGACGGCGGGCTGCGGCTGCTGTTCAGCCGCGAAGACATCACCCACGCCCTGCTCGATCAGCCCGGCTGGGGCGTGAGCGGATACGACGGCGAGAGCGCCCGGAAGCTGATGACCAACATCGTGCTCCATGCGATCACCGCCGGGCGCAAATGAGCGCCCGGCGGTGAGTCTGGCCAGGTGACAGTCGATCGCGCGCCGCGCCGACCGCGGCGCGGGCGATTGCCGGCGGAGGGCCGTCCGCCGCGTGAAACATCAGCGCCCGACGGCGGGCCGATTCAGCGGCGGCGCCGCCCGACCAGGAGCGCGGAGAGCGCCAGCAGCGCCAGCGAAGACGGCGCCGGCGTGATGGTCAGTTCCGCGTAATCCATGATGAACCCGTCATTCCACCAGCCGACGAACTCGAAGGTCGTGGTGCCGTCAATGTACTGAAGCGGCACCGGGATATCGACCACGTGCGTGATCCGGTTCTGGCCTTCGAAGTCCAGCGTGTAAATGACGTCGCCGTCCGCGAGGAGATCGATGGGGTCGATGTCCGCGATGCCGGCGAGATACATGTGCAGCATCGCACCGTCCGGCTCGGCCAGCGGCTGGTACTCGTGGACCCAGGGGCCGCCGATCTCGTCGATGATGTTCCAGGTGTCGGTCAGGGGCGCGTTGGCCAGATCATCGGCTTCGCGATAATCATGCATCTTGATCCCGCCGAAATCATTGACGAAATCGGCCCCGTCCACATCCTGCGGTGCACCGAAGCCGAACCCGTCGATGTCACCGTACAGACTGACCACTTGCGCCTGGGCCGGGACGGCCGACAGCACCAGCGCACCGATCGCCGCGACGGCCACGGCACTAAATTGTCGTTTCATGTCACCACCTCCGCGAGGTCGAGAACCACGTTACCAGCGGCACCAACCTGACGCAGGTTGATCCCTCTCTTCTCTCAGCGGGCATACCGCCCGCCGGAGACATGTATACCACATCGACCGACGGTGTCAATAAAAAACCCCCCGAGATACCGGGCAGAACGCCCGAGCCCCCTCTTCTTCCGGATAAACCGATCCGGCGAATCGACGGCGCTTCCCGGCCCACCCCGGGGCCGCGGTGAAGACGGGCAATGGGGAGGGGATGGGGTCTGGGGGCTGGGGTCGCGGGTCTGGGAGGTCCCGCGTCCGGTGGACCCGGAACGCGGTGCCGGGGGGGCGGGCGGGTGAATCGAGAGGCGATCGAGGCCTTTTCAGCGACGGCCGGGAATGCGACACGTCCCGGCGGAATTGTCTTCCACAGGTCCCGATCGAGGCGCCCGTCACGCGCGCGCCTCTCCCCCAGCACACACTCGTCACCGAGTCAACCCGGAGTCAACAGTCATGATGAACGCTTCCCGCAGATTGCTCACCCTCTTTGCCCTGGCGCTGTTCACGGTCGGCGCTTTGGCCGTCGCCGTCCCGCAGAGCACCGCCCCGGCCAAGTCGGAGAAGGCGAAGGTCGGCAAGCCCGCGCCTCAGTTCACGCTGAAGGACACGACCGGCACGTCCCACAGCCTCTCCGATTTCCGAGGCAAGATCGTGGTCATGCAGTGGATCAACCCCGATTGCCCCTATTGCCGGCGCGTCGTCTCCAAGGGCGTCGTCGAGCAGACGCTCGAGGAGCTCAAGGCCATTGACGAGGACATCGTCTACCTCGCGGTCAACAGCACCCACTACATGGACGCCGACGATACGGCCAAGTACCTCAAGAAGCACGAGCTGGACGTACCGGGCCTCATCGACAGCGACGGCACCGTCGGCCGCCTGTACGACGCCCGCACCACGCCGCACATGTTCGTCATCGACCGGAAGGGCGTGCTCCGCTACAGCGGCGCAATCGACGACGACGTCCGCGGCACCCGCGGTGACGAGGCGACGAACTACGTCGTCAAGGCCGTCGGCCTGATCGACGATGGCAAGCAGGTGTCGCCGGACACGACCCGCCCCTACGGCTGCTCGGTGAAGTACGCGAAGAAGTGAGCGAACGATCCTCCGACGGGCATTCGGACCTGAACCGTCGCCCGTCTGCTACTTGGCGCGCCCCCGCCCCCGCGGCGGGGGTGCCCTCTTTTTGTGATCGAGGCTGGGCGGCGCCTCGTCGCCGGCCCGATCAGGGCTCCTCGCGGACCCAGGGCACGTTGACGTTACCCAGCAGGGTGGCGCCGTCGGCGACGGTCAGGGTCCGGCTCTGGAGGGTGCGCCCCTTCCAGGAGGACCTGGGGCCGAGCTGGATCGGCCCGTCCGTCTCGACGCTGCCCTCCATCGCCCCTTCGCACTCGATGCCCTCACCGGACTGGATGATGCGGGCGGCGACGCGCCCGCGGCGGGTGATGCTGATCCGCCCGCACGTTTTCAGGTCGATGAGCCCCAGATAGGTCTTCACGCGGACGTCCTCGACCTTGATCGCCTTGTGACAGCCGGGGCAGGTCGTGCTCATCGTCCGCGCCGAAACCTCGAAGCGTCGCCCACACTGGTAACAGCGAATCGCTCGCCTGAGCGCCTTCTTGGCTTTCCTGGCCATTCCGACCCTCCGCGCAGGATACCGCAGGGGCGCAGGGGGCGCCCGTCAGGACAGCGTGGGAGCGATCATTTGCTCCGGGCCGGCTGGGCCTGCGGCTGCGGTTTCGCCTGGCCGGAGGACTTGTCCCCGGACGCGGGCTTGGTTTCGGCGGCGGAGGCGGCCTTGCCCGATCCCGTCGCCTGACCGTTGGGGCCGATGTGGCAGTGCCCGTTGATGGAGGCGCCTTCGGCCATGATCATCCGGGCGGCGACGATGTCGCCCATCACGATCCCCGAAGGCTTGATCTCGATGCGATCACCCGCCTCGACGTTGCCCTCGATGCGTCCCTCGACTGCGACCTCCTTGGCCGAAATGGTCGCCTTGCACTCCGAGCCGTCGGCGATGTGGACCTTGCCCTTGCTCGAGATCGAGCCCTCGAAGCGCCCCAGGACCTTGGCCGCGGACTCGAAGCGCAAATCACCCTTGAAGTTGGCGTCAGCACCGATGACGGTGGCGAATTCCTGGCTCGAATCGGCCATGAGGGTACTCCTGGAGCTGAAGGGCACTTCCTGATGAGCCGAGCGCCGGCGACCGCGCGGACGATCGACTGCGGCCCGGCTTCGGCCGCCGCGCTGGGCGGAACGAGCCATCCTACCGCGGCGGCGTGGGAATGCCGAGTTCCGGAGGATTCTGTGGGCAACCTGTGGATCAGTTCAATCGGCCCCTTCGGCCCATCCGCCGGGCGAAAACGCGCGAACACAGGGGCTCAGAAAACCCTCGTCCCCGGCGGAACCGTCCGCTCAGGCTCCAGCAGCACCACCCGCCCCGACGCGTCGGGTACGCCGAGCGTGAGGACGTCCGATCGAAAACCGGCGATCCGTCTGGGCCCGAGATTCACCGCCGCGATCACCAGCCGCCCCTCGAGATCCTCCGGGCGATAGAGATCGGTCAACCGGGCGCCGGACTGCCTTTCGCCCAGGCCGTCCGGACCGTCGCCGAAGTCGATCCAGAGCTTGTAGGCCGGCGTGCGCGCCGCGTCGTTGATCCGGCAGCGCACGATCCGCCCCACCCGCATGTCCAGCGTCTGGAAGGCGTCGATGGGGTCGATGCTCATGACCACATCCTAGCGGCGCCGCTTCGATGATGTCTCCCGCGCGCCGCGCGGGAGGAAAGGGCGGCGTCTGGTATAGTCTGGACCGCGGGGCGCCGGTCGGCGACGCGTCGAACCCGGCCTTGCCCCGTCCCGCTCCCCAAGGAGAAGCATCATGCCCGACAGCGTCTACAAGGTCATCGAACTGGTGGGAACCAGCGAAAACTCGTGGGAAGAGGCCGCCAAGAGCGCCGTCGAGGCCGCCGCCGCGAGCCTCAAGAACCTCCGCATCGCCGAGATCAGCAAGCTGGACATGAAGGTCGAGGACAACAAGGTCGTCGCGTTCCGCGCCCGCGTGCACCTGTCCTTCAAATACGAGACGTAATCCGCGGCCCCCTCGGCCAGGGCCGGCGGGGCGCCGATGATCAAGGTCGACGGGCCGCCGCGGCCGCACATCCACCGACAGCAGTACACTCGTCGCTTCTCGGCGCCTCTCCGCCGGGGATGACGAGTGAGATGCTGCTGAATTCGCAGGCCGGCCGCAGGTCCGATCAGGCGGCCGGCGCGACTTCCGGAGCCCACCATGCGGGAGCCCAGCGCTCGAGAACTCGCCAAACGGGCCTTCGCCTCGTTCCAGGCCGGGCGGGTTCTGGAGGCTCAGCAGCTCACGCACCAGGCGCTGACGCGCAATGCGAAGGAGGCCGACGCCCTCACGATGATGGGGATCATCGCCTACGCCGAAAGCCGATTCGACGAGGCCGAATCGTGGCAGCGAAAGGCCCTCGCCGTCCAGCGCAGGCAGCCGGGCTACTACTGCAATCTGGCCAGGACCTTGACCGCCCGCGGGCGGCTGGATCAGGCGCTGGCCGCCTTCGAGAAGGGGCTGAAGCTCGATCCCGGCCGCGCCGAGGCGCTCGTCGGAAAGGCCGATGTCCTCGAGCGCCGCGGGCGCCTCGATCGCGCCCGGACCATCCTGGAACCGCTCGTCCGGTCAGGCGAGGGGACACCGAAGATGATGGCGCTGTTCATGCGGATCCTCCAGCGCTGCGGTCGCGACGACGAAGCTGTTGAACTGGCGGAACAGGCCCTGGCCCGCGGCGACGTTCAGGGCGCCCATCGACGAACGATTCTCCTCCAGCTCGGCCGCTCACGGGACCGGCTCGGTGATTGCGACGGCGCGTTCGAGACCTTCGTGGAAGGCAACGCCATCGACGCCCGCCCCTTCGACCTCCGAGACATCGAGGAGCGGATCGACCGGCTGATGGAGGTCTTCTCCCCCGAGGCGATGGAGCGGCTCCCCCGCAGCGACAACACGTCGCAGCTTCCCGTGTTCATCGTGAGCATGCCGCGGGCCGGTTCGACGCTCGTCGAGCAGATCATCCACGCCCATCCCCGCGCGCACGGCGCCGGCGAACTCCGCCTCGTCACGGACCTGACGCAGTCCATGCCCGATGTCATTGACACGCACTCCGCCTACCCGGACTGCATGAAAGAACTGACCGCGGAAGCCGCGAACCGACTGGCGAAACGATACCTCAATCAACTCGCCAAACACCGTAGCGGCGTGAACCGCATCACCGATAAGGGCATCTCCAACTACTTCCACCTCGGCCTCATCACGCTTCTCCTGCCGAAGGCGCATGTCATCTACGTTCATCGTCACCCGATGGACATGTGCTTCTCGTGCTTTTTCGAGAACCTCTCGCCGATCAGGCATCCCTACACCACGGACCTGCGGAATCTCGGCCTCTTCTACCGCGAGCATGTGCGACTGATGGACCACTGGCGCCGTATCCGAGACGTGCGCATGCTTGAGGTGAGCTACGAATCGCTCATCGAGGATCAGGAATCGGCCAGCCGGCGAATCATCGACTTCCTCGGTCTCGAGTGGGATGACAAGTGTCTGCGGTTCCACGAGGCGAAGCGCGATGTGGTCACCATCAGCTACGCGCAGGTGAGCCGCCCGATCTATCGCTCGGCCGTGGCGCGGTACAAGCGATACGAGAAGCACCTTCAGCCGTTGCGCGACGCGCTGGGGGACGCCCTGCCCCCGGAAGACGATGAACGCTGACTCCCGCCCGCCTACCGGGAAATCTCCGCCCGGCCGGCGACGAGGCGCGCCCGGCCCCCGGCGAAGAGCCTGATCGCCTCCGGGTACGCGATGCACTCCTGCTCGAACACGCGCGCGGCCAGCGTGTCCACCGTATCGTCCGGCCGCACCGGGCACGTCCGCTGCACGATCGTCGGGCCGTGATCGTACTGCTCATCGACGAAGTGGACGGTGCAGCCGGAGGCGGTGCGCCCCGTCTCGAGCACCGCGCGATGCACGTGCTCGCCGTACATCCCCTTCCCGCCGAACTCCGGCAGCAGCGCGGGGTGGATGTTGATGACGCGCCCCTTGAACGGCTCGTCGATGCGCAGCCAGCGGAGGTAGCCGCACAGGCAGACGAGTTGCACGTCCTTTTCCAGCATCCACCGCGTGATCGCATCGTGCAGGGCATTGTCCGTCTCGAAGTCGCGCCGCCGCGCGATGCGGACGTCGAAGCCCCGCGCCCGGGCCCGCTCCACGCCGGCGATCTTCTCCCGCGAGGCGATGACGAGGACGACCTCCGCGTTCAGCGTGCCCGCGTCGATCTCGTCGGCGATGTTCATCAGCGTCCGCCCGCCCCCGCTGAGCAGGGCCGCGATGCGCAATGGAGCCTCCATCATCTCACCTCCGGCTGCATCGAACCGGGAACGACCGAGGGCGGGTCGCTGAACGGAATCGGCCGGCCGGCGGCGTTGACGGCCACCATCGTCAACTGCGCCTCGGTCACCAGCACCGTGTCGTGCGTGGCGTACCGCACCGCCTCCACGTGAATCCCCACCTGCACGCTGCTCGTGCCCGTCTTCAGCGTGCGGGTGAGAAACTTCACCACGTCGCCGATGCGGACGGGGGCGTGGAAATCAACCCGATCGACGGACGCGGTGACCCATCGGTGCATGCCGTGCTCGCGGGCCTCGATGAATCCGGCCTGATCGATGTAGGAGAGGATCACCCCGCCGAAGATGTTGCCGTAGGGGTTGGCGTCCTTGGGGAGCATGGCCACGCGGAGGGCGGGCCGCCACTGGCGCTCGTCTTCGCTCATGCGGCACATCATCGGGCCGACCGGCCGCGGCGACAAGCCGGCCCCTGCCCCGTCGCGCCGGCCCCCGCCGGACCCGGCCCGGTCGACCGGACGGCTCATGGTCCCCGCCGCATCCCGACGATAAGACCAGCATGAGCCAGACCCCCCCGCGCCTCTCCATCCTCATCCCCAACTACAACAACGGCCGGGAAAGCTCCAAAACCGGCCGGCGGGATTTCATCGGCGACCTCTTCCAGTCGCTGCTGGACACCCTCGGCGATGACCCCACGCCGGTGGAGATCCTCGTCGCCGACGACGGCTCGACCGACGACTCCCTGGCCACCTGCCGCGACTGGGCCGCGAAGACCTGGGGCGGATGGCGCGGCGATCAGCCCTTCTGCCGGCTCCTCGAATTCGAGCACACCGGCGTCCTCTCCATCATCGCCAACCGCCTCACCGCGGAGGCGAAGGGGGAGATCTGCTGCCGGCTGGACGGCGACATCGTCATTCTCACCCCCGCCTGGGCGAGCCGGCTGTGCGCGGCGTTCGACGCCGGCCCGCCCGACCTGGGCATCATCGGCCCCAAGCAGCTCGGCCTCGACGGCCGCATCCACTCCGCCGGGAGCTGGATCCTCCATCCGCGAGGTCATCATCACGTCGGGCAGGGCGCCATCCGCGAGACCATCACCCGCACCCTCGAGATCGATCACGTGATGGGATGCTTCTATTGTCACAAGCGCGCGATCTGGGAGCAGCTTGACGGGTACGACGAGTCGTTCCTGCGCGGGCAGACCGTCGACTTCGGCCTCCGCGCGCGCCTCGAGGGCTGGCGCGCCTTCGCCGTGCCCGACATCGAGTTTCTCCACGCGCACGGCGACCGCATCAAGCGCCCCAACGAGGCCGACTCGAACGATGGCATCGAGCGCACGCTCGATCGGTTCACGGAGAAGTGGGGATTCGATCGCCTCGCGGCCGATCTCGATGAGGTGGCCGAGCGTTACGCGGGCACGCCGCTGCTGTGGAATGCGCGGGTGTTCGGCCCGGCCACGCCCTGGCCCGTCCCCAGCGCCGGGGCGCTGGACATCCAGCAGAGCGAATGGGGTCGGTACGCCGCCGATGAAGGGTACCGCGCCGCGATCGACGGGCGGGTGCGCGTCGTGCAGTACCTCCAGGAGCAGCTCTCACCCCGCCGGCGGGTGCTGCACGTGCGCAGCCGCAGCGGCCTGCTCTGTCATCTGCTCGCGAGCGGCGGGCTGGAATGCGTCGGCGTCGATCCGGATCCGAACTTCGTGGACCTGGCGCGGGCCGCGTGCGCGCAGCAGGAGTATCCGGGAACGGCGCCGGAGTTCATTCTGCACGAAGCGCCGCGCCGCCTGCCCGTCGAGGACGGCGCGTTCGACACCGTCCTGCTCTTCGACGTCTTCGAGACGCACCCCAATCCCGTCAGCCTGCTGAAGGAAGCGCGGCGCGTGACGGTCGAGAACGGCGTGATCGCGATCGTCACCCGTCAGCGCAGCGCGCCGTTCGACGCCGATTACGACACGCTGCACGCCTATCGTCCGCACGAGCTGGTCCTTCAGGTGCTGGGCTCGCGCTGCTTCGAGCCGGTAGCGGTGAAGGGGTTTGACGGCATCCCCGGTGCGCTGACCCTGTTCGGCACACGGCGCAGCGGAGCGCATCCGACGTTTCATCCCCCCAGGCCCGAGCGCACCGAGGCGGGCGTCGACGTCTCGCCCGAACTCGTTTCCGCGTAGATCTTCCTGTGCGGATCGAACCGCAGGTCTCGCTGCGTGAGGAGATGCAGCGCGTCCAGGCGGTCGAAGTGCAGGCGCAGTCGGCGCCGATCGCCGCCGATCGGCCAGCCGATCGCCTCCTGCCAGTGCGGGACGAACCGATCGATGAGCCAGGCGCGGGCGCGGACCGCGGTCGGGTCGTCGTCCGGCGGCGGGCCGGTCAGCAGCGCCACCGCCTCCCCCCGGCCGGCGAGAAGCATGCAGAACGCCGTATCCGCGCTGAAGTCGCCATCGGCCCGATGCAGGGTTCGATGCGCGAATTCGATCGGGTCGCCCTCGCCGATCGACCGACCGACCGCCCACAGCGCCAGCCGCTGCGTGGTGCGCACGGCCGGCACGTTCTCAAGCTCGCAGGCCTGCTCGAGCAGCGGAAGGTGTTTGCCGAGAAGCGCAGCGAGCAGCGCGCCGGCCCGTTTCTCATCATCGTTGAACGATCGAATCCACGACTCGGCGAGGTCGATCGCCTTGTCGAGCGGCAGGCGCCGCTCGGCGAGCAGCGCCGCGGCATACACCTCGCCATCGGCGTCTTGCGGGTCGAGACTGAGAATCGCCCGCACCGTCGCGCGCGGGACAGATGCGCAGCGCCACGCCGCGAGGCGCCGCGTCGCCGGCGTCTGGGCGGCATCTTCGGCCAGCCGCCGCATGAACTCCGCATCAGCCTCATCGTTTCTCGCCGCGAGGGCGAATCTCGCCGCCGCGCTGCCTCCATCGGCCAGCCGCTGAAGCGCCTCGGCCGCCCGCTCATCATCGCTGTGACGCAGGATGGACTCGAACGCCGGCCGCGGCGCGCCGGACCACGATTCAAGCACGTCCAGGACGGGCGCCGCATCGTCCGGCCGCCCGATCGTCGCCCGCAACAGCGCGGCCTCGACGACATTCACCGGCGCCTCCGCATCGATCTCTTCCGGGGGCCGCGCCGGCCGCGCCCAGCTCAGCGCAAGCTCCCGCGATCGGCGCAGCTTGACATCGCCTGCCGGGATGTCCAGCGTGCTCAGCCGAGGCGCTTCGTCGCGGCCCACCCAGCCGCAGGCGCCCTCGAAGGCTGCCCGCCGCACCTTCCGCGCTTCGGACCGCAGCAACGAACCGAAGATTCCCATCACGACCCTCGCATCGACATCTCGCGGGCAGGATCGCATCAGTTCGGCCGCGAACCTCTGCTCGGTCTCGTCTTCGTGCGCCGCCCGGAGCCGCAGATCGCGCAGGAGCAGGTCCGCCTCCTGCCTCCTCCAGTTCCAGAGATCGCAGGCGCGGAGGTTAACGCCGGCCTCGAGCAGCGCTTCGTCGTGCGCCCCGGCCAGGCGTCGATTGATCCTCACCAAGTGTGCCTCGGCCCGCGCGCACTCGATCTCGCCCTCGGCGATCAGCAGCCGCTCCCAGGCCTCGCGACGCCCGGCCGGATCGGGGCTGTTGATCGACTTCAGGGCGCGGTGTGTCCGCCACGCGGGCAACGTCAGCCACCCGAGCACGATCCCGAGCAGGATCGCGATCGCGAACGTGATGAGTCGAACCCGCCGTCGCATCGCCGCAAAGTGTACCGGCCCATCCGGACGGGTCTCGCCCCTGCGGCCGCGTTCGGGAATACGCCCCCCCCCCCCCGGCCCGGTGGGGGGCC
>JAXHTH010000359.1:0-2220 GCA_034211115.1 Planctomycetota bacterium | reverse complement strand
GCGCGCTTTCCAGCACCTCGAACCGCTCGGACTGGCGATTGGATTGCAGGCGTTGGGCGATTTCGGCTTCGGCGCGGCCCTGGATCGCGGCATCCAGTTGCTGCTGCATCTGTTCGCGCTGCCGCGTGTAGCTTGCCAGTTCCTGCTCGACCCCCGGGGTCGCCTGGATCAGGTCGTTCAGTTCGGCCTGGCGTTCGGTGATCGAGACGAGCTGCTCATTCAGCAGCCCGGTTTCGTCGGCGATCAGCCGCCGTTGGCTTTCGGCCTGCCGCGTCAGGGTCGCGTCCTCGCTTTCCTCCAGCGCCGCGATCTGGCCTCTGAGCCGGGGAAGGTCGGGGTGGTTGGGGGACGATACCGTCATGCGCGACAGCTCGATGCGCAGGCGGCCGAGTTCCATGCCGATCGGATCGACCGCGCCGGAGGCGCCGCGCATCCCGCTGCCGTCCTCGCCCAGCAGGGACTCTTCGCGGGCGAGTTCCAGCAGCCGCCGCGAAATTTCGCGGCGATCCTCGTTCAGACGCACCAGTTCGTCGCGCCGGAATTCCAGCCCTTCGGGAAGCGCGCCGGAATTCTCGTGCTTGTAGTCCAGCAGACGTGTATCGAGATCGGCGATCTCGCGGCGCAGCCGCTCTTCCTCGCGGCGGAAGAAGGCCAGAGTTTCGGCGGTGGCCCGTTCGCGGTTGCGCAGGTTGCGTTCCAGGAGTTGCGACACGAATTCGTTGGCCACCAGCGCCGCCTTCTCGGCATCGCCCATCCGCGCGGTGATGAACAGGGCGGACGGGTCGGACCGGCCGTATCCCTGCTGCACGCCCGCGACGCTGTCCAGCCGCACCGCCTCGCGCATCAGGTTCACGCGATCGGCCGCCGTCATGCCGGGCGCGTCGAACAGATCGTATTTCTCGGCCACCTCAAGCAGGCTGTCGCGGGCGCGCAATTGCTGTTCGATCTGCTGGATGCGCTGCGCGGTCGACATGCCGGACGTCTCGGTCGACGTCTCGGTCGCGATCTGGGGTCCCTGGATCTGCACGACCGCCACCGACTCGTAGACCCGATCGAGACTGAGCGCGTAAAAGATCGACGCCGCAGTCCCCACCAGCACGATCACCGTGAACAAAAAGAACCGCCGCATCAGGGTGCGGGCGAAGTCTCGAACGATCAGAAGCTGGTCCATGGCAAATGTCTTTCGTGCGGGTGCGCGGACAGTCTATGCCCGATCCCGTTCAGTTTCTTAGATCAATATTTCGCATACCGCCAACGCGACGCGTTTGTCCGGGAAGAGTTCGGGATCATGATCCGTTGATCTGGGGTCAATAGCCCGAAATCCGGTCAAAACAAAGGTACGCGATGGACGAACCAGGTTCTGGAAGATCGTCAGACAGGCGTTTCCCACCCGCACAATTCCGCGATGCGTTGGGGGTCGTCGGGCGCCGATTGCGCAACAGAAGACCGGTGATCGAAACTTTCCTTCATGGCCCGTTTGACCCTGCGCAAATGGGCGCCGTGCCACGCGATCTTGACCGTCGGAGTGTTGATCGGCAGTTCGGCCCGCCATTTTTTCCGGATGTAGTGAAACCCCCTGTCGTAATGTTCGTCCAGCGATCCCTTGAAGCCGTCATTGTGAACCAGCGGCAGGGCCGCGTTCCACGCGCCATGGCCCAGTTTACGCGAAGTCTGCACGATATCTGATCCGTAGAAATGGAAATGCGGAAGCGTTTCATCGAAGACCAGCCCCGGCCGGCGGCGCAGGACGATCAGCGCTTCATCCGCGCTTTGTATGGGAATTGGCGAAGAAGACACGCCGCCGACGATCCGCCCGATCGACGTCGACCAGATCGGACCCCATTCGGCGCCGTCATTTCCGATTCCGAAGGCGGCGATCACCCCCCAGCCGGGATCCAGGGCCTCGACCTCGGCGATGCGTCTTTGCAGCAGTTGTTCCCAGGCTCCCGGAAGATAGATGTCCTGATGCGCAAGCACGACGACGGGCGCCTCCGTGCGTTCGAGGATACGATTGTACCCGCTTGCCGCCGATTGCGGGTTGTTTTCGATAAGAACCGGCACCCCCCTATCCCGCACCAGCGGGGAGATCATGAGGTTCCGGTGCAGGACGTCTTGCGAATTCGAAATGCAGCCGATCGCCAGGGTCTTCAACGTTCGTTGTCCTCTTTTCGAAGTCCGGCCGGGTCGTTCTCGACCGATACGGGGGATCGCGGGCCCGCG
>JAXHTH010000358.1:0-20169 GCA_034211115.1 Planctomycetota bacterium | reverse complement strand
AGGCGGGTTGGGAAGATGATTCTGGCCGACGTGTCATCAACGGGCGATGATAGGCCCGTTGCTTCCCGTCCCCTGACCGCGCCCCTTCCTGCCCGGGAGATCAGACTATGCGACCCGCCCGCCTCCTGACCGTCTTCCTTCTGATCGGCCTCCTCGCGGGTTGCGCGACCAACCCGTCGACCGGGCGCAGCCAGCTTCTGCTGTTCAGCGCCGCGGAAGTGAACGCGATGGGCGAGGGAGCGGCGCCGCAGGTGATCGCCGAGTTCGGGGGGGAAGTCGATTCACAGCCGCTGCGCGCGTATGTGGACGGCGTGGGCCGGACGCTCGCCCGCCACGTCGAGCCGGACTACCGCGGCCTGAACTGGGAGTTCTTCGTGCTCGATTCGGAGGTCGTCAACGCCTTCGCCCTCCCCGGCGGGAAGATCTTCATCACCCGAGGCCTGCTGGAACGGTTCGACAACGAAGCGCAGGTGGCCGGCGTGCTGGGGCACGAGATCGGCCACGTCACCGCCCGGCACGTCAACGAACGGCTCAGCCAGACGTTCATCACACAGGGGCTGGTGGGCATCATCGATGAATCGACGGAATCGGAGCTGGTCGTGCTCGGCGCCGATGTCGCCGCGAGCACCATCATGCTCCGCTACAGCCGCCGCGATGAGAACGAAGCCGACCGCCAGGGGGTGAAGTACATGACCGCGGCCGGCTACAACCCCCGCGGCATGATCGAGGTGCTGGAGGTGCTCGAGTCGGCGAGCGGCGAAGGTCGCCCCCCCGAGTTCCTCTCCACCCACCCCTATCCCGAATCACGAATCCGAGACATGCAGAGCCTGTTGACGGACCGCTACGCCTACACGCAGGACAATCCGGAGTACAGGAAACACCCGGGCCGCTTCGACCGCGAGGCGGCGCCGTACCTCCAGGGCGGGCGCTAGGGCGGCTGCCGCCCCGCGGCGGGAGCACCGGCCCGCCTCGCGTCAGGGCCGGGGCATGGCGATCTGATACAAGATCTCGCGTGACGGGAGGATTGACCACCAAGCTCTTGGGCATCAATGGCTTTGCCCATTCCGGGGGCCGGGCGCTTGTGTCCCCCGCCGCGATGTCTACAATGACGCCCTTTCCGGCCGAAGTGCCCGAGGCAGCGATTTATGATCATCGATCTTCACACCCATGTCTGGATGAGCGTCGATCAGCTTGGCGGTGAGGTCGCCGCCCGGCTGCGGGCCGATCGGCTTCAGCACTGGGGCCAGCTCGATGCCAGCCCCCCCGCCCACGAGCGGGCCATGAGCTGCGTGGACGGAGCGCTGGTCATCGGCTTCCGTTCCGATCGCCTCGAGGCGCACATTCCCAACGAGTACATCGCCGACTTCGTGGCCAAGGATCCGCGCCGGCGGATCGGCGCCGCGGGCATCGATCCTCTCAGCCCGGACGCGATGGACGAGTTCGACGCCGCCATCGACCTGGGGCTGTGCGCCATCGCCGTCTCCCCCGCCTGCCAGGGATTCCATCCCGCCCACTCCGCGGCGATGCGCATCTACGAGCGCTGCCTGGAAACGTCGATGCCGCTGTTCGTGACGCTGAACACGCCGCTGACGGCCTCTTCGGAACTCGAGTTCGCCCGGCCGGTGCACTGGGACGAGGTCGCCCGCGCGTTCCCCGATCTGCCCATCGTGATCAGCCAGCTCGGCCATCCGTGGATCGACGAGACGCTGACGCTGCTGGGCAAGCATCAAAACATGTGGGCGGACATCTCCTTCGTCGCCTCCCGTCCCTGGCAACTCTATCACGCACTGCTCAACGCGCTGAGCTTCTCCGTGATGGATCGGCTGCTGTTCGGCTCGGGCTTCCCGCACGAGATGCCGGCGCGAGCGATCGAGTCGCTCTACCGCGTCAACGGCTTCAGCCACGGCACGCAACTGCCCGCCGTCCCCCGCGCCCACATTCGCGGGATCGTCGAGCGCGATGCGATCGCCTGTCTGGGCATCGAGCCGGTCTTCAGCGCCCGGCTGGCCGATGCGGCGCAGCGCGAGGTCGAGACGGAGATCGAGGGGGCCGGCGAGTCGATCCCCCGCGCCCCGGCTGCACCCGCCCCGCCGGCGGACGATGAATAGGCAAACCGAACGGGAACACGATGCGCAGGAGCCGAGGCCAACGCGACGTCCGCTCCGCCGGGCCCCGACTTGTGCGCGCACTCTTCATCTCGTCGGTGCTGATGCTGACGTTCTGTCTCGCCGGCTGCACCGGCGGCGCGAAGGCCACGGGCAGTCTGCGCGCCGAGTCGCTGAATGATGATCCGGTCGTGCTCAATGCGCAGTACGTCTCGGTCGTGTACGCGCGCGATGATGATGACACGGTCTCCTTCTTCCTCTCGGAAGTTCCGGTGGAGGATCTGCTCGAGGGCGACATCACCGAGGGGCAGGTGATGCACATCGAGCTGCTCTGGCGCCCCAAGGCCGGGTCCACGCCGATGGACTCCTCCGCCACGAACGCGAGCATCCGCCACGTGATCATGGTCGACGGCGAGCTGGGCGTATACGGCGGTGCGGGCTTCGCCCTGCCCCGCGGCCGGCCCGGACAGGACAGGATGCGCATCTCCCTCCGTGATGCGACCATCCGACTGCTGGAATCCACCGACGGCTTCGCCGACCCGCTCACGCCGGCGCGGATGACGGGGAACTTCACGGCGATTCACGATCCGCAGCTCGTGCGCAAGCTGCACCGCGCGATCAGCCAGGTGGTGACGAACGCCCTCGGGCGCAGCCGCTTCGTCGCGCGGCCGGTGTCCTCCGCCGCCGATTCATAAGCACGGGTGCCACGGCCAGCGACCGAAGGGAGTCGGCCGTGCTGCCGTGCAGCCATCATAGCATCGTGGCATCATGTCATCAGGGGCTGCAAGCGAGCCGCCGCGTCCTCGCGAGCGGGTCGCCTGCGGCCGCCACGCCGCGCGCGTATCGGCGTGTAAAGCCGCCGCCAGTGGCCGCGTGTTATGCCGCCGGTACCCGCCGCGCTGACTTTTGTGTCCTCCCGCGCCCGATGCGCAGACCGCACCGCCGACTCCCGCCCCCGGAACGGGTCGCTGGCGGTGGCACCCGGCTTACTGGGGTCAGTCCCAGTGATCGAGCAGCACGGTGAGGTCGATCCAGTTGACCGTGCAGTCGAAGTTCGTGTCGCCCGTGCACGCCGGGGGGCACGGGTCGTCGCACGCGCCCCATGCTGCAAGCAGAGCGAGCAGATCACGCACGTTCACGAGGCCGTCGCCGTTCAGATCGCCGATCGCCTCGCACTCATCGGGAATGCCGTTGGCGTTCAGATCCTCACTCGCACCCTCGAAGATGTCGCAAGCATCAGGAACACCGTTGTCGTTGCAGTCAATGCCTCGCGTGCCCATAAACACGGGGGCCGAGCCCGGTTCTGAGGCGGCACCAGCCACGGCGAGATCGTGGCCCGTAGCAACAGTGATGCCCAAGTGGTCGCCTGGTCCGCCACCTGAGGCGAAGAGCTTGGCAATCTCCTGCCACGTACCCCCATCTCTGCGGAACAGGTGAACGGCGCCCGCGCCCCAGCCGAGTGTCTGATCGGAAGGCGCCCCGGCTGCAACGATGCGACCGTCAGGACTGAGCGAGACGGAGAAGCCCAGTTCCGGAAAGTCACCGACAGGGTCCGAGGCCACCAGCTTTGCCTCCGGCAGCCAACTCTGCCCGTCACGGCGGAAGACGTACACAGCGCCGTCCTGTCCATCGTCCTTTGTAGCACCGATCGCTGCGACGGAGCCGTCATCGCTCAGCGCGATCGATGTGCCAAAGGCTTGGACATAGCCAATGTGGTCGAAGGGCGCGAGCTGAGACTCCAGCACCCATTCACCGTCATTGAAACGATACGTAAACACTGCGCCGTGCCACGAGTCCTTCCCCGGGGCGCTGATAAGCGCGATATGTCCGCGAATCGCAACGGATCCCCCGAAGTACTCGCCCTCCTCCGGATCGGGATCATTCAGCTTGGCCTCCTCGATCCACCCCGCCCCGTCGTAACGGAAGATGTAGGCTGATCCGGAGGCCCAGGTGCCATGCTCGTTCTCATCCTGCGCAGCGCCGATCAAGGCTACGTCTCCGGAAACTGAGCAGCTTTCACCAAACTCGTCGGAAGGATCTGCGTCAGAGGCGGTCAATCGTCCCTCGTAGATCCACTGAGATGAGCCTTCATCGAACCGGTAGATGTAGGCTGCCCCACTGAGATACTCGGGCGCAGACGCATGTTCTGCGCAGACAACGATCATGTTGCCGCTCACGTCGAGCCGGAACGCATAGGAATCGTCGGGGTCCGGTTCGGGCGAGTGCAACTCGGCCTCGACTTGCCAGGTTGCTGAGGCAGGATCGTAGCGGAAGACGTAGGCGGTGCCGACGTCGGGATCCACGCCCGGATCACCAACCACGGCCAGATCGCCAGACATCGCGACTGATCGCCCAAAATCGTTCGGACCGCCATCGGGTGCCGTGAGCTTCTGTACCTCGCACTGTCCCCTCGCCGTCTGAACACCGACGACACCCGCCAGGACACCGCTCAGCAGGACAACACCCGGTGCGAATCCCGGCAAGAGGTTCCGGCGATGCCCGATCACGGCACGCCCCCTTTCAAGTAACCCAAGTCTCTTACAAATGTAACCGCCAATCGGCCGACCGGAAGTGCCGGCCGCGGTTTTTCGTGCGAGAGGCGGGCGGTCGGGACGGCGCGAGAGAAAACCCCGGGACGGGAGTCCCGGGGCTTTGGGGGTGCTTCTGGGCGATCAGCTTCGCGCTTTCCGCCTTTCAGCTTTCAGCTTTCCCGCTTTCAGCTCTCCGTTACGGGCATTCGCCCCACGCGGCGAGGAGGGCGAGGAGGTCGGCGGTGTCGGTGTCGCCATCGTTGTCCATGTCGCCGTCGCCCGTGCCCCACGATGCGAGCAGGTAGAGCAGGTCGGCGGTGTTGACGTACCCGTCACCGTCGAAATCGCCCGGGCAGTCGTTGGGGATCGCGGCGATGGTGGCCGCCGCGTCAATGCGTCCGTAGCCGAAGTAGATGTCGAAGCCCGGATTGCCGAGATCCTCGGCGTTCTCGCGGAGCAGGTCGCGCACCTGCTGCGGCGTGAGATCCGGGTTGATCGAGTACATCAGTCCCACCAGGCCGCACACGTGCGGGCTCGACATCGAGGTGCCGGTCAGCTCGTAATACTGCGTGGAGTAGTCGGACCCGCAGGAGAGCACATCCACGCCGGGTGCGGCCACGTCGATCCAGTTGCCGTAGTTCGAGCTGCTGTATCGGTTGTCGTAGCGGTCGGTGCCGGAGATGGCGATGACCGGCGTGTACGCGGCGGGGTAGAACGGGGTGGAGCTGTTGTAGTTGCCCGCGGCGGCGATCACGGGCATGCCGTGATCCCAGGCGTACTGGACGGCATCGGCGAGGGCGCCATCGCCGCCGTACCCACCCCCGCTGTAGTTCAGGGCACTGCAGCCGTTGTCGGTGGCGTAGTAGACGGCCTCGGTGATCGCCTCCCACGTTCCGCCCGGCGTGAACACCTGCAACGGGACGACCGTGACCTGGGCCATGCCGGCGATGCCCTTGGCGTTGTTCATGCGCGCGGCGAGGATGCCGGAGACGTGGCTGCCGTGTCCGTTCGTGTCGGTCGGGTTGTTGTCGTCGTTGAGGCAGTCCCAGCCGTTGACATCATCGACGTATCCGTTGCCGTCATCATCGACGCCGTTGCCGGGGATCTCGCCGGGGTTGGTCCAGATCATCCCGTCCTGGAAGTCTTCGTGGCCGAAGTTGATCCCCGTATCGGCGACGGCGATGCGGATCGCCCCGCTGCCCACGGTGGTGTCCCACGCGGTGGGCGCTTCGACGATCTGCGGGCCGTACTGCTGGTTCCACAGCGTGTCGTTGGGGTTGAACGCCGGGTAAGTCACGTAGTTCGGGTGCGCGTAGCGGACGCCGGGCAGGTTCTCCAGGACCTCGCAATGCGCGAGGACGTCGGATCCCTCGGCAAGCGTGATCACCCGCACCTTCGCGAGCGGATGGATGCCGTTCGGATCGCTCTTGGGGTGCGGCGCGTGGTTGATCCCGCGCCAGCCGACGATCTCGGGGAATCGAGCATCGATGGCCGCGGTCCGGGGCGCGGCGGGAACGTCCTCGAAGCCGATGATCAGCTCGTCGGGCACGAACTCCGGCTCGATCGCCTCGGGCGGCGGGCCGAAGTCGATCCCGGCCGTCGCGGCCGTGGTGAACATCGCAGCGATGATGAGTGCGGCCGCGTGGCCGCGGTTACAAGACATGTTCATCTGGTTGTCTCCGGTCTGGGGCCTTTCCTCTGCGAGCAGCGCGGGGAGAATGCCTCATGATCACGGCGCAAGGCCGACAAGCCTGTGCATTCCCCCACCGGGCGTCGCTCCTCTTCCCTGAGCATAACGCGACTCTGGCCGATGCGGAAGAAGAACTTGCATGTCTTTCGAGTGGATCGCGCCGGCGGATGCGGTCTCATCGAGGGTGCGCCACCGGCGTTTCAACGAAAAACCCGCCGCTCCGGCGGCGGGTTCGATAAGCGGTCATTCCAATCCCGACGGCGAGGTCAGGTCTTGATCTCGCCGATCCGCACGCGGAGGTAGCGCTGGCGGTGGCCGTGCTTGCGGCGATAGCCCTTGCGCCGCTTGAAGTGGATCACGTCGATCTTCTCGCCCCTGATCTCGTCGAGCACCTCGGCCGTCACGTTCGCGCCGTCGAGGTACGGCGTGCCGATCGAGGCCGGCTCGTCCGATCCCGCGTCGCCGACGAGGAGGACGCGATCGAACGTGATGCTGCCCCCCGCCTCCGCGCCGTCGCGAAGGTCGATGTCGAACACCTCGCCGGGCGAGACCCGGATCTGCGTTCCGCTGTCCTCGATGATGGCGTACATGCGTGGAGCTCCTGAAGAACCGAGCCAAGCATCGTAACGCGCCGGTCGGTGATGGCAAGTGGTGGCGGCGATCGACCCGCCGGTCGGCCTCAGGGGCGAGGTCGCAGCCCGGCCGCGGCGGTCGCCGTGCCCTCGCCGGGTTCATTCGGCGGCGCGTTCCGGGGGCCCCTCCGGGGGCCCCAGGGCCAGGGGAGGCCGCACTCGCGGTAGGCCCGCATCCAGCGATCGCATCCGCCGCACGCCCCGCAGGGTTCGTCTCCGCCCGCCTCACACGGCCAGAACGCCGTGGCCGGGGCGCCCGCATCATCGGCGAGATCCACGATCTGCTCGTCCTCCAGGTCGACAAGCGGCAGATCGATGACCACGGCGTTCCTGCGCTCGGCCGACGCCCCCCCGCCGGCCTCCGTCAGCTCGGCGACGCCGGCGGCTCGATCGACGAGTTCGCTGACGCGCGGAGCGTCGGGCCCCACCTGGACGGGCCAGATGATCTTCCCGCAGCCATGATGGCGAGCGATGATGGCGGCCTGCAGGAGCATGAGGGCCTGCCAGAGCCCCTCCGCGTCGCTCGCCCGACCCACTTCGGCCGACCAGGGCTCGGAGACGACCGGCCGAACCGCGCCGAGGAAGTCGGCGTGCTCGGCGACGACGGCCGCCCGCCGCGCCGCGGCCTCGTCGCCCTCGCGAAGCTGCCAGAGCAGGAGCCGCGCTGGATCGGGCTGGATAACCGCCGCGACGAGCGAGGGCAGATCGCCTCGATCGATGAGCAGCATGGAGCGTTCCGGTGTCGCCATGTTGATCCTGTATCGGGAAGATGGCCGCGCAGGCCGCAGAGTATCGCCGAGGCACCGCTCGGGTCAGCGCGACAGCTTCGTCCGCATCCGATCCAGCGCCTCGGTGAGCGTCTGCTCCGTCTGGCAGAAGGCGAAGCGGACAAGGCTCCGGCCGTCGGCGGGGTCGTGGTAGAACGCGCTGGGCGGGATCGCCGCCACCCCGACATGCTCGATGAGATGACGGCAGAAGGTCACGTCATCCTCGAAGCCGAACGGTGCGTGATCGGCGAGGACGAAGTACGTTCCCGCCGGCGGGCGGACGTTGAAGCCGATCTCCTTCAGTCCGTCCACGAGCAGATCGCGCCGGCGTCGGTAGGCGGCAAGGTACTCGTCGAAGTACGACTGCGGCGCGCGCAAAGCCGCGGCGGCGGCGTGCTGGAACGGCGTCGCCGTCGCGAACGTCAGGTACTGATGCGCCGCCCGTACCCCCTTTGTCAGTTCCGGGGGCGCGATCGCCCAGCCGATCTTCCAGCCCGTCAGCGAGAACGTCTTCCCCAGCGAGGAGAGCGTGACGGTGCGCTCATACATCCCGGGGAGTGAGGCGAGTCGGATGTGCCGGCCGTCGAAGACCAGCCGTTCGTAGACCTCGTCGGTGACGGCCAGCGCATCGTGTTCGATGCACAGAGACGCGATCAACTCCAGCTCCGCGCGGTCGTAGACTCTCCCTGTCGGATTGTGCGGTGTGTTGACGATGATCGCGCGCGTCCTCGGCGAGAAGGCGCGGCGAAGTTCATCTTCATCGAAGCGGAACTCCAACGGCCGGAGGGTGACGAAGCGCGGCGTCGCCCCCGCCAGCGAGAGGCAGGCGCGATACGAATCGTAATACGGCTCGAAGACGATGACCTCATCGCCGGGGTTGACGAGCCCCAGCAACGTGGCGGGGATCGCCTCCGTGCAGCCGGTCGTCACCGTCACTTCATCGTCGGGATCGACGGTCAGCCCCCCGCCGGCGGCGAACCAGTCGGCGATCGCCGCCCGCAGTTCCGGGATGCCGGGCATCGGCGCGTACTGGTTGTGCCCGGCGTGGATGGCGGCGATGGCCGCGTCCTTGACGAAGTCCGGCCCGTCGAAGTCGGGAAACCCCTGGCCGAGGTTGACCGCCTCGTGTTTCAGCGCCAGGCGGGTGATGGGGGTGAAGATCGTCTCGCCGAACGCGGCGACGCGGGCGGCCATCTCGTGATCGATCTGCGCTTCGGTCATGTGTACAGCGTACCGGGGCGCCGACCGCCCGTCATCGCTCCGTGTTCGCCGCGCGGCGGCGAAGGCGGCGGGCGCGGGCGTAGGGCAGGGCCGCGCCGATCGCCCCCAGGGCGACGAGGGCCCAGACCACGCCGACGATCGCCTGCCCTGCCGTCGCCGCCCGCCCCAGCGCGGTCCCCTGCGCGAGCACGGTCCCGGTGAGCCCGGCGAGAGGGCCGAGGGTGTAACCGCTGCCGATGAGCGCTTCGTGCACGCCGCCGGCCCCGACCTCCGCCCGGCCCACCGACATCGCGTAATACAGCGCGGCGTAATACACCGCCCCGATCCCCACGCCGAAGAAGACGAACCCCACCAGCATCCGGAGCAGATCGGGGGCGAGGATGACGAGGGCGAACCCGCCGGTCATCAGCGATCCTGCCAGCAGCAGCGTGCCCCATCGGCCGTGCCAGAAGCGCAGGCGGTACATCACGAGCATGGCGGCGAAGCGGGCGAACATCCACGTCGCCGTTGCCGGCGTCTGAAACTCCAGCTTCACCCCGATGTCCTCGAAGCGGTACGGCAGGATGGGACCCATCGCCATGAACAGCAGGCAGCTCATCGGCAGCAGCACGCGCGCGCTGCGCAGCAGCAGCGGGTATTCGGCGGTGACGCTCGCGGCGGCGAGATCGGCGGCGTGGTGTCGCGGCCTCGCCGCGAAGAAGCACAACGGAACCAGCGCCAGCAGGCTCGCGATCGCCTGTGCGCCGATCACCCATTCGCCGCGATCCTCCAGCAGCGGCGGCATCGCCAGCAGCGGCACGATCACCGCCGACATCCAGGTGATGTTGAACCATCCGATGGCGGAGCGCATCGCCCGGCCGTGCCGCCCGGCCGTGAGATAGCTCTCCAGGAGCGGCCACATCGCGGCGGAGGCGATGGACACGCCCGCCGCGGTGATCCAGAACACCGCCTCCCGCCCGATCGCCACGGGCCCGAAGCACAGCACGCCCTGCGCGACCATGAGCCCGACGAGCAGCGTGCGCGGGCGCAGGCGATGCTCGAGGCGCTGCATGATGCGGCCGATGCCGAAGGCGCCGATGACATAGACGGCCCCCATCACCGCGGCGAGGACGAAGTTCCGCTCCTGCGGGAAGTCGTAGGTGTTGCGGGCGATGAACGCGATGGCGTTCCAGAAGATGCCGGTGCCGAGGGAGGCGAGGAAGGTGACGGCCAGCGGCGCCCAGAGGGGTGTGACGCCGTCGTCGCCGGAGCCGGGCTGATGGCAGACGCCGTGCTGCATGATCGAGCGCCGGGAGATCGCGGCCGCGGTCCGTCAGGATCGGAACGTCGACCGCGGGATCGGCATCCTACGTCCCCGCCGCGGGCGGCGAAAGACGGCGTGTGTTATCGGCGGCGCCCGCCTCGATCCGGCCGGCTCTTCCGCCGGCGCCGGCTCACCCGCGGTAAGATGATGATGGCAGAGCGGCCGGCACGGGCGGCCGAACCAATCATCGGGAAAGGTGAATCAATGGCCAAGGCCGTCGTAGACCCGGGTGAACTGAGACGCTTCGCCCAGGACCTGAAGCGCTTCAATGACGAGCTGCAGAACCAGTTGCGCATCCTGCACGGCCGGCTGCTCGCCCTGGGGCAGACGTGGCGCGACCAGGAGCACACCAAGTTCGCCGAGGAGTTCGAGGAAACGATGCGGGTCCTCAACCGCTTCACCGAGGCCTCCGAGCAGCACATCCCCTTCCTGCTCCGCAAGGCCGAGCGGGTCGAGGAATACCTCCAGCAGCGGTAAGCAGGACGTATGAGGCGGACCGCGGACGTCAGATCGATCGATGCGCTCAAGGACGCGAAGGCGGCCCTGGCCGAGTTCCGCGAGATCATCGTCCTCGCCCTGTCCGAAGCGCAGGCGGAGGTCCAGCGCACCCTCTGGTGGATCCAGCACGATCAGATGACGCACTGGCAGAGCGAGGTGCGGCGGCGCACGGAAAGACTCAACGAGGCGAAGGCGGAGCTGGAGCGGGTGAGACTCACCGCGGTGGATCAGACCGCCTCCTTCCTCGAGCAGCGCAAGGCGATCGAGCGGGCCGAACGCCGCCTCGCCGAGGCCGGGGAGAAGGTCAGGCTCGTCCGGCGCTGGGCGCAGAAGATCGATCGCGAGAGCATGCTCTTCCGCGCCCAGCTTCAGAGCATCTCCCGCGCGGCGGAGACCGACATCCCGCGGGGAGAGGCGAAGCTGGAGATCATGCTCGATCAGCTCGAGCAGTACGTGCGCCTCGCCCCCCCGCAGACGGGCGATGCGAAGATGAGCGGCGGGCCGGGCGAGGGAGATACCCCCTCCGCCGAGGACGGCGGCAAGCGGCCCGGCGACGCCGAGTCCGCTCCCCCCTGAGCCGGAAAGCGAGATCACGCCCATGAGCCTCAGCGTCGGACGTGCCAAACTTCTCAGCGCCCTCAAGGAACTCCGCATCCGCTGGGATCGCGTGCGCGCGACCTGGGACGATCCCGTGAGCCGGGACTTCGAGAAGGAGTTCATCGAGCCGCTGGACGGCAAGGTGCGGGCCGGCGTGTCGGCGATGGAGAACATGTACGAGCTCGTCGCCCAGGCCAGAAAGGACTGCGAGCGGTAGCCGGCCAGGCCCGGCGGACGCGCCCGACCCCGCGCCGGCCGCGAGACGACAGGCCCCGCCCGCCGGAACTGAAGGGAACTTCACGCCCATGACCGAAGGCCAGTTCACCGACCGACAGCGACGCCTCCTGCGGGAGCTGGCCGCCCTCGCGAACCGGCGCGCCGAGGCCGAGGAGGAGACGGAGCGCGGCTACCGGCAGAGCGGCGCCGAATGCCAGAAGCAGCACGAGGAGGCGGTGGAGGCGGTCCGTCATCGCTACGAGTCGGAGAAGGCCTCCGCCGAATCCCTGCACCGGCAGACGATGAAGCGCATCAAGACGGCATCCTCGGCCGAATACGCCAGCACGAAACGCGCCTTCGACGAGGAGCGCGAGCGGATCGTCGAGAAATCAGACGCCAACGAGGCGGAGGCCCGCAAGCAGTGGGAGGAGGCGGTCTGGATCACCGAGACCGTCTACGAAGCGAACGAGCATCAGCCGGAGGAACGGTTCGACGAAACGAGGAAGGTGATCGAGGATCAGCGCCGCGAGCTGCACGCGATCGCAGACGATGCGCGCCGGCTGATGCGCAAATGCCGACTGAAGGCGCCCCCGCCTCCCCCCGCGCGGGAGGAGGAAGAGCAGCAGAAGCGGGAGGAGGACGGCATCGCCGCCGCGCACGCGCTGGAACGAGCGCTGGAGACGGCGCGCGCGAAACGGGCGGCGCTGGCCGGGCTGCGTCTCGCCCGCCTGTTCCGCGGCTATGGGCTGGCGCTCATCATCCTGCTCCTCCTCGCCGCCGCGGGCGTGCTCACCGCCTGGCTGAACGACTGGCACGTCAATCGCTGGCTGGCCATCATCGAGGGGGGGGCGATCGTGGTGGTCGGCCTCATCGTCTTCACGCTCTACTCCGTCGCCCGCCGCCGCGCGCGGGCCCTCTGCCGGCCGCTCGATGAAGCCGTGCAGGCCGGCGAGCGCGCCTGTGACGCCTGCCTGCGCGCCGCCGAGCGCGACCGCGACCGGCTCGAGGCGCAGTTGGTCGAGCAGCGCGATCGCGACGTCGCCGCGGCGAAGTCGAAGTACGAGCCGATCGTCGAAGAAATCGGCCAGCGGCGCGATCATCATCTCGGCCGGATCGATGAGAAATACCCCAAGCTCCTGGAGCGCATCGTCCGGCGGCGCGATGAAGAGATGGCGGCCGCCCGGGAACGGCGCGAACAGAGAATCGCCGAGATCGAGCAGCGCTGCGAGGAAGACTCACGCCGCGCCGAGGAGCAGTACGCCCGACGCACCGAGGAGCGCGAGACACGCCACCGACGCGCGCGCGAGGAACTCGAGCGGCAGTGGAAGGAAGGCATGGCCCGCTGCGGACGCACGATCGAGACGATCGGCGAGGAAAGCGCGCGGCTCTTTCCGGACTGGGACGACCCGGCGTGGGGCGACTGGTCGCCGCCCGAGGCGTTCTCACCCTCGATCCGCTTCGGCCGCCTGACCGTCGATCGCCGCGCGATTCCGGGCGGGATCCCCGAAGACGAGCGACTCGCGACGGCCGTGCCGGAGACGTTCAGCCTCCCCGCCACGCTGGACTTTCCCGATCACTGCTCGCTGCTTCTGCTCACCGACGGCGAGGGTCGCGAGCAGGCGCTGCAGACGCTCCAGACGGTAATGCTGCGTCTTTTGACTTCGCTTCCCCCGGGCAAGGTTCGCTTCACGATTCTCGATCCGGTCGGCCTTGGGCAGAACTTCGCCGGCTTCATGCACCTGGCCGACTACGAGGAAGCGTTCGTCACGAGCCGGATTTGGACGGAGACGCGGCACATCGAGCAGCGCCTCGCCGATCTCACCGAGCACATGGAGAACGTGATCCAGAAGTATCTCCGCAATGAGTTCGAATCGATCGCGGACTACAACGAGCACGCCGGCGAGATCGCCGAGCCGTACCGGTTCCTCGTCATCTCCGACTTCCCCGCGAACTTCAGCGACGTCGCGGCCCAGCGGCTGAAGAGCATCGTCAGCAGCGGCGCGCGGTGCGGCGTGCATACGCTGATGACCGTCGATCGCCGTCAGCAGTTCCCGCAGGGCATCGCGCTGTCGGATCTCGAGGGGGGTCGGACGACGCTGGAATGCAAGGACGGCCGATTCGTCTGGAAGGACGACGCTTTCCGCGAGCTTCCGCTTACGCTGGAGCCTCCCCCGCCGGAGGAGTTCGTCACGCACAAGCTTCAGCTCGTGGGCGAGGCGTCGAAGGACGCCACCCGCGTCGAGGTGCCCTTCGCCGTCGTCGCCCCGCCCCCCGAAGAGACGTGGTGCGGCGACTGCTCGGCCGCCCTTTCCGTGCCGCTGGGGCGCTGCGGGGCGACCAAGCTCCAGCGGCTCATCATCGGGCCCGGGACGTCCCAGCACGCGCTCATCGCGGGCAAGACCGGCTCGGGCAAATCCACCCTCCTCCACGTGCTCGTCACCAATCTCGCCCTCTGGTACAGCCCCGACGAGGTGCAGTTCTATCTCGTGGACTTCAAGAAGGGCGTCGAGTTCAAGACCTACGCCAATCACGATCTCCCCCACGCGCGGGCCGTGGCCATCGAGAGCGATCGCGAGTTCGGCCTCAGCGTCCTCCGCCGCGTCGATGCGGAACTGAAGTACCGCGGCGACCGGTTCCGCGAGCTGGGCGTGCAGGATCTGCCCGGCTACCGCCGGCTCGGCCTGGATGAGCCGATGCCGCGGACGCTGCTCATCATCGACGAATTCCAGGAGATGTTCACCGAGGACGACAAGATCGGCCAGGATGCGGCCCTGCTCATGGACCGGCTCGTGCGCCAGGGGCGCGCGTTCGGCATTCACGTGCTGCTCGGCTCGCAGACGCTGGGCGGCGCCTACACGCTCGCCCGCTCCACGATCGGTCAGATGCAGGTGCGCATCGCCCTCCAGTGCGCGGAGGCCGATTCGTATCTCATCATGAGCGATGACAACTCCGCCGCCCGACTGCTCTCCCGACCCGGCGAAGCGATCTACAACGACGCCGGAGGCAACATCGAGGGCAACAGCCCCTTCCAGATCGTCTGGCTCCCCGACGGAGAACGCGAGCAGTACCTCAAGCGCGTCGACGCGAAGTCACGGGAGCGCGCCTATCGACGGCCCGAGCGCCTCATCGTCTTCGAGGGCAACGTCCCGGCCGACGTGCGCGGCAATCACCTGCTCACGGCGCTGCTGGAGCGCGATGAATGGCCGGCCGACGCCGCGCCGGCGCAGGCCTGGCTGGGCGATGCCATCGCCATCAAGGGACCCACCGGCGGCACGCTCCGCCGACAGAGCGGCAGCAACCTGCTTCTCGTCGGCCAGCGCGACGAATCGGCCCTGGCGATGATCTCCACCGCGCTGCTCTCCCTCGCCGCGCAGTCACCGCCCGGCGAGGCTGGTGCGCGGTTCTATGTTCTTGATGGCAGCCCGGTCGATGCCCCCAACGCCGGCTTTCTCGAGCGCGTCGCCTCGCACATCCCGCACGAGGTCCGGCACATCGGCTGGCGCGAGGTCGACGACGCGATAGCCGAGCTGGCCGGCGAGCTCAACCGCCGGCAGGTGGCCGATGCCACCGACGCTCCGCCCATCTACCTGCTCGTGTATGGCCTCCAGCGCTTCCGCATGCTGCGCACGAGCGATGACTTCGGCTTCTCGATGGGTGATGAGGACAAGCCCCCTGCCGCGGACAGGATGTTCGGCGATCTTCTCCGCGACGGTCCCCCGCTGGGGATGCACACCATCGCCTGGTGCGACACCGCGGTGAATCTCAATCGCACGCTGGACCGGCACGGCCTGCGGGAGTTCGAGCAGCGTGTGCTGTTCCAGATGAGCGGTGCGGACTCGACGCAGCTCATCGATTCGCCGCTCGCGGCGAAGCTGGGCCTGCGCCGCGCCCTGTTCTTCGCCGAGGAAGAGGGCGTGCTGGAGAAGTTCAGGCCCTACGCCCTGCCCGCGGACGAGTGGCTGGAAGAGATCAAGCAGCGCCTCGCCGCGCGATCTGATCGCGAGTAGATCCCTTCGCGCGGCCGGTTGATGTCAACATGAGCGAGCCGCCGCGTCCCCGCGAGCGGGTCGCTGTCGACCGTCCCGGGTGTCGGGTGCCGCGGCCAGGGAGCGCAGCGACTCGGCCGTGTCTTGCGATCCGCAACGCGCCACGCACCGCCGACTCCCTTCGGTCGCTGGCGGCGGCACCCCGCTCCGAACGACGCGGCCGCTCGCCGCGGATTCACGCGGCATCAATCCCGCCTGCGGACTCGCCGTCCGGGGGCCGATTCCACCCGCACTCCGGGCAGCCGGCGGCGAAATCGCCGCGCAGATCGTAACCGCAACTCGGGCATAGACCACGTTCCTGGAGGAGGTGACGGCGCCGAGACGAGAACCGACCAGCCGCAAAGGGAATGCCGACAATCAGGGCGATGAGGAGTGCGGGAACCGCAGAGAGCACCACAAGGATCGGGCCCCAGAAGATCAGGTCGTCCATGCCAAACCCGGACGTGCCGGGATTCAGCAGAGCGGGGCGAATGGTCTCATCAGCCAAGTTGATCGCTACACCAGCGGCAGTGGCAACTGCGGTTGCTCCGACGTAGTGCCGAATCCTCCAATGACACAGGACCGAAACGGCCACGCAGACAACCATGAAGATAGCGAAATCAAGCATGGCCCCAATCCAATGAGCTGGCATTCCACGCCACGGCCACGTTCATGATCGCGCCGAGGAGGAGGAAGAGGAGGATGGTGAACACCGTCCGCTTCATGGACGTGATCCCGGGTCCCAGGTGCGGCCGGGTTCGGCCCGGACGCCGGCCTGGCTTCTTTACATCTTACACCGATCCCCAGCGAGCCGCCGCGTCCCCGCGAGCGGGTCGTGGTCGGCCATCCCAAGGGTCGGGTGCAACTGTCGCGCATCCGATCGCGGGGTGCCACGGTCAGCGAGCGCAGCGAGTCGACCGTGTTTTGCAATGCACACCGCGCCCTCCGCACCGCCGACTCCCACCCCCGGAAGTCGTCGCTGGCGGAGGCACCCGGCGCCGGTGGGAGGAGTTGATGTTCGAGGGTGAGCCGCTGGCGAGGACGCCGCGGCTCGCTGGCGCCTATTGCGAATTCAACTCGTCGGGCGGCGCATCCTCGTCCGGCGCGGCGGTCTCATCCTCTGCCGTGTCGCCTTCCTTGACGGTATCCCGCTCGTGCCAGGCCTCGAGGATCTCCGCTTCGCGCTCGGCGGTGATCCCGGCGCGGAGGTTCTTCTGCCGTTCCTCCGGCCGCGTCTCGTTCCACTCGACGGTGTCCTTCGCCGTCACCGCCAAGGGGCGGAAGGTCAGGCCGTTCGCGACGGCCTTCTCGCTTTTGACGAGATGGAACCCCGCCGTGTCGCCGTGTGCGGGGATCCAGACGGGCATCTCCGCCCAGGCGCGGATCTCGAACGTGTCGAGGAACTCCTCGGGCACCCACGTGAAGCGGGCATCGGTCCAGAACGCGGCCTTGATGCCGTAGAGCATCTGCTCCATGTTGAACCGCCCCGCGGGCGTGACGGCGTGGTACAGGCCCGTCACGTTCTGCTCGATGCAGTGGATGATCCACGCGGCGAGGTCGCGGACGTCGATCCACTGCACGGGATCGGATCCGTCGCCGGGCGCGAGCACCTCACCCCCCCGCGCGATGCGGATGGGCCAGTAGCTGAAGCGATCGGACGGGTCGCCGGGCCCGGAGATGAGTCCGGGCCGGATGTTGGTGACCTTTCCGGGCAGGACCTTTTCGGCGGCCTTTTCGCAGAGGGCCTTCATCCCGCCGTAATGCCGGCCGTACTTCGCGAACAGCCCGTGGATCGTCTTCACCTCCTCGACGACCTCATCCGGGACCTGCGCGACCGGCGCGCTCTCGTCGTAGTACGGCGTGGCGTGATCGCCCAGGGCGCTGACCGACGAAAGCAGCACGTACTGTTTCAGGCCCTCCTTGAGCAGCGAGGCGCTGAGTTCGACATGGCCGGGGACGTATGCGGAGGTGTCGATGACCGCATCCCATTGACGGCCCTCCAGCGCCTCCAGGTCGTCCGTATCGCGGTCGCCGCGGAGCTTCTCGAGATCGGGGAACAGGTCCGGCCGGGTCTTGCCGCGGTTGAAGAGCGTCATCTCGTGGCCGCGTTCGACGGCCCGGCGGACGGTGTGGGGTCCGAGGAAGCCGGTGCCGCCGAGGATGAGGAGCTTGAGCTTCTTCGGGGCCTCGCCGGCCGCGGGCCGCGTCGCGGGCTCCGTCTGCGCCTGCCCCCGCGCGGCGGGATGCAGCCCGAGCATGGCCCCGGTCGCCGCGGCCGTCTGTAGGAACGAGCGTCGTGTGGTGTTCATCAGCGTCTCTCCATCTGCCCCACGTGTCTGAGCGGTTGCGTCCTGATGTAACCGATACCAGACGACCGGATACCGGTTTCGCGTGTCGGGGCGACGAAAGGAGTTCGCGCGGGGAAAGATCCTCGCAACGCACCGGCGGCGCGGGGGTAGACCACACGCGGGAGTTGGACGATAATCGCGGTCCGTTTCCGGCCGTGACCCGCCCGATCCGCGCCTGCCGATGGACCGATCTTCCGACGCCAACGCTCCCCGGCCGTCCTCATCCGCCCGACCGCCGGGCCGCTTCCGCCTGTTCGATCTCCGCCCGGGCGAGTTCGCCCTCGTGGCCTGGTCGTGCGCGTATTTCTTCTTCGTCCTTTCCAGTTACTACTGCATCCGGCCGGTGCGCGATGCGTTCGGGCTGAGCGGCGATGACACCGAGCTGCGGTGGCTGTTCCGGACGACGCTGGTGGTGATGATCGCGGTGAACCCGGCGTTCTCGTGGCTGGTGGCGCGCTTCCCGCGCCGCGTGTTCATCCCGGCCAGCTATCTCTTCTTCGCCGCCAATCTCCTCGTGTTCTTCCTGCTCTTCGCGGCGACGAGGGAAGGCGAGGCCGTCGCGGTCCGCCGCATCTTCTACGTGTGGGTCAGCGTCTTCAACCTCTTCGTGGTCTCGGTGTTCTGGGCCTTCATGGCCGACCTGTTCAGCGTGGAGCAGAGCAAGCGGCTCTACGGTCTCATCGCGGTGGGCGGGACGATGGGGGCGGTCATCGGGGCCGGCTTCCCCTGGCTGCTCGCCGAACGCCTCGGCGCGATCATCATGCTGCCGATCTCCATCACCCTCCTGCTGCTGGCCTGCCTGTGCATGCTGCGGCTGAATCGCCTGTCGATGCGCAGGCGGGCGACGTCATCGGCCGCCGGCGCGGGCGACGCCGATGCCGACGCCCCTCAGCCGCCCGATCGGGCCATCGGCGGCAGCCCGCTGGCGGGCGTGACGCACTTTCTCCGCTCGCCCTACCTGCTGGGCATCGGCGCCTTCATCCTGTTCTACACCGTCCTTTCCACGCTCCTGTACTTCGTGCAGGCCGACATCGTGCGCGAGGCGTTCGACGATCGCGCGGCGCGGACCGCGTTCTTCGGCAAGGTCGACGTGTTCGTCAACACGCTCACCGCCCTCATTCAGATCTTCCTCACGGGCCGGATTATGCGCACGTTCGGCGTGGGGCTCACGCTCGGCCTGCTGCCGGTGGTGTACCTGATCGGCTTCAGCGCCCTCGCCCTCGCCATGGCGCCGGCGACGGCGGGCCTTCTCTCCGCCCTCAACGTGATCGTGATGTTCCAGGTCGGCCGGCGCGCGGCGAACTATGCGCTGGCCCGCCCCGCGCGCGAAAGTCTCTTCACCGTCGTGAAGCGCGAGGAGAAATACAAGGCCAAGAACCTCATCGACACGTTCGTCTACCGCGCCGGGGACGCGATCGGCACGATCCCGCTGAGCTGGCTGGCGATCCCGCTTGCCGTCGTCTGGTTCGTCCTGTCCCTCGGCCTCGGCCGGCGGCAGCGGCAACTGTCCGCGGCGCGGCAAACGACGGGCTGAGCGCCGGCTCATGTCGAGGCGCGACGGGTCCTTTCCCGCGCCCGCTCAGGCATCAACAGACGTGGGCACCTCCCCGAAAACGACGCCGGACCCATCGGCTCTCCTTTTCTCTTCTCTGCGAATGTGCCGATGTGGAAACGTGGCAACGCGGGCGTTCCTGGAAGTCTTTCGCGGGCCGCTGCTGTCGCCTCCTTCACGCGCGCTGCTGCGGGATCAGCGTCTCGCGGTGGTGGTCGCGATGGTCGCGCCGCCGGCGGGGGCCGGGGCGAGCTCCTCGGCCGTATCCGCCACCACGCGGCCGGACAGCAGCATCTGCACGTCGAACACCAGGCTCAGGAGCAGCGGCACGAGCACGAGCGTGAACACGGTCGACACGATCAGCCCGCCCACGACGACGCTGCCCAGCCCGCGATAGAGCTCCGAGCCTGAACCGGGCATCAGGACCAGCGGCAGCATCCCGCCCACCGAGGTGCACATGCTCATGAAGATCGGCCGCACGCGGGTGCGGACGGCTTCGGCGATGGCGCGGCGCGGCGTCATCTCACCCTCGAAGTCCCTGCCGACGGCCGCCTTCCCACCGAGGAAATTCAGCGTCTGGTGCACGATCAGGATCGCGTTGTTCACCACCACCCCGATGAGAATCACGAACCCCAGCATGGTCAGCACATCGAGCTTCTGGATCGGCATGTACCGGCTGGACAG
>JAXHTH010000357.1:0-8445 GCA_034211115.1 Planctomycetota bacterium | reverse complement strand
CACGAAGCGGGGCCAGGTCGCGGGCGTGATGAGCCGCGGGGCGCTGAGCGTGTCGACCATGAAGAGCTGGAACATGTGCTGCATCGATCGCTCGGCGACGTCGCGCACTTGCCGCTCGTCCCAGTCGGGGAAGCTGAGGGCGATGTTGCCCTCGGCCCGGCGGCGGCGCCGGTGATTGAGGCGGTAGAACGTCGACCCGACCACGGACGCGGTGTGGAGGTTCTGCTCGACGTCGAAGCACTGCATCAGCCCGGCCACGCTGCGCAGGGCCAGGTACTGGCTCCAGTTGGTGAGGGCGGACTGATTGCGCGCCACGCCGTGCGCCTCCTGATCCGGGGATGCTTCGACGGGAAGATCTTATGGCGGGTGCCAAAAGAACCGGCCGGCCCGCGGGGGCCGGCCGGACGGGTCTGCCGGGTGCGATCGGCTCATCGGCCGCTGTGCCCGATGAGGATGAAGAAGCGGTTGGAGTTGAGGACGGGGATCTGGGCCTCGCTCGCCCGCCGGAACAGCTCGTTGTACCGCTCGTGCGCCTGGCGCTTGCGCAGCCACTCGGAGATCTGCAGATCCGTCGCGCCCGGGGGCAGGGGCGGGGGCAGGGGCGGCTGCTCGCCGAGGACGAGGAAGTCCAGGTCGCCGGGCAGCTCGTTGCCGAAGACGACCTCGCCGCCCCACTCGACGACGAGGCTGCGCAGGTACTCGGCCTCCGCCTCGCTGGGCCGGCCGTCCCCGTCCACGTCGAACTTGCTGTGGATGAGGAACTTGAATCGGCGCTCCGGGTCGTAGACGGCGTTGGCGAGCACGTCGTTGCGCACGACCGGCCGCCCGCGGACCGAGCGGGTGATCTTGCAGGTGGAGGTCGTCTCGCCGACCTTCACCACCTTCACGCTCGCCTTGCCCCGGGGAAGCATCCGCGTCTCGGGATTCACGCTGATGGACGCGTCGTCGTCGTAAACCTCGAAGCTCATCCCCAGCACGATGCGATCGTTGCGACCGCGATTGATGAACACCTGCTCGTTGGCGGGGTCGGTGTCGATGACCTGGGCGTCGACGAGCTCAGCCGGGTCCTTGGCCTTGAAGCGGATCTCGTCGAGGATCCCCTCGAACTCGTTGAGCCGCGAGCGGGCGAGCACCAGCTCCTGGCCGACGGCATCCAGCTCATCCTCGAGGTCGGTGATCTGGCCCCGGTACTGATCCTCCAGCTCGGTCTGGGCGTTCTCCCAGTCCGCGATGGCCTCGTTGACCATCCGCTGGTACTGCTCGGCCGCCTCGCGATAGGCGACGATCTCCTGGGTGACCTCGTTCAACTCGTCCTGGTGGGCCTCCTTCATGCGGGCGATCTCGGCGTCCTTCTCGGCGATCTCCTCGTCGCGGTCGGCGAGCTTCCGCTCCAGGCTCTCGATCTCGATCTCGTCGTTGCGAAGATCGCGCTGCATGCGGTCGAGGGTGGCGCGGACGCTGTCGTTGACGGCGAAGCGCTCGAAGTCGGCCTGGAGCTTCTCCATGGAGGTTCCGGGGCTGCCGTCGACGTAGGCCATGAGATTCTCGAAGCGGCCGTTGAGATAGGCGGCCACGGACTGCCGGCCGGCGGCCTGCTCGAAGTTCTTGTACTGGTCCATGTTCCGCTGCTGGGGCGTGACGTAGTTGGCCAGGTCCTTCTCCGCCCGCGCGGCCTGGTCCAGCGCGTCGGTCTGACCGGCATAGAAGACGATGGTCAGGACCAGCAGGAACACGGTGGCGAGAACGAACACCACCAAGGATACGATCACACCAGTTCCGGCGCCACTGCGAACCGCCATAAAGGAGGCCTCCGCGTTTGCAGGTCGGCCCGACGCCGCCGCGGCGGCGTGCCGCCCGACCTGGATTCCACGAGTGCGAGCCCGCTTTCGGGCCCAGACAGGTCAGTGTCCCCGGATCGAAGCCGCCAGTCAAGGCGGCGGATGATGCCCTCCTCTACGCACGCCTTCCTTCCACGGTTGCCGATCCCGCTCAGGTCAGGTCGGCCCCCTTGCCGCGGTAATAAGCGGCGATGTCGTCCCGCCGGGGGCGGGCGAATTTGCCGGCCATCGTCGCCGTCCACGCCTTCGGCTCCGCCCCCCGCTGCTCCAGGTAGGTCCGATAGGCCCCGTCGTAGTCGTCCATGAGGGCGAGAATCGCCTCATCTGAGGGATACCCCTCCTCGAAGAGCACCGCCTCCACCGGCAGCCTCGGCCGTCTCGCAGGATCCTCGTCCGGCACGCCCACGCAGAGTCCGAAGAGCGGGTACACCCCCTCCGGCAGCCCCAGCAGGGCATCGACCTCCGGCAGGCTGTTGCGCAGGCCCCCGATGTAGCAGATCCCGTAGCCCTGCGCTTCGAAGGCGAGGGCGAGGTTCTGGGCGAAGAGCGACGCGTCGATCACCGCCAGCAGGAAGCCCTCCAGACGGGCGTCGTAGGCGTGCCCGTCGCGGCGGGCGAGGAGCCGGTGCCGCCTCGCATCCCCGCAGACGATGAAGAACGCCCCGCTCCGGGCCACCTTGCTCTGGTTCCCGCAGAACTCGGCCAGCTTCACGCGATGCTCGGCATCGGTGACGCGGATGAGGCAGTAGGCCTGCACGGCGGCGCTGGTCGAGGCGGCCTGCCCGGCCTCGACCGCGGCGCGGATGTCCTTCTCCGGCACCGGGTCCTGCGTGTACCGGCGTATCGACCGGTGCCGCTTCATCAGGGCGATCGTCTCGTTCATGCCCGACAGTGTAAAGCAATGGCGCAGACCCGCGAATCACGCCTGCTCCCGCCTCAGTCCTGCGTCTTCGCATGCCAGGGCGGCGGGGCGCTGCGGTCCTTCGGCCGGCGGCCGTAGAACAGATCATCGCCCCACAGCGCCGCCCGCCGCGCCAGGCGGTTGCGCGCGATGAGCTTCCGCACGAGGTTGTGCAGCGGCGTCCGGGGATGGGCGTAGGGGCAGACCTTGATGCAGATCGCGCAGTCGGTGCCCTGGGCGCGCCAGAACCGGTAGCAGGTCTCCTGGTCGCTCTGCCATTTCTCGACGCCGCGGTGGACGCCCTTCTCTCCGGCGGGGATCGCGCCGGCCGGGCAGTTCCGCGCGCACTTGCGGCAGATCGCGCAGAAGTCCTGCACGCCGAAGCCGATCGGCTCATCCTGCGCCAGGGGCAGGGTGGTCGTCACGACCGACAGGCGCAGGCTGGGACCGAACCGGGGCGTCATGAGCAGCCCCAGCCGCCCGAGTTCGCCCAGCCCGGCGTCGACGGCGATTGGGCCGCACAGGACGCGGTAATTGCCATCCACGTGCGCCCGGGCCTCGTACCCCAGCCGGTTGATGTACCGGGCGACGAGCAGCGCGACCTTCCCGGTCTCGAAATACCCGCGCGCCGAGGCGGCCAGCGTCGGGCTGTCCGGGGCGTGGCGGATCATCTCGTGCCGCATCTCCACGCCGATCGCGACGGCGTGGGTGTGCTCCAGGGCGATCGGCGCGCCCCACGGTCCGGGCGAGCGGCCGATGTGGCTGTAGACATAGGCGGGGTTGAGCTTCGTCGTTCCCGCCAAATCGGCGCCGAGGTATCGCGCGAAGCCCTTGATCCGTTCCGTGAACTCCTCGACCGACGCGTGCACCGGCGCGCCCTCGCTCGGCGCCGGCTCCCGGTCGATGTCTCGCGTCATGCCTTCCAGCACCTCGAAGATCGCGCTGGAAAAGGGCGCGGTCAGCGGGTGATACGCCTTGCCCCCGGGTTGGGCAAGCTGCGGCATCGCGCGCACGGCATCGTCGAACTCGCGCTGTTCCGGATGTTGCGCGTAATGCGCCGCAAAGTCATCGGTGCCCGGCTCCAGGCGGAGGAACCGATGGAAGATCCCATCGCGCTCATCGACGCGCGCTTGCTCGCCGACGATCCGCAGCGGGGAATTCTCCCCCAGCGGAAGCGTGAGCAGGATGGCGGTAAGACTCGCGCCGATCAGGAGGGCGAGCACGATCCACGATCGACCGGGAAAGTTGACGATGAGCAGTCCGGCCGCGACGATCAGGATCGGCGTGAAGCCGGCCGCCGCGACCCGCGCGGCCCGCCCGCGCCGCTCGTGAAGGCAGGTCAGGAAGAACCAGATGCATCCGGACGCGAGAGCGGCATAGCCGATCCATCCGAAGAGGAGGACCCAGGACTGCATGGCGTCATCGTAGCGCACTTCTTCGACCGGTTACAGGGGAACCCGCCGACCACGCTTGCGTCCTCACATCTCTTCCGGACCATCACGCGCTGAGCACGTTCGTCTTCTCCACGCACTTGATCCCGAGGCGCTCCAGCTCATCGAGGACGGGGTTGTAGATCTCGGGCTTGACGGGGATGTGCACACCGCTCTTCTCGATGCGGCCCTCGAGGATGAGCCGCGCCCCGATCGCCGCGGGCAGGCTCACCGTGCGGGCCATCGACGAATCGCCGTCCGGCTGGCCGTAGTCGATGAGCGTGGAGGTGATCTCCTCGCCGGGCGCGTCGGGGAAGCGGGCGATGAAGTAATGGCAGAGGACGATCATGTCCCGCTCGCCCGGCTGGTAGGGCATCTTCTTGAGCATCTGGGCCGCGAGCACGTCCAGCGGCGTCGTCTCCTGCCCCGTCACGGGCACCGGATCGTCGCCCAGCAGCCCCAGCCACTCGAAGCGATCCAGGATCGGCGAGGACGGCTGGATGCCGAACTGCTTGGCGAGATCCGCCCGCAGGTCACCGGTCGGCGGGTCTTTCAGAAACGATGCCGTAAACTCGGAGAGGGTCATCCCCTCCGGATAGGTCGCCGGTCCCTCATCCAGCAGCCCCAGCTCGACGATGCGCTTGAGCGTGTCGCACCAGCCGGGATATCGGAAGGTGCCCCGGAACATCGTCTCGATCCCCTCCAGCCCGTAGAGATCGAGATAGATGAGCGAATCGCGGTTGGGATAGGCCTCCAGCTCGCCCAGCCCCTCGACGGTGACGGGATGATGATGGGCGAACAGCTCGGGGCCGGGGACGCTGACTTCCTTGCCGTTCTCGCGGTAGCGGGCGGCGTTCTTCCCCGCCGTACACACCGCCCGGGGGCTCCAGGAGAACTTGTAGCCGAAGGGGTTGTCGTTGTCCTCGGGCGCCGGCAACCCGCCGCAGTAGGACTTGAAGCTGACGATCTCTCCCCCGCGCTCGCGCACGTCGTCGATGATGCGCATGGCGGACATGTGATCGATGCCGGGATCGACGCCGATCTCGTTGAGGAGGATGACGCCCGCGTCGCGGGCCGCCTGGTCCAGCCCCTTCATCGTCTCGCTCACGTAGGAGGTCGTCACCATCTGCTTGCCGTGCTTGATGCACAGCTCGGCGACCACCGGGTGCAGCGGGGCGGGGAGCAGGCTGACGGCCAGGTCGTGCTCGCCGATCAGCTTCTCCAGCTTCAGCGTCTCGTCGGCGAGCAGGGCGACCGTGTCCCCCCGCGGATGGCCGTCCACCAGCGCCTCGGCCTTGCTCACCGTGCGGCTGGCCACCGTGACCTGGAAGTCCGGCTGATCGAGCAGATAACGGACCAGCGGTCGCGTGACCAGACCGGCGCCGAGGACGAGGATCTTCTTCATCTCATGATCTCCTGCAGGTACGCCCCCGTCTTCCTGTTTCCCGTGGTTTGAATCCATCCACGATTCGCAGTGTACACGCCCGGCACGCCCGACCCATGCGCGCGGCAACGCGCCGTGCTCATTTCACGAACTCTTCCAGATATTGATACGGCTCGGTCAGCGCGCCGTGATAGACGATCGTGGCCCGCACCAGCTCCGGCGGCAGGCCGCTGTCGGCGAGCGGCGCCGACAGGTCCGCCCGCGCCAGGGGGCCGATGAACGGCAGCAGCGCTTCGCTGAACGCCTCGGACGCGTCGACGGGCAGCTCGCAGGGAAGGAAATCGACGGCGAGCACGACCGGCCCGCGGCCCGCCACGCCGTCCTCCGTCTCGCCCGTCTTCGGATCGTAGACATACACCGGGTTCGATGGATCCGTCGCACGCGTCGTGCACGCCACCGACCCGTCGATGTCGCAGGTGATGTCGCCGACCACGCGCAGACGCGGCTGAGGATCCGAGTACAGCTCCGCGAACTGCTCGCGCGTGATCATCCGCGGGTACTTCGGCTCCCAGTAGATGCAGTTGACGAGTACGGACAGGTGTTTGGCATGGGGGAAGAAGGCCGCCCGGTACTTGTCCGGCTCGTCGTAATACTCCTGGAGGTCGAACGGCGCGGCATCGTCGATGCGCTTGACCATGTCCTCCTCGCGGAAGACGACCTTGCCGCAGACGTTCGCCGCGGGTTCGGCCTCGTGCAGATCCTGCGGCGCGATCTCCTCCACGGGCAGCAGGTCGAAGATCTCCTGCGCGCCCTGCGAGACCTGGCCGTATCCGGCGAACCCGCAGATGAACGGGCGGAGCGCTTCGGGCAGACCGTCGGCGGCAATGGCCTCGCCCGCCGCCCTGATCGCCCGCCGCGCTTCCTCGAGATCGCTGTACTCGTGCGCGGGGCGGATCGTCTCGAACGGCGTGGCGATCCCCTCGTGCCGCAGACGCTGGCCCAGCGCCCACAGGGTGTCGATCATCCCCGCCAGTCCCGCGAAGCGGCCGAAGAACACCAGCCGCCGGCCCTGCTCGTCGACGATCTTCTCGTAGTCGATGAGCTGGCCTTTCAGCTCCATCAGCCGGCGGAGCATCGGCATGTTCTCCGGCTGACCCTTGATCGTGTGCGAGAAGAAGACGTACGTCTTGTGCGGCTCGAACTTCTCCGGCGGGATCTCCTTCACGCCCATGATGACGGGACAGTCGCCCAGGTCGGCGGCGATCGCCGCCCCCGCCTGTTCGTACGGCGCCTCGGTGAACGCGCGGGTGGGTGACTGCTGAACGGTGAACGCAACGCCCTCCTCGCGGATGAGGCGCTGCACCGCGGCGGGGGTGAGCGGCGCCCGCGCCTCCCATCGGCTCTTGTCTTCGTGTCGTATCCCGATTCGGGCCATCGACGGCGTCCTTCTCCCCGGCGACGTGGGGCGGTTATTGTCGGATCTCCGGGTCCGGAAGCAACCGATCGTAGCCGGCTTCCCCGCGCCCGATCAACGCCCGCCCGGCTTGCGGAACAGCGCGAGGGCGGCGGTGTGCCCGTGCAGGAACGACTGCTCGCCGATGGGCCCGATCTCGCCGGCCGCGAAGAACCCGGCCACCGGAACCGAGCCGAGCCGCTCGTTGATGATCGAGATGTCGTGGTTGGACTCCTCGAACAGCCGCTCGCCGCGCCCGTTGCAGGAGAAGAGCAGCCCGCCGAACGGCCGGCCCTTCAGTTCCTGCACGTCAAGCAGAAGCTGAAGATCCTCGGCGGCGGTGACGGCGTCGCGCACGTGAAACTGGATCGTCTGCCCCATCCGCGGCAGGTCGCCGACCACGATCCCCCCGCGCTCCTGGTCGAGGCCGAGGATGTTGCGGACGAGGAAATCACCGCGTCCGAAGTGGCGCTTGTGCTCGTCGATGACGTTGCCCACGAGCACGCCGCGCCGAAGCAGCTCGCGCTCCTGCTCGGTCAGTTCGCTGGTGATCTCCTGGAGCATCTGCATCGCGGGCTTGCCGCGCAGCTCGAGGATCACGTTCTCCTTGGCCTTGGTAATGACGAGCGGCTCGCCGATCGGCCGGCAGCCCTGGCTGACGACGAAATCGATCTCGATGTCGCCGGCGATGCTGGCCCCGATCGCCCCGGCCCGGATGATCTTCTCATCGAGGATGAGCACGTTGTGCCCCGGCTGGCTGGCGCCGGAGGCCATCCCGCCGATGACCGGCACGGGGCGCCCCTGTCCCCCGCAGTTCGTGATCGCCGGCAGGAGGCGCGTGATGGGCGTCGTGAACGGATCGCCCATCATGATCGCCGCGCGGAAGTCGTCGCGCAGATCGATCCGCTGCGCGATCTCATCGGCGCGGTTGAGCGGGATCGGATCGTCCGGCGTGCTCGTCCAGGGCGAGAGCGTCACGCCGGGAAGCTGGAGGGCCAAGGCGCTCATCCCCGCCACGCCCTCCAGTTCCTCCTCCCCGCCCAGCACGGATTCGGCCGTCACCGCCAGCAGCGTGCGCGGGTGGATCGTCTCCCGGATCGTCTCCACCGCCTCGGGCAGGGCCGCGCAATGATGAAAACTGGCGAAGACGATCGCCAGGTCGCAGGCGTCACCGATCGAGGCGTCCAACTGCTCGGCCACCTCGGTGCCCGCGGTGCGGGTATCGAGATGACCGCTCACGGCGCAGGCGGCCTGGTAACGGGGCGGTGAGGAGGCGTCGGTGTCCATCGCGGTGATGGTAGCCGACTGCCCCGCGGCCACAACATCGCCGCCCATGAATCGCTGATCGCGGCACCGGCCCCCGTCGCCGGGCCGGTACAATCCGCCGCCGCGGGGGATTCGCGCTTGAAGGCCCAGGAACCGGCGATGCCCGAGTATCT
>JAXHTH010000356.1:0-5776 GCA_034211115.1 Planctomycetota bacterium | reverse complement strand
CGCTCCGCACCTGCTCCCACGCCCGGGATCCAATCGTCAAGTGTGCGATCACTCGCCCGGCTCGTCGCGCGGCGCGTCCGTTTCATCCGCGGCCGGCAGCAGTTCATCGGCGGTGATGCGGCGGGTCTCGATCTCGATCTGGTTCGGGGCGGCGATGTCCTCGCTCGTCGTCGCGTGCAGTTCCTTCAGACGGCGCGAGCTGGGCAGCACCATCCGCTCCAGCGAGCCGACGGCGCTGTTGTAGGCATCGGTCGCGCGTCCGAGCCCCTTGCCGATCTTCTCGAAGTGACCGGCGAAGGTGGCGAGGCGATCGTACAGCTCCCGACCCGTCTCGGAGATCTGCCGCGCGTTGGCGGCGATGTCCTCCTGCTGCCAGCCGTAGGCGATCGCCCGCAGCAGGGCCACGAGCAGGGTGGGGGTGGCGATGAGGACGTGATTGGTCATCGCATCGCTGTGCAGGTGCGGCCTGATCTCCAGCGCGGCGACCAAAGCCGACTCCAGCGGCATGAACATCACCACCAGCTTCGGCGTGCGATCGAACTGCTCCCAGTACCGCTTGCTCGACAGCTTCCTGTAGTGCGCCTCGACCTGCCCCGCGTGCGTGCGCAGCAGCGTCTCGCGGTCCGCATCGGGCTGGAGGGAATCGAGATAGGCATCGAGCGCGACCTTGGAGTCGACGACGATGACGCCCTCGCCGGGCAGGTGGACGATCATGTCCGGCCGATCGCGCGTGGACGGATCATCGGTCTGCACCTGTTCCCGGAAGTCGCAGTACCGGCTCATCCCGGCGAGCTCGACGACGTTGCGCAACTGCATCTCGCCCCACCGGCCGCGCTGTTCGGGCCGGCGCAGGGCGGTCACGAGCCGCCCCGTTTCGCGATCGAGCTTCTCGTGGGAGGCGAGGATCTGTTTGATCTGCTCTTCGAGGCCGCGGTAGGCGACCTCGCGCTTCTTCTCGATCTCGCTCACCGCGGTGCCATGCTTCTCCAGCAACTCGCGGATCGGCTTGACGAGGGCATCGATCGCCTGCTGGCGTTTTTCGACATCGCCTTTCGCCTCGCTCATCAGTTTCTCGAACGTCGCCCGCGCGAGTTTCAGGAACTCTTCGGTGTTGGCCTGGAGGGTCTTGGCGCCCGTTGCCGCGAAGGCGTCGCTGAGCCGCGTCTTCGCCTCCTCCAGGAGTTTCTCCTTCTCGGCGTAGGCATGCTCGCGCGCCTTGAGCTGCTCGCGCAGCGCGGCGGTCTCGCGCTCGGCGACTTCGCGGCGGTCATCAACTTCGGCGATCTCGCTCCGCGCGCTGCGCAGCTCATCATTCTGACGATCCAGTTGATCCTGGAGCAGATCGTTGCGGGCGCGGGCGGTGGTGAGATCGGCCTGCACCCGGCCGCGGCGGGCGAGGAAGAACGCCGCCGCGGCGAGCAGACCGACGGCGAATCCGATGATTGCGAACAGCCAGGCGTTCATGGGCGTCCATGATAACGCCATTCGCGCGGCGCCGCCCTTCCGGGGCCGGGCTCATCCCGATCGCCCCAGCGACCAGCGCAGCTCGCGCATCCCGAGGATGAAGGCGACGAGCGCGAAGACGATCCCGCCCGTGATGACGAGCACGGCCAGCGCGAGGAGCGAGCCGGCCCAGTCGTCTGACGCCTCCGGCAGCAGCGCCATCACCGCCAGCAGGCAGGCGATCATCAGAACGGTCGCGACGAGCGATTTGCCCCAGCTTGTCAGCACGGAGCGATCGACGAGCGCGCCGACGCGGCGTCGCAGCAGGATGCTCAGCGCGACAACCTGGATGATCGAGCAGATCGCCGTCGACCACGCCAGCCCCGCCTCGCGCAGGGGTGTCCAGATGAGGGTGCAGTTGAGGATGAAGTTCAGGATGACGATGCAGACGCCGGTCCGGACCGGCGTCATCGCATCGCCGCGCGCGTAGAAGGCGCGGGTGAGGACGTGGGTCATCGAGAAGGCCCAGATCGCGGGGGCGTAGCCCAGCAGCACGCGGGCCACGCGGGCCGTGTCGGCCACGGTGAAGTCGCCGCCCTGGAGGATGACCGCCGTGAGCGGCCGGCGCACGAGGATCAGACCCGCGCTCGCGGGCAGGCCGATGAAGATCACCAGCCGAAGGCCGCGGCGGACGATGTCGGCAAAAGCGCGATCGTCATCGGACAGGCGCGCGAGGGCCGGAAAGATCGCCGTCGCAATCGCGATCCCGAACACGCCCAGCGGGAACTGGTAGAGACGTTGCGCGAAGGTGACGGCGGCAAGCGCGCCTTCGGTGAGCGGGTAGTCGAGGCCGAAGATCGTCGCGCCGATGACGGTCGGGTAGCCGGCGATGACGCCGTCGAGGAGGACGTTGAGCTGCAGCACCCCCAGGCCGAGGATCATCGGCCCGGCCTGGCCCAGCACGATGCGCAGCGGGCCGCGCGCGCCGGCGCGCTCGCGCACCCACCATCGATGATCCCGCAGCGCCCACAGCGTCCAGCTCACCTGGAGAATGCCTGCGAAGACCACTGATCCCGCGACGCAGCCGATGTGAATGAGCCGGGCGCGCTCGTAATCGGGCGCGTTCACATCGCCTGAGAAGACGAACGACAGGCCGATGATCGCGGCGATGAGGCAGAGGTTGAGGACGATCGGCGCCGCCGCGGTGGGGCCGAAACGGCCGTGCACCTGGAGCATCGCGCCGAGCACGGCGACGAGGCACACCAGCGGCATGTACGGCAGCATCACCATCAGCAGCCACAGCGCGAGATTCGAGTGGCCCGCCCGGTGCGAGATGGCGAAGAGGATCAGTTCGCCGATGAGGACGATCGCGCCGAGAACGATGACGAGCAGCGAGACGATGAGCGAGGCCAGCCGCCGTGCGGTCTGCGGATCGTCCCGCTCGAGTCGGCTGTAGACGGGCAGGAACGCCGCGGCCAGCGCTCCCTCGCCGAACAGCCGGCGAAAGAGGTTGGGGATCAGGAACGCGAAGAAGAAGGCGTCGGTCAGCCCGCCCGCGCCGAAGACGCGGCTGAACGCCGCCTCCCGCGCCAGACCCGTGATGCGGCTGAGCACGGTGAGGAGGGAGACGTTGCGCGCGTGTCGCTCGAAGCGGTCGGGCATGACAGGGAGCATATCGGCCGGAAGGGAGAATTCACCGCAGAGACGCAGAGGGCGCGGAGGGGATGAGGGAAAGGCAGGGAGGGGGAAGAGACGGAGAGATTGAGAGACGGAGAGACGAAGTGATCAAGACAGAAAGCGACGGAGCAACGAAGTGACGAGGCGACGAAGGTGTGCGGGGGAGTGCGGCGAGGAGCTGATAAGGCGCGTGAGTCGGACCGATCGCCGCGGCTGCAGGCGGATCGAGCCCTTTCAAGCTTCCTCTGTGTTCTCTGTGGTTTGCCCGTTCTCTTCCTCCGATCGAGGCAGCGGCGACATCCGCACGAAGGGCGTGCCGCACTCGCCGCAGCGGCCCACGCCCTTCTGGGTCGGCGTGCCGCGCAGGTCGTGGCCGCACCTCCGGCAGCGCACGGAGCGATCGTAATACCGCGCCAGCCGGGAGCGGTAGAGCCGGGTGGCCAGCGCGAGCAGGAGCAGACAGAGGGCCAGATCGACGGCCCTGGTCAGCTCCGGCGGGAGCGTGCCGACAAAGTGCGCGATCCGAGGCGCGAGGCTCGAGGTCGGGGCCGCGATCAGCGACCATTCGAACAGATGCGCGCTGACCGAGATCAGCGCAAAGACGAAGAGGAGCACGATGAGCGTCAGCAGGATCGGCCGACCGAGGATGCCCAGCAGCATGCCGAACGAGGGCGGGGTGGGATCGGTCCACTGGCCCGCGTGCAGCTCGACCCCGCAGACGGGGCAGGCCGCGCGGCCCGAGCGATCGAACCTGACGTTGATGCAGGAGACGCCGCAGACAAAGCACGGGCGCGTCCTGACGACATCACGGATCTGCCCCCGCCACAGGCGCAGCAGCAGCACGATACTGAGCAGGAACCACACGACGGCGGCGATGATGATGACCCGCGCGGTCTGAATCGGGTCCAGGATCGGCCGGACGATGAGGGGCGGCACCGCGCAGGCGAGAAACACGCCGACGAACAGCAACCACGCGCGCCACGATGCGAAGAGCCGATCGAAGGCGAACTGCTGCAGCGCGATGCGCATGCGGTTGACGGCCCCGCCGACCGGGCGCAGCGCCCGGATCCAGGCCGCGACGACGATCACGCCCAGCGCGTTGGCCGCCGCATCCTCCCACGTCACGTGACGATTCAGGATCGGAATGCCCTGGCTGAGCTCGTCGACGATCGACCAGAGAAAGGCGAGGGGGATGACGATGCCGTACGCCCGCAGCCACCGCGTGCGCCACAGCAGATACGTCAGGCCGGCGAAGGCGAGCAGGTGGATCGTCTTGTCGCTGGCGGGCACTTCCGGCGCCAGCGTCAGTTGCGGCCAGTGCGTGCCGACGGTGAGGGCGGAGGCGTAGAGGATGAACGCGAGGCGCCAGGGCCGGGCGAATCGACGAACGAGCGAGGCGCGTTCAGACATGGGCGTGACGCGGCGGGCTCTTCGCCGCCTTCGCCGTGCGCCGGTCGTCGGAAGGCTTCGCGGGCTCCCGGAGGTTCGGCGCGATGGTGATGATCTCCGGCGCCGGCGTTTCGTCTTCGGCGGTCACCTCCCGGTCTTCCGTCGGCGGCGCGGAGGAGCGCTCGGGAGGCGGCGCGCCGGCCTCGCCGTCGGGGGAAGGCGCCGAGTCAGTCGGCGCGACCGCGGCCTCGCCGACCCCGTCCTCTTCACGCCATCCCTGGAGCAGATGCTCGGCGAGCTTTCGGTAGTCCAGCGCGCCGGGACACCACGGCTCGTAGTCGAAGATCGTCTTCCCGAAGCTCGGGGCCTCGGCGAGCTTGATGTTGCGGCGAATGGGAGGACGCAGCACCCGGCAGTCGCGCCAGGGCACGTCCTCCTCGCGCATCGACTCGAAAAACGCATCGAGGTCGGCGACGACCTCCTTCGCGAGCGTGGTCTGGCTCTCGTGCATGCACAGAAGGATGCCGGTCACGCGCAGGGCGGGGTTGACCGAACGGCAGACGAGCCCGACGGTCTCCAGCAGCCGGCCCACGCCCTGCAGGGCCAGGAAGTGCGCCTGCATGGGCACGAACAGCTCCGTGGCCAGGCTGAGGGCGTTGAGCGTCAGCAAACCGAGGCTGGGCGGGCAATCGATGAGCACGACGTCGTACTCGCCCGCTGCGGGCCGGAACTTGCGGGCGAGGATGTTCTGGCGGTCGCGGAGGCCGGCGAGCTCCGTCTCCGCCCCGGCGAGATCGACCTCCGCGAGCATGGCATCCAGGTTCGGCCTCGCCCCGCGGACGAGCACCTCCTCGGCCGGGCAGGTCTCGTCCACGAGCAGGTCATAGACGGTCCGATCGAGGTCAGCGTCGTCGATGCCCAGGTGAAGGGTGAGGTGGGCCTGGGGATCGAGATCGATGAGGCAGACGCGGTGTCCCTCGCGGGCGAGGGCGGCCCCGAGATTCACGGCGGAGGTGGTCTTTCCCACGCCCCCCTTCTGGTTGAGCATCGCGATGATGCGCCCCGACGCCGTCCTTGGCTGAGAAGCTGAAGAGTCATCCATAATCGGAGTATATCGGCCAGACGGCGCAAAATTCGCCTGCAACAGGCGGGCGCGCGTCGCCCCCGCACCGCTCGCATCGCCACCACCCCCCGATCGCCCGTAGCATGGCGCCCCCGGCGCCCCCGCCCCCCCTCAACCCTCCCGCTCCTCCGGCCCCCAGCCTCA
>JAXHTH010000355.1:0-5713 GCA_034211115.1 Planctomycetota bacterium | reverse complement strand
CGCAACTGCCGGACCCTTCGAAGCCCTCGGCGTACTCGATCAGGCCGATGACATAGTCGAACTCCGCCTTGCCGGACCAGTAGAGGGTCGTGGGCGACGTGATTTCGACCTCGTACCAGTCGGTGTCGCGGGTCTCGCCATCCGTCCAGGCGGTGCCGCAGTAGGTCTCGCCGATGACGATCGGCTCGAACGCGGGGACGTCCATGTTGCAGCCGCCGTTCGTGTCGTCGCCGCAGGTCTCGCTCTCCTGGCTGGCGCCCTGGGGACAGTCGATATCGCATTGGGCGAACGCGCCGCCGCCCAGCGCAAATGCTGCGACCGCCGCGAGACCGACCGCGCGATTCAAATACACACGCATCTCAGTCATCCGAATCCTCCTTTATGATGCCTTGTTGTTGTCTGGCCTTCGTTGTCCATTCGTTCCGGGGGTTGGGCTGCGCCCCGATAACGATGCACCAAGGTGGCCGCGCCGGTGACCTCACCGCGCACTCGCCCCACCCTGGTCCGTATGAACCAAGAGCGAAATGTTTCCATCGGCAGTATACATGGGGCCCTTTAGACCGTCAAGGTTTCGCTCCTCACGTTCATAGAGTTCGGCGTCCGTTTATACCCGGCGGCGGCCGCGCTTCGGCGCAACGGCCGTGCTCGCGGATCGATCGACGGGCGTTCATCCGCCGACCGGCCCCGCACGAGTCGGTGTTTGATCGGGTGCACGGCCCCCGCACCGCCCGCGGCCCGGAGGGTCGCGTCGAAGCGCCCGGGCCCTGCGGGTCGGCGGCGGCCGCCGCCGCTCGCAATGAGCGATTCCCGCCCCGGCTCTCGAAAGGCGCGGGAGGGCGCATGGGCATGCACCCGGTGCGCCTTCCCACGTCCTCGCGGTTCCTGGAAAAACCCACTTGAACGGGTAATCGGGGCGGAGGCGCAAAGAACCGGCCCGGACCTGAACGGCCCGGGCCGGGATCGGTGACGCGAGGCGAATCGACACCCTGTGGCCCCCCTTCCGGGAGTCGGGAGGGCAAGGGGCCGGGTCAGGCGAGGTTGCGCGGCGGCTTCATCGCGATCATGATCACCGCCCCCAGCAGGCAGGCGATGCCCGCGGGGATGAACGCCCACATCCAGGCCTGCTCGTCACCCATCCGCCCGCCGAGGATCGGGCCCACGATCCCGCCCACGCCGTAGGCGAGGAACACCAGCGGGTAATTGCTGCCCACGTTCCTGTTGCCGAAGAAGTCGGCGGTGGCGGCGGGGAAGAGGGCGAAGTTGCCGCCGAAGTTGAACCCGATGATCGCCGCCCCAACGTAGAGGCCCCACTCGGTGCCCCCGATGAAGAAGAACAGGATCATCATGATGCCCTGGGCGAGGGACATGAGGATGATGGCGGCCTTGCGGCCCGTGAAATCGGAGATCGTGCCCCAGATGATGCGTCCCAGCCCGTTGAGCAGGGCGTAGAACAGGCCCATCGCGGTGCCGGTGATGGTGACCGCCTTGGCCTCCTCCAGCCCCCCCTCGGTGAGGGCGTCCACGCCGAACAGGCGGATCACGCCGATGACCATCAGTCCCGCGGTGGCGCCGAAGACGAAGGTGAAGAACAGCCCCCAGAACTGGGGGGTTCCGACCATCTGGCCCATGCTGAAGTTGGCCGCGCCCGAGGAGGCGTGGCCGGCTTCCGGGGGGATCCAGCCTTTCGGTTGCCAGCCGTCGGGCGGGTTGATCATGACCAGCGCGCCGAGGAAGACGATGACGGCGAAGAGGATGCCGTAGAGTCGGAAGACTTCCTGCACCGTCCAGCCCATGCCGTAGAGTCCGGACCAGTCGCCGCTGAGCTTGACGGGCCCGAAGGTAAAGCCGCCGGTGAGCTTGACCCAGATCAGCGCGCCGAACCCGAAGCCGGCCACGGCGAGGCCGGTGATCATGCCCTTCTTGTCGGGGAACCACTTGACGAGGCAGGCGATGGGGCAGACGTAGGCGAACCCGATGCCCGCGCCGCCGAGCAGGCCCACGCCGATCATGATCCACCAGAACCCGCTGGGATCGCTGGGCGCGAAGCTGGCCAGGACGTAGCCGGCGCCCATGATGATGCCGCCCGTGATGGCGACGATGCGCGGCCCGACCTTCGCCTGCCACTTGCCCGCGATAAGGGCCATGAAGAAGGCGAAGGACGCCAGGCCGACGGCGAAGACCCATTGAGTCTTCGTCTTGGAGAACTCGAACGGCGCCTCGTTGAGTTGTTTGGTGAAGGCCGACCAGGCATAGATCGCGCCGAGGCAAAGCTGGATGAGGATTCCACCAACGACGACAAGCCAACGGTTCATCACCTTCTGTTGTTCGGGCACGGGTGGTCGCTCCTGCTGCTGAGGGGGGTCGATGAGATCGGCGACCGGGCGGGGCCGGATCGAGACAAGCGGATAGTGTTATCGATATCCGCCCGCGGTGCAATCCGCCCCTCGCATCCGCCTCACGCGGACTGCCCTCGCTGTCCGATGTGGGCCCGAGCGGTTACGATCGTGGACACTCGCGGGCGACCGAGCCTCGGCCGGATCTCGATCCGGCGAGGGAGGAAAAGGACGAACCCGGCTCCAGGAACGGATCGATGGCGACTGAAGCCACATCGCGCGCCGGCGAAGCGCCGCTCGCCGCCCAACTGCCCCCGGACACCCTCCGGCAGTGGCTGCGTGACATGCTCCTCATCCGGGAGTTCGAGGTCCGCACGATGCAGGCCTACCAGAACCGGCAGGTGGGGGGGTTCTGCCACGTCTACATCGGCCAGGAGGCGGTCGCCGTCGGCTGCACCGCCGCCGCCCGCGATGACGACCCGATCATCACCGCCTATCGCGATCACGGCCACGCCCTGGCGCGGGGGATGGACCCGAAGTACGGCATGGCCGAGCTGTTCGGCCGCATCGGCGGCTGCGCCAAGGGCAAGGGCGGGTCGATGCACTTCTTCGACGCGTCCCGTCACATGTACGGCGGGCACGGGATCGTCGCCGCCCAGACCCCGCTCGGGGCCGGCCTCGCATTCGCCACCAAGTACGAGGATGAGGTCATCGGCCGGCGCAAGTCCGACCGCGTCACGCTCTGCTTCTTCGGCGACGGGGCGCTCAACCAGGGCGCGTTTCACGAATCCATGAACCTCGCGGGCATCCTCGACCTGCCCGTGCTCTTCATCTGCGAGAACAACGGCTACTCGATGGGCACCTCCATCTCCCGCGGCACGACGATGGGCCACGAGATCACCGCCAAGGCCGCCGCGTACGGGATGGACAGCGCCTCCATCGACGGCATGGACATCATGGCCGTCTACGACGGCATCAGACCCATGATCGATCGGTGCCGCGAAACCTCGCGTCCCGCGTTCATCGAGATGCGCACCTACCGCTACAAGGGGCACTCGATGTCCGACCCGCGCAAGTACCGCACCAAGGAAGAGGAGGAGGAGTACGAGGCGAAGGACGCGATCGAGAAGCTCGTCGAGCACCTCAAGCGCGAGCACGGCTTCACGGACGACGAGCACACCGCGATGACCAAGGACGTCAAGAAACAGGTGCGGGCGGCGATGAAGTGGGCCAACGATTCGCCCGTCCCGGACAACACGGAGCTCTACACCGACGTCTACACCGGCTATTGGGGTCCCTATCAGGGAACCAGCCTGCCGGAGATGATGAGAGAGTGATGAGCGATGAGCGATGAGTGATGCGTGCTGAGTGATGAGTGATAAGTGATGAAAACGGGCGCTGAATACGGGGGCAAGCCCCGTCGCGAGCCCCCGGAATCCACTGGCCAACAACCAACAACCAAAGACCAATCACAACCAACACCCCCATGCCCCGATCCATCGAATTCCGAGACGCCCTGCGCGAAGCGATGAGCGAAGAGATGCGCCGCGATGAGCGCGTCTTTCTCATGGGCGAGGAGGTCGCCGAGTACAGCGGGGCGTACAAGGTCAGCCGCGGCATGCTCGAGGAGTTCGGCCCGCGGCGGGTGATCGACACGCCCATCAGCGAAGCGGGCTTCTCCGGACTGGGGATCGGGGCGGCGATGATGGGCCTCCGCCCCATCATCGAGTTCATGAGCTGGTCCTTCAGCCTCGTCGCCGCCGACCAGGTGCTCAACAACGCGCCCAAGATGCGCTACATGTCCGGGGGCCAGCTCGGCTGCCCCATCGTCTTCCGCGGCAATGACGGGGCCGGCGGGCAGCTCGGCTCCACCCACTCCTGGTGCGTCGAAGGCCTCTACGCCAACGTGCCCGGGGTGAAGATCGCCATCCCCTCCGATCCCTACGACGCCAAGGGACTGCTCAAGACCGCCATCCGCGATGACGATCCCGTCTTCTTCCTCGAGTCCGAGCGGCTGCTGTCGGTCAAGGGCGACGTGCCCGAGGAGGAATACACGATCCCGTTCGGCGAGGCGCTGATCCGCCGGCCGGGCGGCGACTGCACGATCGTCTCCTTCGGCCGGCCCGTGAACTTCTGCCTCGAAGCCGCCGAAGCGCTGGCCAAAGACGGCATCGACTGCGAGGTCATCGACGGCCGCACCATCCGCCCGCTGGACATCGACACGATCGTGAAGTCCGTGCGGAAGACGAACTGCTGCGTGGTGGTGGATCAGTCCTGGCCGTTCGCCTCGCCGGGCGCGGAGGTCGCCGCCCAGGTGCACCGGGCGTGCTTCGACGATCTCGACAACCACGTCTACCGCGTGCACAGCGATGATGTCCCCGCCCCGTACGCCTACAACCTCGAGCAGGAGATGCTGCCGAACGTGCGCAAGATCACGGAAGCGGCGCGCCACGCGACGTACAACGCCTGACGCGCCTCGAATTCAGCGCGCATGACCACCCAACGCCCACCCGCTCCCGTGGGTGGGCCCCGACGACGAGACGACACGAGCCGACCGCCATGCCCATCGAAATCACCATGCCGCGCCTGTCGGACACCATGGAGACGGGAACCATCATCAAGTGGAGCGTCTCGGAAGGTGATGCCGTCTCGTCCGGCGACGTGGTGGCGGACGTCGAGACGGACAAGGCCACGATGGAGCTGAGCGTTTACGACGACGGCACGGTGGCGAAGATCCTCGTGGGCGAGGGGGAGACGGTCGAGGTGGGCCACGTCATCGCCCTCCTCGCCGAGGAGGATGAGGACGTCTCGGAGGTCGCCCGGGGCGGGGAATCGGGCGGCGCCGCGCCCGCCGAGAAGAAACCGGCCGAAGAGGAGCCGGGGGAGGAGAAACCGGCCGAGCGCGAGCCCGCCCCCGCCGCCGGGGAGGCCGAGCCGCCGCGCCGCGATCGCATTCGCATCAGCCCCGTCGCCCGGCGGCTGGCCGATGAGCACGACCTCGATGTCGGCAGCCTCTCCGGCTCCGGCCCGTCCGGGCGGATCATCAAGCGCGATGTGCTCGCGGCGATCGAGGCGGCGCAGGAGACCGCCGCCTCGGTCCCGCCCTCGGCGAGGGCGGGCGAGGCTGAAGCGGAGCGCGAGCCCGCCCCGGCCGAGTCGGCGAAGGTGCCCACCACCCGCGTCGGGGCCGGCGAACCGACGGCGCTGGCCCTCAGCGAGGCCATCCGGCCGCGGAAGGTCCCGCTCTCGAACATGCGGCAGACGATCGCCAAGCGCCTCGTCGAGTCCAAGACCACCATCCCGCATTACCAGGTCTCGATGAGCCTCAACATGGACCCGTTGCTGGAGCTGCTCGTTGAGCGTCTTGCGCAGCTCCAGCA
>JAXHTH010000354.1:0-6465 GCA_034211115.1 Planctomycetota bacterium | reverse complement strand
TGCTCACGCGATCGATGACCGCGGCGTGGATCCACTCCGCGCCCGGCGCGACGCCGATCTCGTCCCCGGGCGCGCCGCCGCAGACGGTGCCCATGGTGTGGGTGCCGTGGCTGCCGCTGTCCTGGGGAAACTGCCAGTTGGTGACCGGGTCGAAGAAGGCCCATTCCGGATGGCCGTCGTAGCGCGGATCCAGCCCCCGCCATCGGTCGGCCAGCGCGGGATGGCTGCCGTCCACGCCGGTGTCGAGGGTGGAGACGAGGATGCCCTCGCCGGTGATGCCCATGTCCCAGACCTCCGGGGCGCGGATGGCCTCGAGGCCGATCTCCGGGCTGCGGCCGGCGGTCGCCTTGCCCCCGCCGTCGGAAACCGGCCTGATCGACTGGACGGGGTAGTTGTAGTAGATGACGTCGACGGCGTCGTGGTCGGCGATGAGCTCGATGGCCCGCTTCTCGCCGTCGACACGAATGCAGTTGGCGATCCAGTAGGGCTGGTACTCGCGCACGGCGCCGGTCGCCCTCAGGGCCTCCAGCTCCTGCAGCAGATCACCCTGCGTGGCGCGGGCGTGATCCTGCAGCGCGCGGACGACCGCCTCGTGCCGCGCCGGCAGCGAGGCGCGCCGCGCGTCGAGTCGATCGGTCAGCCTCGGCAGGTCCACCCGATCGATGAGATAGACGAGGGTCGACACGGTTTCCCGGTCTCCCGTTTCGGCAAGCGCCGCCTCGAGGTTCGGATCGAAGAGTCCCGCGCGCGCGGTCGCCGCCGATCCGCCCAGCACCGCGACGAGCGCCACGGCCATGGCCAGATGCTTCATGTTCCTGTCTCCTTACTTTCCACGTGGGAGATGATGGTCAGAACGTCCCGACGCCGCGGCGCCATCCGGCGCCGGCGTGCAGGCACATTGATTGAAGATGCTCTCCGACGCGAAGCCCGGACGAACGACCTCACGTCAGGCTCGGGCGCACCTCCTCCATCGTTAAGCTAGAGGAGGATCGCGGCCGGAGCAATGGTCCGTTCCCGGATCGGAGCGTCGAAATCGTCTCAGCGGCGATCAGGCCCCTCTGAATCGACCAGAGGATCGGGCGCGTGCCGACCGATCACCGTCGGCCGGAACGAAGGCACCCATCGCCCGCCGATGATGCCGGCGCGAACAATATCGGACTTCCGGATCGGGAAGGTGGCTGAAGCGAGGCCGATCCGAGCCCGGCGTTCAGCGCGGTGGTTTATCCCCAATTGGCGAGCAGGGTGAGCAGGTCGGCGGTGTCCACCTCGCCGTCGTCGTCGAAGTCGGCGGGACACGGGTCCGGCGGGTCCGGGCAGTCGCCCCACGAGGCGAGCAGCTCCAGCAGATCCGCCGTGTCCACCGCGCCGTCGTGATTCACGTCGCCCGGCCCGTAGAGGATGGAATCCAGATAGTCGATGATCGTGCGCATCGTGATCTCCGCCGCCTGCCGCGCGACGTCCCAACTGATCATCTTGCCCACGTGAATGTGGCCGGCGGTGACGCACCAGTCCGGCGCGCCGGGATCGTCATGCAGATCCTGGTACCACACGTCGTGATAGCCGGCGAACTCGCACACGAACCCGCCGCCGTCGCCGTTCCAGTCCACGAACGAATAGACGCCGATGTCCGCGGCGTTCACCGCCTCGGCGATCGCCTCGACGGGAAGCGTGGACGGGCGCAGCCAGTCGGCGGGCACGCTGTCGTCCGGCGGGCAGGGCGTGGGCTGGTACGGCGCCAGATAGTCGTTGCCCCACAGATCCCGGTTGTACTGGTTCATCTCCACTTCCCAGCTCGTGTTGGGGTACCCGCGCCCGAAGGAGAGGACCGCGACGGGCTCCAGCGCGCCGATGATGGGCCAGAAGTCACCGGAGGTGTCCTGGTAGTCCACCTCGAAATCGCCCAACCCCCGGCCGCAGTAGTCGCAGTCCGGCGGATCGAACTCGGGGAAGAATGCGTAGACGTCATAGCCGCGGCCTTCCCAGTTCTCCCCGAGCCATCCCTCCGGATTCTGATCCGGATTGGGGCTGAAGCGTCGCAGCATTTCGTTCGAGGGCGGCCAGTAGCCGATGGCGGTGATGGCGGGCCGCTCGTCGCCGCGCGCTCCGCCCGCGAGCAGCGCGATGCCGGTCAGCGAGAATGCGATCAACGGAAGATGCGTGCCGTGCTTCATGTCGTTCTTCCTTCATCCCGAGGTCAGGGTCGGCGCGTCCCCTGCGAACGGCTTCTCCGGCGCCGGATGTCCGGGCGGGGGCGCGGCCGGCTTCCATTATGAGGCATTCGCCGCGGGATGCCAGACCAAAGCGGCCGGATTCGCGCCGTCCCGGGGCGCACGGCCCGGGCGGCTCCGCGGCCGGGGCGTCAATGAAAAGCGAGCATCGCCGGGAAAGCGATGCTCGCGGAAGACTCGGGAATCGGCCTCGCGGAGGCGGACCGCTTACGGGCAGTCGCCCCACGCGGACAGCAGGTAGAGCAGGTCGGCGGTGTCGGTGTCACCGTCGCCGTCCGTGTCGCCGCCGCTGGTGCCCCAGTTCTGGAGCAGGAACAGCAGATCGGCGGTGTCCACGTCGCCATCGCCGTCGAAGTCGGCCGGGCAGTCCTCCATGACGGCCATCACGGCTTCGTAGGCGTCAATCCGCCCGGCGCCGAAGGTGTTGTCCATGCCCTGCTCGCCGAGATCGACGGCGGTCTCCATCAGGGCTTCCTTGACCCCGAAGTGATCGAGATTCGGGTTGGCCTGAAGCAGGAGGGCGGCGGCGCCGGCCGCGTGCGGCGTGGCCATCGACGTGCCGCTCATGCTCGTGTAGCTGTTGCACGGGCTGTGCCGGCAGGAGATCGTGTCCACGCCGGGAGCGGCGATGGAGGGCTTGATCTTGCCGGGAGGATAGGGCCAGTCGTTGTAGGGCGGAACGTTCTCCCACGTCACCGGCCCGATGCTGGTGAAGGACGCGGCGTTGTCGTACTCGTCGGTCGCCCCGACGGTGATCACGTCGGGCACGTCGCCCGGCGTTCGGATGTTGTCCACGGGCGGGTCGTAATTGCCTTCATTGCCCGCGGCGTAGAACACCGCCACGCCCGCCGCGATGGTGTTCTCACACACCGCACGCCAGGTGGCGCGATCCGGGCCGATGTAGTGCGGCCACCCGATGCTCGCGGTCACCACGTCGGCATCGTTGTCCGCCGCATACTGCATGGCTTCCCACACGACACTCTCGCCGCTGAAGTTGTTCCAGAACTTGAGGATCATCATCTGGCAGTCGGGGGCCATGCCGGTCTGGGTGCCGTCCGTGCCGTCGCCGCAGACGGTTCCCGCGGTGTGCGTGCCGTGGCCGCCGCTGTCGTACACGTCGTTGGTGCCTTCCCAGAAGTTATAGCCGACGATGTCGTCAACGTAACCGTTGCCGTCATCATCAACGCCGTTACCGGGGACCTCGTCCTCGTTGTTCCAGAGCTGGTTCTCGATGTCGGGATGCGTGATGCAGCAGCCGGTGTCGATGATGCCGACCACGACACCTTCGCCGGTGATGCCCATGTCCCAGACTTCCGGGGCGCGCATGAGTTCCACCCCGTACTCGATGCTTCTTCCGCCGGCCGGGTTGACGGGCCCGCGGGCGAGAATCTCCTCACCGACCGGGCGGTCGTAGTTGATGTAGGCGATGTCATCGCGCTGGGTCAGGCGGAGGATGACCTCGCCGGTGGCCTGGGTCGCGACGACGTTGCGCAGCCACAGCGGGCGGATGCGCGGACCCACGGTCCCGCGGGCCTGCGCCTCCTCCAGCGCCGCCAGAAGGTCGCGATTGGAGGCCTGGGCGACCTCCTTCAGCCGGGCGATGACCGCCGCCCGCCGCTGGGGCTTGTCGGACATGCGGCCGAGTTGATTCAGCTCGCCGCGGGTGGCCTGCGCTTTCATCACGATGCTGATGGGAATGAGCTGGTCGGCCGCGGCCGTGCGCACGACGCGCGCCAGCTCGGGGCGAAGGGCGGCCTCCCCCGTCGACACGGGCGGTGCCGCCGTGGTCGCCAGTGCGGCGCCGACGAGGGTCGCCGCAAGCAATCCGGGTACGGTGAACATGAAACAGCCTCCTCTTTCAAATTCTCGGGCGTTTGATCGATCGGTCGGTGACCGCTCTCTCCAACTATAAACGCGCCCTGTCGGCCCTGACAGGGTTTTCTCCCATGATGGGCCAGAGATGGGCCGGGCGACCGTTTTCGGCGGCCCGAGGGCGGCCCGGCACAGGGCCAAGCATGCAGCGTGGTGTATCGGGGCGGGATGGGCAGGTTGCAACGACCGGGGAACACGCCGGGCCGGGATCGGGGCTGACGCCTCGCCTCAGCACCCCTCCGCCAGGCGCGGGTCCGCCACCCCCGCCTCGCGGAAGCCCGCCGCCCGGAGGAGGCAGGAATCGCAGTGCCCGCAGGGACGGCCGTCCTCGTCCGGGTCGTAGCAACTGTGCGTAAGCGCGTAATCGACGCCGAGCTTCAGGCCGCGTCGGATGATCTGGCCCTTCGTGAGCTCGATGAGCGGGGCGTGAATGGTGATGGCCCGGCCCTGCACGCCCATCCGGGTGGCGAGATTCGCCATCCGCTGAAAGGCCTCGATGAACGCCGGCCGGCAGTCGGGATACCCCGAGTAGTCGATGGCGTTGGCCCCGATGAAGATGTCCCGGGCCTCGAGCACCTCGGCCCAGGCGAGGGCGAAGCTGAGAAAGACCGTGTTGCGGGCCGGCACGTACGTGATGGGGATGCCCCCGCCGATCTCGCCCGGCGGCTGATCCTTCGGGACCTCGATGTCGTCGGTCAGAGCCGATCCGCCCAGCGCGCGGAGGTCGATGCGCATCACGCGATGCTCGACGGCGCCCAGGGATTCGGCCACGCGCCGCGACGCTTCCAGCTCAAAGCGGTGCCGCTGACCGTAGTCGAAGCTCAGGACGTGACAGGCGAAACCCGCATCGCGGGCGACGGCGAGCGTGGTGGCCGAATCGAGACCGCCGGAAAGCAGAACCACGGCTTTTCGGGATGCTGCGGGCATGACCGGCTCGCGTTGGTCCATTCACCTTCGTCCGCGGCGGGCATTGTACAGGACCGCCTGCGGCGCTCCTGGCGGGGGTTTGGCAAGTCCGGGGCGTCGGATCGCCCCCCCCGGCCCGGGTCTCGCGACCTGCGGTGCCGCCCACCCTTAAAGCAAATCGACTTTGATAAATATGACGAGCGCGGAGAGTCGCGGATCGTCAGCGGCGTCGAGGAAGCGCCAGCCCGCTTTGGACGGCGAGGGCCGAAGGTGATACACTTGCCCGTTTCGATCACAGGATATCCCCTTCCTACTTCCGGCACGGAGTTCGAGCGACGACCATGACTATCGCCGCGGAGACGAAGAACAAGCTGGTTGGCGAACACCGTCGCCACGAGGGCGACACCGGCTCGCCCGAGGTCCAGATCGCCGTGCTCACGCGGCGCATCGCGGACCTCACCGAGCATCTCCGCCACCATCGGCACGACTACGCCTCGCGGCGCGGCCTGCTGATGATGGTGGGGAAGCGCACGCGTCTGCTTCGCTACCTGGCGAGGACGGATCGCGAGGCGTATCAGTCGCTGATCAAGCGTCTGGGACTCCGGAAGTAGGCGTGTAAACCGCGCAGCGGCCGTTCATCCGGCGGCAGTGGGCAAGCCACAGTGCTTCGACGACAACACGGCGACTCGCCTCAGGGCCCTGTTGCTTGCCTTCTGCCTCTTGAATGTCGGCCGCTGCTCCGACTCGCCCGCCCATGGTGTGCCGGGTGAAGAAATCCCACAGAGGAAGCAGCGATGCCGCATGTAGTTGTCGAACGAGAAATCGGTGGCCGCCTTATGCGCCTGGAGGCGGGCGAGATCGCCCGCCTGGCCAGCGGGGCGGTCCTGGTCACCTACGCCGAGTCCGCCGTCCTTGCCGCCGCGATCCGCGCCGAACCGAGGCCCGGGCTGGACTTCTTTCCCCTCCAGTGCGATTACCGCGAGAAGATGGGGGCCGGCGGGAAATTCCCCGGCGGGTTCCGGAAACGCGAGGGACCGCCCAACGAGAAAGAAATCCTCACCATGCGGATGATGGATCGCCCCATTCGTCCGCTGTTTCCCGACGGGTTCATCGACGAGATCCAGATCCAGGCCTGGGTGATGAGCCACGACGGCCAGAATGACACGGACATGCTGGCCTGCACCGGCGCCTCCGCCGCCCTGTCGCTGACCAACGCCCCCTTCCAGGGACCGGTCGCCACCGTGCGCGTGGGTCGGATCGTCACCGACGAGGGCGAGCAGTTCGTGCTCAACCCCACCCAGGCCCAGTTGGAGTATTCCGATCTGGACCTGGTCGTCTCGGGCCACGTGGACGGGGTGAACATGATCGAAGTCGGGGCCGCCGAGGTCTCCGAGGACGATGCCCTCGCCGCCATCCGCTTCGGTTACGAGGAAGGCGTCAAGCCCCTGCTGGAAATGCA
>JAXHTH010000353.1:0-14308 GCA_034211115.1 Planctomycetota bacterium | reverse complement strand
AATCGGGAGCGCCCCGACGCAACTGGAGCAGACGCGCCTCCTCGATGCCGCGTGAGAACAGGCTGAGGAGTGTTGTCGGTTTCCGGCTATTGGTTCTTGGTGGTTGGCTCCTGGCTCCTGGCTATTGGCCGGAGGATCACTCATGGCTCATCGCTCTTCCCATGATCCCATGATGCCCTATTCCGTCTGCTGTCTCCGTGGCCCTCAGTGGCCCTCCGTGTTTCAAGTCTGTTGCTGGCGTTTGGCTCTCGGGTGTTGCGTGCCGTCGGTCGTCGCAGCGCTCGCCTGCGGCTCGCGGCTGAACGTTGCCGACTCCGCAGACTCATCGCGCATCGCTCATCACTCGTCCCTTGATGCCACGATGCCACGATGCCCTCCCGGCGAGGCGCATGCTTCACCGCGGCGCGGATGAAGCATGGCACCGCGGCGTTTCAGCTTTCAGCTTTCTGCATTTCAGCTTTTCTTCACGGGCACTGCCCCCACGCGGCGAGGAGGAGGAGGAGATCGGTGGTGTTGACGACGCCGTTGTTGTCGATGTCGCCCTGGCCGGCGCCGGCCCAGTTGGCCAGAAGCATGAGCAGATCCTCGGTGTCGACAAAGCCGTCGTTGTCAAGGTCCTCCGGGCAGGACGGATCGGGGAGCACGGCCCGCCAGGTTCCGCGGCCGTAGGTGCCGGCGATGAGCGTGTCGCGCTGCGTGTCGATCTGGAGGTCGCCGACGTTGACGTTGGGCAGGTCGTTCTCATCCTTGATCCACGTCGTCCCGCCGTCGGTGGACGACCACACGCCGGCGCCGGTGCCGATGTACAGGCCGGGCGGATCGAAGCGCCAGTCCACCGCGAGGGCCGTCGCGCCGGCGCCGAACGCCAGGTCGCCCGTGATATCCGTCCAGTTCATGCCGTAATCGTCCGTCCGGAAGACGCGCGACCCGTACGTGTTGCGATAGGACACGTACGCGTTGGCGGGATCCCCGGGATTGAGGACGATGTCGCTGATGTTTCCGTTGGGCAGGCCGGTCGAGCGGTTGTGCCAGTTCGAGGCATCGGTGGTGACGTACACATCGCCCGTCGAGGAGCCGGTATAGATGGTGTCGGAAGCGCCGACGGCGACGGCGATCGCGTTCAGGGTCCCGCCCGCGCCGACCTCGCTGGTGCTGATCGCGGTCCAGTTGGCGTCGCCGGGCGCATCGTTGGTTCGCCAGACGCGGTTGGTGCCGCCCAGGAGGGTGTGGGAATCGTTGGGATCCATGACGAGCGGGGCGATGAAGTTCCTCGGGTCGTCGCCCCAGGGCCCGGTGATGTAGGTCAGGTCGCCGTAGATCCAGCGCTGGACGGAGAGACGGACGTAGGTGGTGTACTTGATGTTGGGATCGTCGGAGTCGTAGGCGAGGAAGCCGCCGTCGCCGCCGATCACCTGAGGCCACTCGAGGCTGTCCTCGACGCGTTCGATCGAGCCGTTGTCCTGGGTGCCGCCCATGACCTGGGCGTCGTCGAGCGGGTTGCCGCCGACGTTGTAGTTCTGGGTGACGGTGAGGGTGGCGTTGGTGTTGATCCATGAGAGCCCGCCGTCGGTGCTCTTCCAGACCCCGCCGTCGTTGCCTTCCCAGATCGTGCCGTCGGGCCCGAAGGCCATGTAGTGATGATCGGGATGGGTCTGCCCGCCGTTGGCGCCGGCGCTGATCTCGGTCCACGACTGCCCGCCGTCGGTTGACTTGATGATGCCCGCTTCGGCGTAGATGGGCGAGACGCCGCCGCAGTAGACGGTGTACGGATCGGTCGGGTCGACCGTGATGTACATGTCGTACCAGGCCTGGGGGTAGGCGAAGTTCGGCGTGTTGTTCAGACGCGTCCAGGTGTCACCGCCGTTGATGGATCTGTAGGTTCCCTCGACGCCGGAGCCGGAGGCCATCGCGGTGTAGATCACGTCCGGGTTGGAGGCGGAAAGGCCCAGCAGGATGCGGCTGACGCCGCTATCGGGAAGGCCGTTGCTCAGCCGCGTCCACGTGTCGCCCCCGTCGGTCGAGCGGTAGACGCCGTCGTTGTGACGGCCGATGTAGACGATCATCGGGTCGAGCGGGTTGAGCGCGAGGGCCGAAGCGCTGCCCTGCTTCCGCATCGTCCAGCTCTGTCCCCAGTCGTCGGAGCGCAGGTATCCGAAGTTGGTCGTGATGTGGATCACGTCGGGATTGGTGGGATCGACGGCGATCCCGGTGAAGCGCGACCCGATCATGCCGTCGCTGCCGATGCGCTCCCAGTTCACCCCGCCGTCGGTGGAGCGGAAGATCCCGTCGCCGTTGGAGCCCGTCGTGTACTCGCCCGTGCCGACGTAGACGGTCTCGGGGTCACTGGGGTCGAGCGCGATCGCGCCGTGGTTGAGGTTGGACAGCTCATCGGTCAGGGGCGTCCAGTTGGCGCCGCCGTCGATGGTCTTCCACACGCCGCCGGAGGCCGAGGCGATGTAACAGATGTCCGGGTCGATCGGATGAGGGGCGAGGCCCACGACGCGGCCGCTGGCGTCCTCGTAGCCCGACCAGTACTCGCCGGTGATGGGGCGCGGTCCGAGCAGCTCCCATGTCAGCGGGCTCCGCGGTCCCGGCCGCAGACGATGCATGTCCTCCGGTCGCCAGTTCGGCACCGACCCGCCCACGATCTTCCAGTATCCCGGCGGCGGCGGGCCCATGTCCGTCGACAGGCGACCCTCCGGCGCGGTCGGCGACGAGACGAGCGGCGTCGACTGGCAGCCGGCGACGATCGCGATGAGTGCGGCGATGCACGCGAAGCGCTGTGCGTTCATGAGACTTCCTCGCTCCTGACAGGCGTCGAAAACAGGGATGAGAGATGCCGCCAAGTATACGGGCCGGCCCCGCCCGCGACCAAGGGTTTTTGCCGGCGACCGGCCGCCGCGCCGCGTCCGGCCGCCGCCGGCGCCCGTTATCGCCCGTCTCGAGCACTGAGACGCGATGCGAGACAAGGGTGATCGTCCGCTTCCGTTCCGGTCAGGCGCGATCGCCCGCCGCGCGCGGCAGACCGGCGAAGACCAGCCCCGCCACGCCGTAGAGCACCAGCGCGATGAACGCGGCCACCGAAAAGCCCCACGTCATTCCCACCGCCGTGGCCAGCGGCGCCGCGAGCACCGACGCGAACCCGTTCACCCCCCACGCCCACGGCAACAGCGCCGCGGCGCCGCGATCCACCCGCGAGAGGCCCATCGGCATCGGGAATCCCATCAGGTATCCCAGCGGCGCCACCGCGACCAGCGCGGCCAGGCACCGCCCCCATTCCGGAAATGATGCAACCAGCCCCACCGCCTTCGGCAACATCGACACATTCACCGCGCCGATCAGGATCAGGATGGCGACGAGTCCCGCGAGGACGCGCCCCCCGCGCGTGCCGAGACGCTGTGCCGTCAGGCTTCCCAGGCCGGAGAGCACGAGAAAGCCGGCGATCGTCACCGCCGCCGTCACCACCGGATCACCGATCCACAGCGTCAGGCGCGAGAGAAACGTCATCTCCAGCAGCAGGTAGGCGAGCCCGATCGCGGCGAAGTACACCACCGTCGCCCATCGACCTCGACTGCGCCGCGCCGTGCGAAGCAGCAGAAGCGGCGCGATGGTGAGCACCGCCCCGATGACCGCGATCACCATCATCGCCACGAGCACGAAGAGAAACGCGATCTCCGCCCGCGTCAACCACAGGTCCCCGAACGCCTCGCGCAGCGCGCCGATCGAATCCAGCCGGCAGAAGTCGAAGAAGAACGGCCGATCATCCGTCGGGGGGCGGATATCGAACGCCCACTCGTCGATGAAGCGCTGCGCCCGGGGGGAGAAGAGCTGCCGGGCCGCGTAGTGATACCAGTCCCCCACCCCGTCGGCCGGCGCGGGCAGCGCATCCGGCTGATTCAATTCATCCGTTCTGATCCCTTCGAACCAGACCGGCGTAAGCTGTCGCTGCCCGCACACGTCACGAATGCGCTCGATCTCGAGTGCCGAGAACGGCGAGCGCTTGACGATGGTGCAGACGGCCAGGTAATCGCGGACGATGACGATGTGCCGCTGCGGCGTGGCGATGTCCAGCCGCCGCAGCGCTTCGATGAACGTCGCCAGGAGCTTGATGTTGTCGCGCGGCGGGGTCTGAATGCCGCGGCAGACGAAGAGCATCCCACCCTCGGCGAGGCGATCGAGCATCGACTCGACGCCCTCGACGGTGATGGTGTGGTCCTGGCCCATTCCCCCGACCCCGCCGGAGCCGGCCGCGGAGGACTCCAGCTTCACGAGCTGAATGAGATCGTAGCGCTGCGGGGTGGTCTCGATGTGATGCCGCGGCTCGGCGAGGATCAGATTCGCCGAGGGGCGGGCGAGCACCGACCCGCCGTCGCCCGCCAGCGGGCCGAGCATGAGAGCGCGCACCGCCGCGTACGGCTGCACCGCGTCGATACCGCCCGCATCGCGCCGACGCGCCAGCCACACGTTCGCCCCGCCGATCTCACCCAGCAGCGCCACCCGGGGATGCTGCGGGGCCAACTCGTAGGGAAACGACATCAGCGTGCGATCGACGACCGACGCTTCCTCGGCCGTCTCGACGCGCAGGACCGAGCCCGCCCAGTGGCCGTCGATGGTGATGACTGCCAGCGGCGGCGGCGCTTCGCCCGTCGAGAGGAACGGCAGGTCGTGCAGGACCGCGCTCTCATACGCCCGCACGTCGCCGCGCGGGCCGAACTGACGCGCCGTACGCACCGCCGCGTCCTGATCGACCAGGCGCTGCACGTACGCGCCGTACTTGTAGGGATCAAGACGCACCGCCGGACGATCGATGTAGACAAAGGCGGCGATGATCGCCATCGCCAGCAGCCAGACGAGACGGCCGGCGAGCCCGTAGCGCCGGGTCAACGCGGCCGCCCCCAGCAGGGCCGGAATGGTCATCAGCGAAGGCAGCCACTCCGGCGGGGCGATCATCATCGCCACAGGCGCGGCGATCGCGCCCGCGGCGCTGCCCATCAGGTTCCCGCCGTAAATCAGCGGAATGCGCCGGGCGGCGATCATGAGCGCCGCCCCGATCGCCGCCGCTCCGAGCAGGAACGGCACGCCCAGCAGCGCCCAGTACAGCACCCACCACCCCACCTGCTCCCACAGCAGGGCGGGCACGAATCGCGCCTCGATCGGAACGTGCTGCGCGATCCCGGCGCAGAGCGGCATGGACACCGCCGTCGCCAGCGTCAGCGCGAACAGCACCCCTCCGCCGTGCCGCATCACCACCGGCCGCGCCAGCGTCAACAACGTCCCGCTCGCCCCGAACCCGAGCAGCGCGATCGAGATCACCAGGAATGCGAAATGATGCCAGCTCGCCACGAGCAGCAGGCGCATGAGGACGATCTCGAACCCCAGCACCGCCGCGGAGATCCAGAAGATGAGCCACATGAGCCGCCCCGTGGGCGGCGCCGGGCGCGCCGACATCACCGCTCTCTCTCGCGGGTGAGCGGCACGAAGCGCACGGCGAGAATCGACTCCGATCGCCGGCTGCCATCCTCCTGCTTGGTCATGAGCACCAGGCGCTGCAGCTCGTACTGCCCGCCGATGGGGATGACCATCCGCCCGCCGGGCTTGAGCTGCTCCCACAGCGGCGGCGGGAGGTGGCCCGCCGCGCAGGTCACGATGATCGCATCGAACGGGGCCTCCTCCTTCCAGCCGTGATAGCCGTCGGCGCGCCTGCAGTTGATGTTCGTGTAGCCCTGCCCGCGCAGCGCCTTCTCCGCCCGCTCGGCCAGCGCCTCGATGATCTCGATCGTGTAAACGTGCGGCGTGAGCTGCGCCAGCACCGCCGCCTGGTACCCCGAGCCCGTCCCGATCTCCAGCACCTTCTCGTCCGGCGTCAGCTCCAGCAGGCTCGTCATCAGCGCGACGATGTACGGCTGGGAGATCGTCTGCCCGTACCCGATCGGCAGGGGCGTGTCGGCGTAGGCGTGTCGGCGCCGGGCGGCGGGGACGAAGACGTGACGCGGCACCGTCCGCATCGCCGCCAGCACCTTTTCATCCTTCACCGCGGGTGAGCCGATATGGGCCCGGGCGATGTGCCGATCCACCAGCGTCTCGCGCTCCTCGATGCGCTCGCGCGCCGCGGGCGGCGAAGGCGGCTCGAACGGCTCGGCATCCCCCGCCGGCTTCTCGTCCTCTTCCGCTTCGTCCGATTCGGCCTGCGCCTCATCGGATTCGCCGGTGGCGGCCTTATCGTCCTTCTCTGCCTGCTCTGCCTGCGTGGGCGGCGGCTGACCCGGCTCCTGCCCGCCGCGGCAGGACCCGGCGGTGAGTCCCAGCGCGGCCGCCATGATCGCCGCCCCCATGATCCACGCCACGATCTTCAAGCTCTGCATCGTCATCCCCCTTGTCCATCGGGGATCACCCGAGCGCCGCCGCACACGAGGCCGCACCGGCCCGATCCCCTCACCACGCTACAGCATAGGCGCAAAGACCGGTCGGCGATAGACCGGTGGGCGCAGCCGATCCGGCGCGAGGCCTCCCGACGGAGAGAGTCGCCGGCCGCGTCGTTCCGACTGAAACACGGAGGGCCACCGAGGGCCACCGGGCGGCACAGCGCGGGTGCCATGCTTCGTCCCGACAGGGCGAAACATGTACGCAGAACGCGCACAAGGCACATGCTTCACCGCTTCGCGGATGAAGCATGGCACCCCGGTCAATGCACCGCTTCCGGTCCGCACAGCGGACCCGACGCCATCACCGGGCCCCTGTGCGCATGTGACAATGTGCCAATGTGGCCATGTCCCCTTTCAGCTTTCAGCTTTCCCCGTTTCAGCTTTGCCTTCCGGGGCACGGTCCCCACGACCCGAGGAGGGCGAGGAGGTCCTGGACGTCCACATCGCCGTCGCCGTCGAGATCACCCTCCGGCCCGCTCGTGCCCCACGCGCCGAGCAGGATCAGCAGGTCGGGCGTGTTCACCGACCCGTCGCCGTTGAAGTCGGCCGGGCACGGATCGGCCTGGTACTCGTAGGCGCCCATGTCGACCACCGGCGGCTCACCGAAACCCGTATCAACCGTGGCCGGGTCATCCACGAAGCGCGCTTCACCGCCCAGATCCTCGGTGATGTCGCCGGGCACGGCGGTGTTGTCCGCGGCATCGATGCACGGCGAGCCTTCCCCGAGATGAAGATCATCGTCGGCGGTGCCGACAACGTCATCCGCCCCGTCGGCATCGACGAATCGCGGGTCGGCGTCGATGTTGCCTTCGCCTCCGAACCCCCCGGTGAGACCCTCGATGCAGCAATAGTCGACGGTCACGTTACTGTCATGAATCTGCGATGATTCGAGTGAGCCGTTCTCATCGGTGTTGTTCCAGAAGATGCAGTTGGTGAGGCTGCCGTCGACGCCGCTCACGCCCCCGCCGGCGCCCTCGCAGTCGGCGTCGTTGGCGCTGAACGTGCAGTTCACGAACGCAGCATCGGTGAACGCGGCGAGGCAGGCTCCGCCCAGGCCGTTGACGATGCAGCGCTGACCCTCATCATCGAGCTTCCCCGTCGCGACGTTGCCGGAGAAGAGGCAGTTCGTGAAGCGGGCTTCGCCGATGAAGTGATAGATTCCCCCTCCGGTCGGCGCGGTGTTGCCGAGTATCGCGCAGTCGATGAGGGTGGGGCTGTCGATATCGCCGTAGATGCCGCCGCCGCGCTCCAGCGCGTCATTGCCCGCGAGCCGGCATTGCCGGAGGAACAGCGAGCCGTTGCGGGAATAGATCGCCCCGCCGCGCCGCGCCGAGGAGTTCTGCCGGAACGTGCAGTCGAGCATGACCGGCGCGCCGGCGTCGTTGTAGATCCCCCCGCCGTCCTCGACATCGGCGCTGTTCCCCGTCAGCGTGCATTCCTCCAACGTGGGAGCACCCATCAGCAGGTACAGCGCCCCGCCGCCGGTGTTCGTCGCGCTATTGGAATCGAACGTGCAGTTGCGGATAAGCGCCTCCGACTCGGAGACGAACATCGCCCCGGCGGAGAGCGCGCTGTTGCCCGTGAACGTGCAGTTCTCGATGACCGAATCGATGCTGTCGCTCTCGAACATCGCGCCGCCGAGGTTGGCCTGGTTGTTCGTGAACGTGCAGCCGGAGATGACGGCCCCGCTGCGGCTGTTGTGGATGCCCGCGCCGCTGCCGAAGGTGATCGAGACGTTGTCGGCGAACGTGCAGTCGACGACGGTGGGGAAGCCGTCGAGGTTGTACATTCCCCCGCCGGCGCTGCCGGAAACGTTGGCGGTAAACGCGCAGCCGGTCACGATCGGGCTGCCCTCGGTGTTGTAGATTCCGGCGCCGGTTCCGGCGGAGGTGTTCTCGGTGAAGGTGCAGGCGGTGAATGACGGGCCGCCGGTGTTGACGTAGGCGGCGCCGCCGCTTCCATTCGAGGCGTTGGCGGTGAAGGTGCAGTCGCTGAAGGCGGGTTCGCCGGCGCTGCACGCCGCGCCGCCGCCGCCGAGGCCCGCATCGTTCTCCTCGAAGAAACAGTCGATGAACTGGGGCCCGCCGTCGCGCGCGTAGAGCGCGCCCCCCTGGTCGTTGGCGGAGTTGGCGATGAAGGTGCAGGCGGTGAAGAGCGCGGCGGCGTCGTCGGCGAAGAGCCCCCCGCCCAGGTCGCCGGCGAGGTTGTCGATGAACAGGCAGTTGTCGGCGGAGACGGGCCCGACGCCCCCGACCCGCAGCCCGCCGCCGTCCTCCAGGGCGATGTTGTCGATGAACGTACACACGTCAAGCGTCGAGCCCGCGCCGCTGTTGATCGAGTACAGTCCCGCTCCGCTGTCGAGGGCGAAGTTGTCATCGAACGTGCAGCCGGTGAGCACGGGACCGGTCTCGGCGCTGTTGACGCTGAACATCCCCGCCCCCTGCAGCGCCTCGTTGGCCCGGAACGTGCAGTCGTCGAGCATCGGTGCGGCGGCGATGTTGTACATCCCGCCCCCGCCGATCTGCTCCGCCACGTTGCCGGTGAACAGACACCCCGCCAGGACGGGCTCGTTGCCCGCGTTCTGCATCCCCCCGCCGGTGACGAGAGCAAGGTTGTGGCGGATCGTGCAGTCGATCAGCGCCGGGTCGGACCCGGCGCGGTTATATATCCCTCCGCCCTGTCCGGCCGCATTGTCGGCGAAGGTGCAGGCAATGATCGTCGGGCTGCTCTGATCATCATTGAACATGCCGGCCCCGATGAAGTCGGCGCCGAGGCCGTCGGCGTTCCCGCCGCGGACCGTCACGCCGTCGAGCGTCGTGTCCGGGGAGAGCTGGGCGCCGGTGACCACGTGCAGGCTGTTTTCGGCGATGTTCTGGAACTCCGCGCCGTCATCGCCGGCCAGGTCGCCGTCGAGGACGGTGACGTACAGGTCGATGTCGCGCTCATCGGGATCATCGCCGTCGAGACCGGCGTAGCCGCCGGCGAGGTTGACGGCATCGACGAGCACGAACGTCGCGGCGCGATCGCCGGTGCCCTCGGGATCGGCTTCATCACGATCGGGCCGGTACACGCCGCCGGCGACGCGGATCTCGTCGACGGCGCCGCCCGAGTCGGCGGCGAAGGCCAGGGCATCCTGGAGGAATCGGAACGCGGTGGACCAGGTGAGCCCGTCCCCGCCCGGCGGCGCATCGTCATCGACATGCAGCACCGTTCCCCGCGCCGCGGCGGAGGCCACGGCGGCGCAGGCGGCGAGGATGAGCACGCCCATCGTGATCTGCGTTCGCCTGAGATCGCATCCCGCCGAAGTCCGTCTTCGATACATCCATCAGCCTCCTGCGTGCCGCGCGCCCGGACTCTCGCCTTCGCCCGGCGGCGTGATCCGGGCGAGGCGTCCAAAGGCAACTATAGTGCAGGACGGGGGCCGGCCAAACGATAATCCGATGATTCCCGTCCGGTAAGGCCGGCCGGGTCAGCCCGGCCGAAGATGAACCCGGCAATGCCGGAGCCGTCCCGCCGGGATTCCGGGCCGCTCGCTCGTCATCGGCTCGTCGCACCGAAGAACTCACCGCCCCGTCCGCAGGGACGGTGAGGCGTCGACGCCTCGCCGGCTTGTGGTATGATCGCCGCCGCGCTGCCGCCGGCGGGAGGATCGGAATGAGACCTCGCATCGAGTTGCTCGACCAGGAACTGAAGGAGAAGATCATCGCCGAAGCGCGATCGATACTCGATTCGCCGGGGGTGGAGATTCACAACGATCGCGTCCTCGCCCGGCTCGCCGACCACGGGGCGGTCGTCGACGGTGAAACCAGACGGGCACGCATCAACGATGATCTGATCGACAAGGCCCTCCGCGCGGCGCCGGGCTCGTTCACGGTTCACGATGCGCTCGGCCGGCCGGCGCTCGATCTGCGCGAACGAAACGTGCACTTCACGCCCGGATCGGCGGCGATCCACATTCTCGACCACGAGACCGGCGCGCTGCGCACGCCGACGACGCGCGACTACGTCGATTACGCCCGCCTCGTCGGCGGGCTGGAACACATCGCCTCCCAGAGCACGGCCTTCATCCCCGGCGATGTGCCCGAGAAGATCTCCGACAGTTACCGCCTCTATCTGAGCCTGCTGCAGGGCGAAAAGCCGGTCGTCACCGGCGCCTTCACGATCGAGGCGTTCGGGATCATGAAGGATCTCCAGCTCGCCGTGCGCGGCACGGAAGAAGCGCTGCGGGAGATGCCGCTGACGATCTTCTCCTGCTGCCCGACGGCCCCGCTGAAGTGGAGCGAGGTGACGTCGCAGAACGTCATCGACTGCGCCGAGCATTCGATCCCGGTCGAGTTCATCTCGATGCCGCTGTCCGGGTTCGTCGCGCCGGTGACCCTGGTGGGCACGCTCATCCAGCACACGGCGGAAACGCTGAGCGGGATCGTGATCAGCCAGTGCGCCCGGCCCGGCGCGCCGATGCTCTACGGCGGGTCGCCGGCCATCTTCGACGTCCGCTACGAGACGACGCCGATGGGCGCGATCGAGACGATGATGATCGATTGCGCCTGCGCGGAGATCGGCCGGCACCTGGGCCTGCCCACGCAGGCGTATATCAGCCTCAGCGACGCCAAGCAGCTTGACGCGCAGGCGGGGCTCGAGGCGGCGATGGGCGCCACCCTTGCCGCCCTCGCCGGGATCAACAACGTCTCCGGGCCCGGCATGCTCGACTTCGAAAGCTGCCTGAGCCTGGAAGCGCTGGTGCTCGACAACGAAGTCTGCGGGATGGCCCTGCGGCTGGCGCGCGGCATCGAGCCGCGTGATGACTTCCCCGCCCGACCGCACTTCGAGGAGCTGCTCAACGAGCAGCATCTGCTGATCTCGGCGCATACGCGTCAACATCTGAAGGCAGAACACTTCATGCCCGGGCCGGTCATCGATCGCGCCCAGCGCTCGCGGTGGCGCGAGGAAGGCGGGCTGAGCCTGGGCGAGCGCGCGCATCGGGAAGTGAGACGTCTCATCAATGAAGCGCAACCGTCGGGACTGGATGACGACGTGAAGAGACAACTGACGGAGCGCATGGCGGCCGAGGCCCGCCGCCACGGCATGGATCGCCTGCCGGATCACGAATCATGAGCGAGATCATCGAGGTTCCGTTCTGCGACATCGCGCCGACGCGCGAAGAGGTCTACGCTCAGCAGGGAATCCCCGCGGGACGCACGATGCCGGCCCCGATCGGCGCGATCTACACCACCGCCATCGACCTGCTCGGCGAGATCGCCGAACCCGTCGGCATTCTCGCGGACATCTCGATCGAGAGATTCGCAGAGGTCTACGAGGGCGAGGGGGAGAACGAGCCGCGGACGCCGGTGGGCGACATCTTTCCCCGCGCCGATCATCTCGCCGTCTTCGCCGCCACACTCGGGGCGGGGGTGAGCGGCGAGATCACCGACCGGTTCAAGTCCGGCGATCTCGCGGTGGGGGTGATGCTCGACGCCGCCGCCTCCGTCGCCGCCGACAACCTCGCCCGGGTCATGCAGGATCGTTTCTGCCGGCGCCTCGCCGAGCGCGGCGAAGCGGACGCCGCCACCGGCGTGCTGCGCTACAGCCCCGGCTACTGCGGCTGGCACGTCAGCGGCCAGCGCAAGCTCTTCGAGTATCTGCGCCCGGAGCGCATCGGGCTCACGCTGCGCGAGAGTTTTCTCATGGAGCCGCTGAAATCGGTATCGGCGGTGGTCATCGCGGGCCCGCCGGAGATTCACGAGTTCCCGGATACCTATCCGTTCTGCGGGCAGTGTGAGACACACAACTGCCGCCAGCGCGTTCCCACGCTGCTCGCGTGAACAGCGCGCCGAACCTCACCTTGACGGAGGATGGAAGTGGACACGCTTGCCGAGCTCTCAAACAAGCTCATCGAAGGCGACGACGAGCGCGTCGGAGCGCTGACGCAGCAGGCGATCGACGAGGATCTCACCCCGCAGCGCATTCTCAACGAGGGCCTCATTGCGGGGATGACCGTCATCGGCGACCGGTTCAAGGCGCACGAGATCTTCCTGCCGGATGTGCTCATGGCCGCGAAGGCCATGTACGCGGGGATGGAACGGTTGAAACCGCTGCTCATCCGCGACGGCGTCCCCAGCCTCGGCACCATCGTCATCGGAACCATCCAGGGCGATCTGCACGACATCGGCAAGAACCTCGTGGGCATCATGCTCCGCGGCGCGGGGTTTGACGTCATCGACCTGGGCAACGACGTCGCGCCGCAACGCTTCGTCGAGGCGGCACGCGAGCATCGGGCGCGACTCATCGGCCTGTCCGCCCTGCTCACCACGACCATGTCCGGGATGGCGCAGGTCGTCGATCTCGTCCGTGAAGAGGGACTTTCCGGGAGGGTGAAGATCATCATCGGCGGCGCGCCCGTCTCCGAGGAGTTCGCCCGGCGCATCGGCGCCGACGCGTACGGCTACGATTCGGCCAACGCGGTCGATCTCGCCCGAACCCTGTTGCGCGAGACCGGACATGAAGCCGCTTCCTGAACGGCTCAAAGACGGAGCCATCCTCGTCGCCGACGGCGCGATGGGCACCATGCTTCTCGAGCACGGGCTCGAGACCGGCACGCCGCCGGAATCGATCAATCGGACGCGGCCGGAGGTCCTCGAAGAGATCGCACGCCTTTATCTCGAGGCGGGAGCCGACATCATCCAGACGAACACCTTCGGCGGATCCCCGCTCAAGCTCGCCACGTACGACCTGGACGATCGGGCCGAGGAGATCAACCGCGCCGCGGCGGACGCCGTGCGCAGCATCGTCGGCGACCGCGCGCTCGTCTCCGGATCGTGCGGCCCCAGCGGAAGAATGCTCACGCCCTACGGCGACACAGAGCCCGATGAGATGTACGAATCGTCCCGGCGGCAGATGGAAGCGCTGATCGGCACGGGCGTTGATGTCATCTGTGTCGAGACGATGACCGATCCGAGGGAAGCCGCGCTGGCCATCAGGGCCGCGAAGGACGTGCGCGCCGATGTCCCGGTGATGGCGACGATGACCTTCGACCCGACGCCGCGCGGGTATTACACGATCATGGGCGTCACCGTCGAGCAGGCCGCGGGCGAACTCATCGAGGCCGGGGCGGATGTGGTCGGCTCCAACTGCGGCAACGGCAGCGAACCGATGGTCGAGATCGCGGAGCTTTTCCGTGCCTGCTGCGATCATCCGCTGCTCATCCAGCCCAACGCGGGCCTGCCGGAGACGAAGGACGGGCGGCTCGTCTACAGCGAATCGCCGCAGTTCATGGCGGAGCAGGCCCGGCGGCTCATCGAGGCCGGCGTGTCCATCGTCGGGGGCTGCTGCGGAACGACACCGGAGCACATACGGGCGCTGCGGCGCGCGGTCGATGCGCTGAACTGACCGGGTTTGCGCACGACGCGGAGCGTCGTGCCACCAGCGGAGCGTCGTGCCACCAGCGGAGCGTCGTGCCACACACTTGAAGGTGGGACGGCCGTCCCGGCCGTCCGCCTTCTCCGCACGGGCGAGACGCCCGTGCCACCATTGCTTCAGGCCGTTACGTTCCGTACGCCAGGTGCCGGCAGCCGGGCGCGCGCAGCGCGTTGACCGCCTCGCGCAGCGGCGCGAAATCGGCCGGGGCGATGCGGTCGGTCGTCACGCGGATCTCGCGCTGAAGATGAACCTCCGAGCCGTCCTGCGTCACAGTCTGCTTGATGTCGCCCCACGGTCCGCTCACTGCGGGCATCGAGGCGGGCACGAACAGCGCCTCCTTCCCCTCGGGAAGGACGATCGTCAGATCGACGTGCTCGGCGAACGCGCCGGCCAGCTTCACCGCCGTGAGCCGCCGCGAATGCTCCGTCGGCAACGGGAAATCGGCGAGACATGCCGGACCGTCGCCCAGC
>JAXHTH010000352.1:0-10073 GCA_034211115.1 Planctomycetota bacterium | reverse complement strand
TCGGCCGACGGCCGATAAGTCCCCGCCCCGCACGAAACCCCCACCCCACGGGTCTCGGGACGCATACGGACCTTTCCCTCCCATTGTCAGCCCACTTCACCGCCGGTCAAGCCAAATCGGCGACCGGAAGCCTGCCGTCTACAGCAAGGCCGGGCGATCGCCGATCAAGGACCCGCCTGAGCAGACTGCCGGATCCGGGTCGGGTCATGCGCAGCGCCTGCATCGGCGGAGAGACTGCCGGGAGGCCGCCGTCAGACGGAAGGAGCCCGCGGTCTGACGTGGCCGCGGCTGCCGGCGGGATCGCCGCACCAGACTCTCGACCGCCGCTTTGTGATTGACAGCGATTGATCGGGTTCTAGAGTTAGCAGAAGGCCTACCACGTGGTTCCCCAGCTCTCTGATGCGCGAGGGGAGAGTTCAGCCGAGGAACGGCCGCGTGAGAAACGGGTTACCGGCCGCGATGCGTCGCGCCGGGCAGGGACCGCTCGAAGATGAGAAACCACACCTGCACCATCGCGTTGTGCGCATTGACGGCGACGGCGATTTCCGCGCACGCGGGCATGCTGGAGACGTACGGCGAAGCGAACTCCATCGAATTCAGTCCATGGCTTCCGCCGTCGATTTTCGAGGGCGGAGTTTCTGACTTCAGCGTCATGTGCTGGATCCGACGCACGGCATGGGAAGAGGGCGTCTACTGGAACATCCTGGACGGCGAGGGGATCCTGAACTTCGGCTTCGATGACGCCTCGAACGGCGTGTTATTCGAACTGCACGGCTCACCGGCGGACCTCAGCGTTCTTGTTCCGTTGCGGGACGACAGTCGCGCAGGGAAGGTCCCGGTCGACGAGTGGATGCTGATCGCGGCGTCGTTCGACGCCGGTCAAGGGCGGCTCACCGGCTGGGCGCAATCGGAGACGGTGGCGCGAAGCAGCGCGTGGCATGAGGTCTCGGGTTGGAACGGCGGGGAACCGTGGCCTCTGCGGCTCGGCGCAACCGCGACGGCGCCGGCGTTCGTCGGCCAGATCGGGCTTCTCGTATTTCGTGACCATCCGATCGATGAGGCGGACTTCGACGCCATGTTCAACAGCGGCGCGCCGCATTACTTCGCGCCGGCCCTGCTGGAAACCGGGAACATGACCGGCTTCAGCGGGATCGAGTGGATGATCGGACACGGACTCGTGACCGCGCCCAATCGATTGGTGAACGCGAACGCGGAGGGCGCCGAGCTTGGAGACACGGTCAACGGGGACAATTATCTCGTGTACAACGCGGGCGATGGCAGTGATTGCTACAGCCCGGGTTCACTGGCCAGCGTGATCGGCGTCTGGACGCTCCGAAGCCCGCATGCGCCGGATGAGCCCTGGTCCGGGTTCTTCGCTCGTCAGCTTCCGGATCTGGGTCTGTCCGGCAGCCACTATGTCGAGCGCATATCGCCGAAGGCCAGGCAGTTGGCTTACGACACGCCGACCGGACTGATCCGCGTGATTGTCTCGTCCAACAGCCGGGGCATCCGTCGCTCCGCGGTTTTCTATGGCGAGATCCTGGAGCAGTGGGCCCTGGGGGGCGTCTACCCGGCGCGCCAGGGGAACATGGCCGGCGTGATGGTATCCGCCGGCCCGATATGGACGAACTGGCCGTTCATGCGCTGGACCGGCCGAACCGTCGGGACGGTGTACGGCTCCAAGAGCACGCCGCTGAACAGTACGGCGTTCGGGAACTTCGGCGGACACGGCAATGGCGCCGCCGACAATTTCCCGGGCTATGTCCTGGCCGGACAGGCGCTGGTGATCGAGGATGGCAGCTCGTTCATTCCGAAGGCACAGCCGGAATCGGAAACCCAGTTCGACGAGCGAACGGACCCGGTCACGGTACGAGCGATGTTGCTCAAGTTCCCCGGCTCCGGAGAGGTGATCTATCTGGGCGAGAAAGGCCCGTGGCAGATGTCCACGGACTTCAGCAACGAGGGTGATCCGGTCACTATGCCGCTGGACACGACGATCCGGACCTACGTCATGTCTCCGGAGGATTCCTTCGACAGCGGCGCCCTCACGCTGACCCTGAGCGGCGTGATGGAAGACATCGAGATCGGCCACGCCTGCTTCATCAGCGACGGGACCGGCAAGGACGGTATCTCGATGATCGTCAACGTCGATACCTCGGACGGAGCATCGACCGTCGTCACGCTGGAGCGGGGGTTCCCGACGGACCCTGTGCCGGGGGCCTCAACGCTCAAGTTCGGTCCCGTCGAGCCGGTCTGGGTCGGGTTTGAATGGGAGGGACTCGCCCCCGATGATCCGTACTACTATCGCGGCATTCGCCTCTCTGCCTCCAACGGCATCGTCGTTGTCCTCTTTCTCGACTGCTTCAACCCGGAGGCGGATGGTTTCATCGTCGGCCCGATGGGACAGGTGGGACGGGGCTACAACCGCCAGCTCGAGTTGTTTTTCAGCGAGAACGGCATTCCGCTCTTCGGAGCGATCGAGGCGGATGTCTGGCTTCAGCTCTTCGCGCAGCAGAATTCGCCGGCCTCGTGCATGGTGGCCTACACCGACGCGATCAGGCAGATGTCGCCCGCGACGGAAATCTGGTGGTGCGGCGATCCGGATTTCGACACGGACGTCGAGGACATGGAAGGAACCGACTACTGGCAGGAGTTCATCCTCGATAACGCGGTGACGCATGACGTCGGCGCCATCGTCGCGCATGAGCGGCCAAACATCGGAATCGGCTTCGAACGCCTTGCAGACGGCCAGGTCGGCAACAAGAACCACGCCTCGGCGCGCGGCTGCCGCTTGTACCTCCAGGAAGTGCTGGCAATGATGCGGGACGCCGCGCTCGAGGACGGCTCGTCCTGCCCGTGGGATCTCGACGACGACGGCGAGGTGGACACGGCCGATCTGCTCCTTCTCCTGGCCGCGTGGGGGCCCTGTGGCGTCGAGTGCCCGGCGGATTTCGACGGGGACGGGATCGTCGGCACGTCCGATCTGCTGGCCCTGCTCTCCGAATGGGGGCCGTGCGAGTAGAAACAGAACGACGACGCGGGGGCGAGGCGGATATCGTTGACGCTGCCATGCTCGTGTTCGCGCGAGTATCTTGAAATATAGCCGGGTCGGACGACTCGGCCTGCGTCGGCGGCGCGGCGCGCTGTCGCCACGACCATGCTCGCGGGTCCGCCGTTGATCCGGATGAGCCCGGTCGCGGACGTCCGACCGCGGGGGAGGAGAAGACGGACACCCTTCGGCACCCGGATGTTCGGGTGAAACGGCGCGCGAAACGGCAGGGCGTGACCGGGCGGCATCGCCGACGCCGATTCTGCCGCCGGCCATCGGCGCGGTCGCGGAGCCTGCGCGTAGACCAGCGACGTGGAGTCACCCGCCGAAGCCGCGGTGCCCAACTGGAATGACGGCCCACCGGCCCGGAGATCGACGGGCGCGCGGCGCGGTTGCCCTTTCCGCCCGGAATCGCTCGAGCGAAACATCCGGCGCCGGCGGCGCGGTCCGCGCTCACTTCGTTTCGACCGCGGCCGTCTCGTTCTCGGCGGCTTCCTGCTCAGCCGGCTCCGACTCGGCGGCGACCATGCCACGCTTGACCATCACGGCGCGTCGGATCTCCTCGAAAAGATCTTCGTTCTCGCGGAGGAACTGCTTGGCGTTCTCGCGCCCCTGCCCCAGGCGCATGTCGCCGTAGCTGAACCACGCCCCGGACTTCTTGACGATGCCGTCCTCGACGGCGAGATCGACGAGATCCCCCGAGGCGCTGATGCCCTCGTCGAACATGATGTCGAACTCGGCGTCGCGGAACGGCGGGGCGATCTTGTTCTTCACGACCCGCGCGCGGACGCGGTTGCCGATGTTCCGATCGCCGTCCTTGATTGCGCCGGTGCGGCGGATGTCGATGCGCACCGACGAATAGAACTTCAGCGCCCGGCCGCCGGGCGTGGTTTCCGGCGAGCCGAACATCACGCCGATCTTCTCGCGAAGCTGGTTGATGAAGAGGACGATCGTCTTGCTCTTGGAGATGGCGCCGGTGAGCTTGCGGAGAGCCTGGCTCATGAGGCGGGCCTGCAGGCCCACGTGCGAATCGCCCATCTCGCCCTCGATCTCCGCGCGCGGGATCAGGGCGGCGACGGAGTCGACGACGACCACATCGACGGCGTTGGAGCGCACGAGCAGCTCGCAGATCTCCAGCGCCTGCTCGCCCGTGTCGGGCTGGGAGACGAGCAGCTCGTCGAGGTTGACGCCCAGCCGACGGGCCCAGGAGGGATCGAGAGCGTGCTCGGCGTCGATGAACGCGGCGACCCCGCCCCCCTTCTGCGCCTGGGCGACGACGGACAGGGCCAGGGTCGTCTTGCCTGAGGCCTCCGGGCCGAAGACCTCGACCACGCGCCCGCGGGGCACGCCGCGGCCGCCCAGGGCGAGATCGAGGCTGAGGGCCCCGGTCGAGATGCCCGGGATCTTGAGCATCGCATCGGCATCGAGCCGCATGATCGAACCCTTGCCGAACGTCTTCTCGATCTGGCCCAAGGCGCGTTCGAGCGCCTGGAGCCGTCCCTTGTCCTCGGTGACGGAATTGGCCATGGGTGCCCTCTCCTGCGCGGTGTTTCTGGTCTTGCTTCGGCCGTTCTTCGTCGCTGTGCTCACCATAGCTCTACCCCTGATGGCGGTCAATGTTTGGTATCCGATAGGATCGCGATTCCATCGGCCGGGTCAAGGCTTGTTCGGTAGATTTTTGGATTATTTTTACGGTTTCTGTTCGGATAGCTGGTCTCGAGGGAGATCGCCGCGGGGATGGGATGAGGTCCGATAGCACGAGCGAGCCGTGCTCAGGCCGGCAGACGATCGATTTCTCCAGACCGAGACGGTCCCGGCTCGATGGAACCTGCTCTCTCGTCCCGCCCCCGGGAATCGGGAACGGAGCATGGAGGCCATCGCGTGAGCCAGGATCGACTGATTGAACGGATGTTCGAGCTGCTGATTTCCGGCGATCGGACCGGTGCCGAGCGGCTGGCCGAACTCGCCCTCGGAGACGGCCTGACGCCCCAGCAACTGGCTCAGGGTGCGTACGTCCCGCTGATCCGTACGATCAACGCCCTCCACCGGGCCGAGCAGTTGACGAACCTGGCCCACGGGTACGCGACGGCGATTCTCGACAGCCTGCTGGACGACGCCCAGCGGCGTGGCGGGCCGGCGAACGGAACGGCAGCGCATGCGCAGCCCTGCCAGGCGCTCGCCACCCGCCTCCAGACCGCCCAAACGGGCGGCCTCGCCCCCGGCGGACCTGCCGATCACGGCGGGCCGACGTCGCCTGGTGCCCAGCCTCAGCGCGAGCCCCCCCGCCGCTGGCAGTTCGTCAGCTTCGCCATCGCCGACCGGGAGCTCACCGCCCGCCTGGCCGGGCCGAGCATCGGCGCGCGTCAGACGCCGATCATCCACACGGAGATCAACGATGTCCTGCACTCGCTGGGGCCGCGCCTGAAGCGGCTGGTCCTGGATCTCTCGGAGGTGCGGAGCATGTCGAGCATGGCGCTGGGGATGTGCCTCGATGTGCGCAAGACGGCGCGGGCGATGGGCATCAGGACCGCCGCGGTGGGGATGTCACCGGAGATGGCCCGGGTGCTGCGCCGCCTGAAACTCGCCGACGGCGGGCGTCCCGCGCGCATGGTCGGCGCGCTGCGCAACGCCTTCGCATCGTAGCGCCAGGCGATCCTGCGCATCATCCGCTGATCAGTAATTCGGCGTCGGCGCGCGGAAGGTGGAGAGATCCACGCCGCGGAACCACTCGATGGTCTTCGCCAGTCCCTCCCGCAGCGAAACCTTGGGCTCCCAGCCGAGCTTCTCCCGAGCCAGCGTGATGTCCGGCTGCCTGCGGAGCGGATCATCCTCCGGCAGAGGCCGTGACTGGACGATCCCGCCCTTCGAGCCGGCGAGTTCGTTCACCATCTCGGCCAGCTCGCGGATCGTGAACTCGTCGGGGTTGCCGATGTTCACGGGCCCGGGGAAATCATCGGGCGCGTCCATCATCTTCAGCATGCCGTCCACGAGGTCGTCGACGTAGCAGAATGAGCGCGACTGCGAACCGTCGCCGTACATGGAAATGTCCTGACCCGCCAGCGCCTGGCGGATGAAGTTGCTCACCACGCGTCCGTCGAAGGGGTGCATGCGCGGGCCGTAGGTGTTGAAGATGCGCACGACGCGGATGTTGACGCGGTTCTGGCGGCGATAATCGAACATCAGGGTCTCGGCGGCGCGCTTGCCCTCGTCGTAGCACGCGCGGGGGCCGATGGCGTTCACGTTGCCGCGATAGCTCTCCGGCTGGGGATGGACATCCGGATCGCCGTAGACCTCGCTGGTGGAAGCGTGAAGGATCTTCGCCCCCACGCGCTTGGTCAGGCCGAGCATGTTGATCGCCCCGAGGACGGAGGTCTTGATCGTCTTGATCGGGTTGAACTGGTAGTGGCCGGGGGCGGCGGGGCAGGCGAGGTTGTAGACCTGGTCGACCTCGAGGAACAGCGGGCGCGTCACATCGTGGCGGATGAGCTCGAAGTTGTGCCGCTCCAGGAGATGATCGATGTTCGATTTCTGGCTCGTGAAGAAGTTGTCCACGCAGATGACATCCTCGCCCATCTCCACGAGCCGATCGCAGAGGTGAGAGCCGAGGAAGCCTGCGCCGCCGGTGACAAGGATGCGGTTGATCATGGAAGAAGAGAGGGACTGAGGGACTGAAGGACGAAGGGACTGAGGGGGAGCGACGGAGCGACGAAGCGACGGAGGACGGAGGGCCAGGGCCGGCCGCGAGGGGCGAGGATATCCGATCCTACGGGCACCTGCCGAGCGCTGTTCGCGGGCGCCGATGAGGCGCCGGGCCACCCCGCGATGTCGTTATCGGCCCGATCCGCCCGTGGCTTGTGGGATTCGGCACCGGCGGGCACATCCCTGGCACGCCGCACACCGGGCCCCTACTGGTCTTCTTCTCCCGCCTCGGCGATCGCGACCAGCGAACGGGCGAAGCTCGAACCGCGCGGACGGCTGACATACACCTCCGCAGCGCGCTGGAGCCATTCGCCTGCTTCCGGCATCACGGGCCGGGCAATCTCCCTGCTGGCGCGCCCGGCCGGGCGTGGTGCTGAGACATCCGTCAGAACCTCATGCGCTTCCCTGCCGCGCATGAAATATCCCGCGGCGAAGGCCAGGCCGATGACGGCCGCGTAGCGAAGCACTGCGCCGGCCCATACTCGAAGCGGCCGCGAAACGGATGCGGACGGAGTGACCCCCGCCTTCGGCGGGGCGTGTCCGGTTTCGAAGGCCTGTCCGCTTCGGGGGGCCCGCACGCTTCCGGGGGCCCGCACGCTTCCGGGGGCCCGACCACTTCCGGGGGCATCCAGCGCGCGCATCGACTCGATCGTTCGCCGCAGGCTCTGCACCTCCGCGGCAAGCTCCGGGTCATCGGCCATCATCGACTCGAATCGAACCCGCTCCGCTTCGTTCAACTCATCACCGAGGTACCCGGCCAGCAGTTCATCGCGATTCACTGCACTCATGATTCAACTCCTTCCGGGTGCGGCCCGGTCCCGCTCCAGCCGGTCCCGTTCCAACCGATCGCGCACGGCCCGCAGCGCGCGAAGGTAATGTGTCTTCACGGTCGGCACGGCCAGCCCGTGCTCGGCGGCGATCTGGGCGAACGTCAGTTCATCATGGACCTTTGCCGTCAGGACGCTGCGCTGCATCTCGCTCAGCTCGATCATCGCCGCGGCCACCGCGGCCCGCAGTTCATCGCGCTCGAGCGCGCTGTCCTCCGCCTTCGCGCCCGCCCGCTCTTCGACGTCCGCCGTCGCCGGCTCTGGTCTCGTCGATCGCCGCAGATCGATGGCGCGGTTGATCGTCACTCGCCTCAGCCACGATCGCGGATGCGCCGGCGCCGCCTTCCGCACCTGCCTCACCCATCTCAGGAACACATCCTGGGCCACATCGAGCGCATCGTGATGGCGCCCCAGCAGGCGATAGGCCCAGGCGTAAACGTCATGCCGGTAGCGCTCGAACTCGGCGGCGGGATCGGCCGGCTTGGGCGTGCTCATTCCTCAGGCCACCTCCAGCCCGTCAGTCAATTCACCCGCGAAGTGACCATCAGCTCGATCTCCTGATCGCGGAGCATTTCACCGGTGAACTCCCAGACGACGGCGCCATCCTCGATGCGCAGGCCGTTGTGGCCGACGATCGCGCCGGGCATGGTGACGGCGATGGTGAAGCCGTCATCGGCGAGATCTTCGGTGATCTCATAATACTTCTTGTGCCAGCGGAAGCGGCGGATGAAAGCATTGATCTTCTCGGCGCTGATTCGGCCCTTTTCGCGCAGAGCGGTCTGCATCGCCTCGATGGCGCTGTCCTCGAAGGCCCTGGCCTCCTCTTCGACGGCCTCCTCGTTGATCTTCCCATCCTCGCCGCTGAGAAGCTCGACGATCCGCGCGGGGTCGAGGTTGTCATAGACCTGCCGCAGCGCGGTGCGGGCGTGCAGCCAGGCATCCTGCGGCGCCTCGGGCATCGCATCCTTGAACGCCCAGCGGGCCAGGGCCTCGTACTTGGCCGTCTCCAGCCGGGCCAGGAGCCAGACGATCTGCGTCCGCTCCTGCATGGTCATGTCCTCGAAGCTCCTCCCCTCGAGCTTGGCCAGCTCCTCCTGGAAGCTCTGGCGGGCCGCCTCGTGGAAGGCCCACGCGCGGGCGGGGTAGCGTCGATAGAAGTGGTAGTACCTGCCACCTCGTCGCTGCTCGATCGTGACTTCGGTGGGAAACTGAAGATAGGTGTCGACATCCGGGTCGCGCGGCGAGGCGAGGCTGGATGGCAGATCCTGCCCGGGGCCGAAGACCGCCTCGGCCCGGAGCCTGTAGGTCTCCTCGCCCTCCTGGTTCTCCTCGACCGATTCGGCGATGACCCACCCGCCGTCCATGGTGGGCACGGCATCGCCGAGATACAGCTCATCGAACGAGTTCGTCTGGAAATCGAGCTTCATGCGCACCGAGCCGTCCAGCTCGATGACGATCTGCTCTTCGCGTTCGATGCAGCCGGCGAGCAGCGGGATCGCCAGGGCGATCATCAGAGCACTTCCTGACAGGTGGGCCGTCATGTGTTGATCTCCATCCGGTTTCGCGCGGCGCGGCCATCTCAACGAGCGCCTCAATATAGAGACGATCGGCGGGATCGTCCGGATGACATGCAAACGCGAAAAAAGAACGCGCCATCGGCACGACCTTCCGCTTCGCTGCAGGTCGCGGCGCCGCGCGAGCCGCCGCGTCCCTGCGAGCGGGTCGCGGTCGGCCTTCACCTGCGCGGTTCGCGCGACGGGAATCGTTGCCGGTCGGGGGTGAGCCGCTGGCGAGGACGCCGCGGCTCGCTGGTCCGCACCGCCGATCCTGCCACCGCGGACTCATCGCTCATCGCTCATCGCCTGTCGCTCATTGCCCGCCTCCGCCCCCCAGCCGCACTCGGGGCAGCGGACGGACTCGCCCGTCGGCAAGGGATAGGCACACGTCGGGCAGAACCCCCTGGCGAGGCGGCGCGCGGCGCGGCGATCGAGCACTCGGCGGCGCACCTGAAGCGGGCTCGTCACGAGCAGCGTCGCCAGGGACAGGACCGTCAGCAGGTTCACGATCCAGCCGAACCAGAGAATCCGATCGACCCGAACCACGCCGGTCTTGAGCAGTTCGGCCGCATCCGGCGCTTCACCTGATGCGATCAGATGCTCGATGCACGCGCGGCGGAGCTCGATGTCATCAACCGGCGCTCCTCCGGCATTCTCGTAGACTCGCAGTAGCCGCGCTCGCGACTCGCTGGTGCGCGCCCAGAGCCCATGGCGGTGGTGCGGCAGAGTGTAGATGAAGTAGTAGCATTCAGGGCGCTGCACAATCCGATCCCACTCCGCGGAATACGTTTCCTCGCCGAGTCTTTCCAAATCGTTCTCGCCGACAATGGTGATCGTGCCGTCGTCTTCGCGCGCCAGTTGGCTTGCATACATGTAGAGATTGACCTTCATTGCGCTCGGGCCGAACAATGTCTCACGTAGATCGTCGTTCGTGACCAGGAC
>JAXHTH010000351.1:0-4965 GCA_034211115.1 Planctomycetota bacterium | reverse complement strand
GGGGTGTCAGGGAACGAATTCGCCGCCGATGCGGAAGGTCGAACTGAGCAGCCTCGTGCAGTAGACCACCCGCATGCGGGCCGAAGACACTTCCTTGTCGTTTCGGGGGCCGAAGTCGATCACGAGGATGTCGCCGACGGCGAAGACGCGCTCGGCCAGCAGGCCGATGCCGCGCCGGGAGAAATCCAGGGCCCACGCTTCGCCCATCGCCTGTTCCGAGCCGTCGCCGGCGACCACGGAGATCGAGACGGAGGCGTTGAACGGGTAGCGGGTCATCGACCGCCGGCCGCTGATCTCCGCCTGCCGCTGGCGAAGCTCCTCCTCCAGCCTCCTCAACAGGATCGTCTGTTGCCGCTCGGCAACGGGAGTGGGCTGCGACATGATCGTGACTCCTTTCCTGATCGGTCGTGGTCGCACTGAGCGCACAAGACAACCCGGGGCGCTGTGGAGGGAGGCGCACGCCGCGGTGGGCGTGTGACGGCCAATTCGCCATTTGGCTTCACATTCCTGATTCTGCATGCATCGCCGGCGATTCGACGCGATGTCGGCGCCGCGTTCACAGCCGCGGATGCATATCCGCGGGGATCTCTGTCGATCCCTGATCAGACTTGATCCCCGCACGGCGCGGAGCGCCGCGCCACCGTCGGCGCGGGCGCCGGCAAGGCAGGATTCAGGTTGCCATCCGCCATGCCGCGAATGCGAGGGCGGCGGCGAGAAGTGCGTTCGTGGCGAGGTTCCACGCCACGTTCCCGCCCAGCGCGGCCATCGGCACCGGCCGTGCCGGCCCGGTCGCGGCCCAGCGAAGGGCCGCAACCGCCAGCAGCGTCGGCAGCACCGCGATCAGGGCGAGCGGCGGCAGCCCGCGGAGGAGCACCGCGAGGATGATCGAGATGGGCACGGCCAGCACGGCCGCGACATAGACTCCCGCCGCCCCGCGCCGCCCCAGCAGGATGACCAGGTGCCGCCGCCCGCCGGCGCGATCGGCCGCTTCGTCCGGAAACTCGTTGAGCAGCAGGAGGTTGAAGGTCATGAAGAAGGCGGGGATGGAGGCCGCGATCGCTGCCGATCCCAGGTGACCGTCCTGCACGAGCGCGGCCCCCATCACGGGCAGCGCGCCCAGCCCCAGGCCGGCGAACACCTCGCCCACCCCCAGACGGAGCCACAAGGGTGTGTACAGCAGCACCGCCAGCGCGCCGAAGAGAAGCAGCGGGAGAATGATCCAGCCCAGGCGGACGAGGAACCACACGCCGACGATGAGCCCGATCGCCGTCGCGCCGAATCCCCACAGGCGTGCAAAGGGCACGGTCAACCGTCCGGCGGGGAGCGTGCCGCTGCCGCCGCTGAACGGCGTGCGCTGCGTGCGCAGATCGATCCCCGATTGCATGTCGCCGGCCTCGTTGAGGGCGTTGACGCCGATGTGCAGCCCGAGCAGGCCGATGAGGGCGAGCACCGTGGCCGGCCAGGACAGCGAGCCCGGATCGTCCCACGCCGCCGCCGCCGCCCCCGAGGCGATGAGCGTGACCGGCAGGAGCAGGAACGGCCCGCGGGAGATCCCCAGCAGCGCGTTGAAGATCGAACCCACAGGTCACTCCTTGCCGACGGGTCTCTCCGCCCCCTGCAGACAGGTGGTGGGCAGGATACTCGCTCGGGGGGGATCATGAACCGCCAGTTGCCCCGGCTTCGGCCGTTCTCTCGGCAGCCGTTCGTGGCGTGCTCGACGGTTGACAGATCGCCGCCGCCGGCGCATCGCATCGGCCGTCGAATATCATCCTCCATTCGCGTAACCTTCGTCCCGGGCGGGTGTTGCCCCCTCCGGGCTCGGATCAGGCGACTCAACAGGCAGGAGCGACATGACCACGACGCAGCTTGATGTGAAACAGATCGGCGAGCAGGTCCGGGCCGCCAGCGAGCCGTTCCGGATGCTGCTGGAACAGATGCACCAGGTGATCGTGGGGCAGGATGATCTCCTCCACGGCATGCTCATCGGTCTCCTCTCCAACGGGCACCTGCTCATCGAGGGCGTGCCGGGGCTGGCGAAGACGACGGCCGTCTCCTGCCTCGCCGCGGGCATCCACACCGGCTTCCAGCGCCTCCAGTTCACGCCCGACCTCTTGCCGGCGGACCTGATCGGCACGCTCGTCTACCAGCCCTCCGACGGCACGTTCACCGTCAAGAAGGGGCCGATCTTCTCCAACATCATCCTCGCCGACGAAATCAACCGCGCCCCGGCCAAGGTGCAGAGCGCCTTGCTGGAGGCGATGCAGGAGCGGCAGGTGACCATCGGCACCGAGACCTTCCGCCTCGACGAGCCGTTCCTCGTCCTCGCCACCCAGAACCCCATCGAGCAGGAAGGCACCTACCCGCTGCCCGAGGCGCAGGTCGATCGCTTCATGCTCAAGCTGATCGTCGACTATCCGCGGAAAGACGAGGAGCGGCGGATCCTCGATCGCATGGCCGCGACCGATGCGCAGCACGTCATCGAGCCGGTGATGGAGCCGTCGGCGATCGCCCGCGCCCGCGCCGTCGTCGATGAGATCTACGTGGACGAGAAGATCAAGGACTACATCGTGGATCTGGTCTTCGCCACCCGCCGGCCGGGCGAGTACGGCCTTGAGCTGGCGGAGCTGATCCAGTACGGCGCCTCGCCGCGGGCGACGATCTATCTCACCATCGCCGCCCGGGCCAACGCCTTCCTCGACGGCCGCGGCTACGTCGTCCCCCAGGATGTCAAGGACGTCGCGCTCGACGTCCTCCGACACCGCGTCATCGTCAGTTACGAGGCGGAAGCAGAAGAGCAGACGAGCGCCGACCTCGTGCGGACGGTGCTGGATCATGTACCGGTACCGTAGGAGGACATTTGCACATTCCCACATTGACACATTCGCACTGGGCGCGTGGTTGGATGACGAGCGCCGCTTGAGCGATGGTGCACGGTAAGAGGGATGGGTCGAACGAGTAATCGTCACCTTCAAGACAGGGGACACACGATGAATCGCTTCAAGGGAGATCTGCCGCAAAGGACGTTTGATATTGCATTAAGGGTCATCTCGCTGCTCGATGATCTGCCGAACAACGTCAAGGGTTGGGTCCTGGGTAAGCAGCTTCTGCGCGCGGGAACGTCGGTCGGCGCCAATCTCAGAGAGGCGGACGAGGCGTACAGCGACCGCGATTTCGCCCACCGGTGCAGCGTCGCGAAGAAGGAGGCATCCGAGACCGACTACTGGCTACGCCTCTGCCGCGAAGCCGGGCTTCTCCCGCCGGATGCCGTCAGCTCGATCGTCACGGAATTGTCAGAGGTCACACGAACCCTGTCAACCATCATCGGGAAGGTCCAGGCCCGGCTGGCCCGTGAGGAGAGCAGCAAGACCTGACAACGCCGTCTCGACCCCTGTGCGTATGTGCCAATGTGCCAATGTGTCAATGTGGAACCACCCCACGCTCGCATCGCAACGGCCACTGACGAAACCGATACCCGCGTCATGATCACGAAGGACCTGCTGAAGAAGATCCGCCGCATCGAGATCCGCACCTCGCACCTGGTGAACGAGGCGCTGGCCGGGCAGTATCATTCCGCCTTCAAGGGACGCGGCATGGAGTTCGAGGAGGTCCGACGCTACGAGATCGGCGACGACGTGCGCAGCATCGACTGGAACGTCAGCGCCCGCTACGGCGAGCCCTTTGTGAAGGTCTTCCGCGAGGAGCGCGAGCTCACCGTTCTGCTCGTGGTCGATCTCAGCCGATCGCAGGAGTTCGGCACGCATCGGCAGTTCAAGCGCGAGCTGGTCGCCGAACTGGGGGCGACGCTGGCCTTTTCCGCGATCAGGAACAACGACAAGATCGGCCTCGTCTGCTTCACCGACACGGTCGAGAAGTTCGTCCCGCCGCGCAAGGGAACCGGTCACGTCCTCCGCGTGATCCGCGAGCTTCTGGCGTTTGAACCTTCCGGGGGCGGCACGGACATCGCCGCGGCCCTGGATCACGTCAACCGCATCATGCGGCGTCGGGCCGTCGTGTTCGTGATCAGCGATTTCCAGGACGAGGAGTACGAGCGCTCGCTGCGCATCGCCAAGCGCCGGCACGATGTGATTCTGGTCCACGTCGACGATCGGCGCGAGCGGGCGCTGCCCGCGGCCGGTCTCGTCGAACTCTTCGACAACGAGACCGGCCGGCGGCTCATCGTCGACACGGGCAGCCGGCGGTGGCGGGCGGAGTACGAACGCCTGGCCCGCGCCGCCGCCGAGGCGCGCGCCCGCCGGTTCCGCCGGCTCAGGATCGATTGCGTGAACATCGCCACGGGCGAGTCCTTCGTCGAGCCGCTCGTGCGCCTCTTCCGCCGGCGCGAGGTGAGGAGGTAACCCGTGCGCGGTGCTTTGGTCCAACCCGGCCCGACCGGCGGACTTCCGCGGCTCGACGCCGCAGCCGTCATCGTCGCTCTCGTGCTGTTCTCGATGATCGGATGCGACGGAACCGGTTCCAGCGCGGGATCAGAGCAGACCCCCGCGCCTGATGTCGCCGAATCGAGTGCAGAGCGCGGGCCCGTCCGGTTCACCGCCCGCGCGGCTCCGGGGGCGATCACCGTCGGCGACAAGCTGACGCTGACGCTGGAGGTCGAAGCGCCCGAGGCGGTCGATATCGAGATGCCGCAGCTTGCGGAAGAACTCGGTCCGTTCGAGATCCGCGCCGCGCGCACGCCGCCCGATGTCCCCGACGGCGACCTGCGGCGGTGGACGCATCAATACACGCTCGATACTTTCGCCTCCGGCGAACTGGAGATTCCCGCGCTGGAGGTCGGCTTCGTCGATCGCCGGCCGGACTCGGTGCAGGACGGCGAGCCCGTCGAGGGAACGCTCAGCTCCGAGCCGCTGTCGATCACCGTCCGATCAGTCCTGAAGGGCGATGAGCTGGCCGGCGACTATCGCGACATACAGGACGCCGTCGAGGTCCCGATCCCCATCGACTGGCGGG
>JAXHTH010000350.1:0-5346 GCA_034211115.1 Planctomycetota bacterium | reverse complement strand
CGTCGGCCGGCGCAGGCGCCGCCTCGTCTTTCGCGCGCCGCGGATGCGGTTCGTCGGCGCTTAGCGCCCGCGGGGCGGTGCGGCCGTGTTCCTCGAGCGCGGTGGCGAGGACGGCCCCGGCAAGACCCGAGTCGTGGTGGGAATCGGTGAGGTCCGCCGCCGCCTGCTGGGGAAGCACGCTTGACTTGAAGATGCAGATCCCGGCGATGATGGCCGCGGCGCCCGCCCCGGCGGCGAGGCGCCGGAACTGGTCCATCAGCCGCGCGCGATTCAGCCCGCCGGGAATGGCCCGCCAGATGAGCAGGAACAGGATCAGCATGCCCAGGGCGCTGGCCGTCAGAATGAACGTCGTGTCTTCAAAGAGGAACGTCGCGAGCACAGCCCGCGACGCGAGCCGGGCGAGGTTGAGGCCGATCAGGCCCGCCGCGGCGAGACCGGCGTAATAGGCGGCGAGACCGAGGATCCGCACCGGCCTCAGGAGCAGGGTGGCGAGCCCGCAGCCGGCGAGGATCAGCGCCGAGCGCCCGCCGAAGAGCGAGCCGACGCCCTCGAATCCGTTCAGCGCGGCGAGGATCACGCCGAACAGCAACAGCAGTCCGGCCGCCCCGAGCATGAGCAGACCCGGCCGCGCGTCCGCCGGCGGGGGCATCGATTCATCCCGCCCGCCTCCTCGGGCGGGAACGCCCAGCCCGATCAGCCCGGCCCCGAAGATCATGCACGCGATGCCCGCGGCGTAGGTCGTCGCCGCCGCCCGGCCGATGATCGTGCGCCAGTTCAGGGCATCGGGGGCGGATGGCGTCGCCGCGGCCGGGGCCGAAAACAGCCGGCCGGGATCATCGACGAACCGGGAGGCGACGAGCCCGCCCACGTCCGCCGCCGCCTCACGCTGCACGGGCTCGGAATCGATGACGAACCACCCGAGGATGATCAGCGCCACGCCGAGTCCGATGCTGATGTATCTGAGGGGCTTGGCCAACGCGGTCCCCCTGTACGGTCGATCCCTCTGGACGAGACGATACCGGCACAGGCCGGCGCGCCATCGGGTGCCATCGGCATATGACGGCCCATTCTGCCGGCCGGGCGCTGTTGCCGCGGCGCGCGGGCCGTCGATCCTGCGGCGTGCGACGGCTGAACCGGTCGGGGCGCCTGTTCGGGCCGGACCGATAACGCCCGGCATCGTCCCGGTAGAATCATTCCGTGCCCGTCGATGTCGAGAACCTGCTGTCGCTGGAGGGCGCGATCGCCCGCCGCCTTGAGCACTACGAGCCGCGGCCGCAGCAGCTCGAGATGGCCGCGGCCGTCGAACGCACATTCGACGACCGCGATCGGCTGCTGGTGGAGGCGGGCACGGGCGTGGGCAAGTCCTTCGCGTATCTCATTCCCGCCATCAAGCGCATCGTCGATCACGATGAGCGCGTCGTCGTCGCCACCAACACCATCAACCTCCAGGAGCAGGTGCTGGAGAAGGACATCCCGCTGCTGAACGCGGTGATCCCCGAGGAGTTCAGCGCGGTGCTCGTGAAGGGGAGGGGCAACTACGTCTCGCTGCGCCGGCTGAAGCTCGCCAGCGAGCGGCAGGAGAAGCTGTTCACCGATGACGACGCCCGCCACAGCCTGCACGTGCTGGAGGACTGGGCCTACCGGACGCGCGACGGCACCCTCTCGTCCCTGCCCCGGCTCCCCCGGCCGGAGGTGTGGGACTACGCCCAGAGCGACACGCACAACTGCATGGGGCGCAAATGCCCGACGTATGACAAGTGCTTCTACCAGGCCGCCCGCCGGCGGATGGAGAACGGCGACCTGCTCGTGTGCAACCACGCGCTGTTCTTCTCCGATCTCGCGCTGCGCACGCGCGGCGTCGGCTTCCTGCCGCCGTATGATCACGTCATCCTCGACGAGGCACACGGCGTGGAGGAGGTCGCCGCCGATCACTTCGGCCTCTCCCTCGCCGAGTCGCGCATCGCCCACCTGTTGCGCCTGCTCTACGATCCGCGCCGGCAGAAGGGCTTCCTCGCCACGCTGCAACTGAAGGACGAGGAGACGACGCTTATCGACAGGGCGATCACCCGCGTCCTCCGCTGCTGGGAAGACAAGGACGCGCTGTTCGATTCGCTGCTGGAATGGCAGGAGCGCTCCGGCCGGCCCAACGGCCGCATCGCCGAGCCGGACATCGTCGAGAACGTCCTCACCGACGGCATGAAGGAGCTGTCGGATCTGCTCAGGCTGCTGCGCGAGAAGGTCGCCCGCGAGGCCGATGAATACGAGCTGAACAGCTACGCGGGCCGGGCGGGCGACATCGCCCTCCACGCCGGGATCCTCCTCGGCCAGCAGATCGAGGGATGCGTCTACTTCCTCGAAGGCGCCGATGAGAATGCGCGTTCGCGCAGCCGATCGCGCCGGCGGCGGGTCAGCCTGCGCTGCATGGCGGTCGACGTCGCCCCCATCCTGCGCGAGAGGCTGTTCGACGAGGAGATCTCGGTGGTGATGACCTCGGCCACGCTGGCGACGACGCGCGGCGACTTCTCCCATCTCGCGTCCCGCCTGGGATGCGAATCGGCGCGCACCCTCCAGCTCGGCAGCCCGTTCGATCACGCCCGGCAGATGCGGCTCGTCATCGATCGCCGCATGCCCCCGCCCAACGCGCCCCAGTACGTCGATCGCCTCGTGCCGCAGATCGAGCGGCTCGTGCGCCGCACGGACGGCGGGGCGTTCGTGCTCTTCACCAGCTTCAGCATGCTGGAGAAGGTCGCCACAGCGCTGAGGCCGATCCTCGCCGATGAGGAGTATCCCGTGCTGGTGCAGGGCGCCGACGGCCCCCCGGGGCTGCTGCTCAAACGCTTCCGCGATGATCGCCGGTCCGTCCTGCTGGGCACCGTCAGCTTCTGGCAGGGGGTGGATGTGCGCGGCGAGGGGTTGCGCAACGTCATCATCACCCGCCTGCCCTTCGAGGTGCCCGATCGGCCCATCGTCGAAGCGCGGCACGAGCGCATCCGCGAGCAGGGGGGGAACCCGTTCGTCGATGACCAGGTGCCGCGGGCCGTGATCCGCTTCCGCCAGGGCGTGGGGCGGCTCATCCGATCCACGTCAGACAGGGGGCTCGTCGCCGTCCTCGACCCGCGCATCGTGACAAAGTCCTACGGCCGCGCGTTTTTCAACGCCCTGCCCGAAGGCGTGCCGGTGGAGGCGATGGATGAGGAAATCGACTGACGCTGTTTACATCGTCACATCGCCACATTGCCACATGCGCACCAGCTTGCGTTTAGCCGCGACCCGCAGGGGAGCGCTTCACGCGAGCGACGAAGGGATTGCTCCGCGAGGGTGGCATGACGCTCCACGAGGGTGGCACGACGCTCCGCGAGGGTGGCACGACGCTCCGCGTCGTGTGCGGTGTCGATCCTCTCCCGCACGCCGGTGGAAGGCTCTCGCGGATATGCATCCGCGGCTGCGACCGAACCACCGCGTCCCCATCACCCGGCGACGATCGCGCGGACATTCCCGGCGCAGGTGCAAGCAACCGCGAGCCGCAGACGAGCGCTGGCGCCGGTGACCAGGTGCAGCGCGAACAGCCAACAACCAACCCGCCCGCCTCGCTCAGGGAGATGATCCTAGCGGCGAAGAATCGTCTGTGCAGGCATCGAGAAGCTCGAGAATCCGCGCCTTCTCCGGATCGCCGTCCGGGCGTTGACGCACCGCTTCCAGGAGCCAGGCGATCGAACCTCCCGGCGCGGTCGGATCAGCGCCCGCGTCGAGCAGTGTCTGCACCGTGTCGGCATCGGCGTTGAAGGCGGCCCACAGGAGCGGGGTTCGTCCGTCCGCGTCCGCCGCGTTCACGTCCGCCCCGGCGTCGATGAGCATCGTCACGCACGGCGCGCAACCGGCGGCGGCGGCGCGCATCAGCGGCGTTACGCCGTTCGTGTCGCGCAGATCCACCGGCTCCTCGAGGTCCAGGTAGAGGCGCGTGAGCTCCGGCCGGCACTGCTCGGCCGACCAGTGCAGCCCGCCGTGCTCGGCGTATCCGTCGAAGTAGCCGACCGCGAACAGGGGGACCGGGCCCTTCGAGGGCAGCGGCAGATCGCCCCGCAACATCAGCGCGACCACCACGAGGGGAACGAGCACCGCGGAACCCAACGCCGCGCCGTAGAGCGCGAGCAGGCCGAAGGTCGCCGGCGCCCGCGGCGGGCGGGCGTTCACCCGCCGCCAGATGTACTCGACCGCGTCGGCCAGCGTCGACGACTGCTCCGCCGACTCGACCTTGCGCACGGCCCCGAGGATATGCAGGGCCAGCGGGCGCGGGATCCTCTCCTGACCCCTGAGGGATTCATCGGAAATGCGCTCGCGCAGATCCGCGGCCAGCGCGTCGAGCCGCCGGGATGCGATCGCCCCGAAGAGGACCAGCCCCCCGAATCCCGCGATGATCCAGTCCCACGACACCAGTCCCAGCAGAATGATCGCCGACGCCGTGAGTATGCGGAACCCGCTTTCCAGATACTGATGCCGGCAGAACAGCACCGCGTTGAAGAAGTGTCCGCCGTCCAGCGGGAAGATCGGCAGCAGGTTCAGGGCGTTGATGGCAATGCACAGCCACGCGGCGGTGTGCAGCGCCGGCGTCTCCGAATGCACCGCGATCAACAGCAGGATATATCCCAGCAGAAGGCTGGGAACGGGGCCGGCCAGGGCCACCACCGCCAGTTGCCAGCCGGGGGCCCGGGCCTTCTCCCCCGATGCCGCGCCCCCGAACAGCGGAATCAGCAGCATACGCACGTTGCGATATCCCAGCGCGAGCATCGCGAGCATGTGCCCGGCCTCGTGAACGAGGATGATGACCGCGAAGAGCGCCAGCAGCGTGAGATCGAAGCGCAGAATCCCCAGCGCGAAGAAGGCCACGATGGAGATGATGAGAATCCCCAGGCTCCGCAGCCAGCTTGCGGTTCGCGTTTCCCGCCGCGCCAGTTCATCGAGCACCTGCTCTTCCAGCGATTGCTCCGCCGGCGCTGCCGCCTGCGCCGAAGCCGCGCCCGAGCGGCCCGGCGCGGCGCCGGGTCCGGCGGGCTTCTTCTCCGGCTCCTTCGCCGGCAGGGCGGCCCCGATCGCGCCGAGAAAGAAGAAGCCGGCGAAGATGTAGAACGCGGGCGCCCACAGCTTGACGACGGTCGGCCAGAGCCCTTCGGGGATGAGGAAGGGGCGGAACGGCTCGATGTTCACCCGGGCCAGCAGAAGCATGAGGATGCCGATGAAGGCGGCGATGGCCACGTCCTTCGGCCCGCCCGCCTCCTCCAGACGCCGGCGCGCGCTCCGGCCGCGCTGGATACGCTGGCGATAGAGCAACTCGTGAAGGCTCGGCGGCGG
>JAXHTH010000349.1:0-4928 GCA_034211115.1 Planctomycetota bacterium | reverse complement strand
GCCCGGCCGCCCGGCGGCGGGGGACGGCAGCCCGGCGCCCCCGCGCCTGCGGGCCGGGCTCGGGCCCCGGTCGCCTCCACCGGGGGGGCGAGCCGGAGGGCGGCCAGATGAAATCGATGCCGGTTGATCCGGAACAAGACCGGTGCTATGGATGCGCCCGGACCGCGCATCGGGATGACTCATCGCACACAAGGAGGCCCGCCATGCGACGCACGCTCGCCCTCGCTCTGCTTCTTCTCTTCATCCTCTCGGCCCAGGGCTGCGGCTGGTCGATGCCCTACCGGGCGGCCAGACCGGTGACCCTGACGCAGGAGCACCTGCCCGGCTCGGCGCTGCACGTGGACACGCAGAACGGATCCGTGGGGGTCCTCGCTTCGTCAGAGTACACCGACGTGACGATCGAGGCGAAGCTGACCTGCGGCGGCGGCACGCAGGCCGAGGCCGACCGGCGGCTTCGGGAGGCCAGGCTCGACGCGTCGCGCGACACCTCGCGCGCGCTCTGCATCAGGCCGATCTTCCCCGGCGGCCGCCGCGGTGGGGACGGGGCGAGCATCGCCGTGCGCCTGCCGGATGTCGGCGACGTGGACGTCAACACCTCCAACGGGAGGATCGAGATCAGCGGCTCGCGGGGCGAGGTCATCGTCGACACCTCCAACGGGTCGATCGATCTCATCGACCACAACGGGCCGGCGACGATCGAAACCTCCAACGGAGCGGTGCATGCCGTGCACACGACCGGCCCGCTGGAGATCGACACCTCCAACGGACGCGTGCTCATCGAAAGCCACGAGGGCATGCTCCGGATCGATACCTCCAACGGGGCGGTCATCGTCACCGATCAGGCGGGCGAAACCACCATCGACACCTCCAACGGTTCGATCACGCTGACACTCCGGCCCGACGCGACCGGCCCGGTGGACCTGGATACCTCCAACAGCTCGATCTCGCTCACGATCGGGCCGGCGTTCGCCGGGCCGATGACGCTCCGGACCTCCAACGCCTCGATCAGCATCCACGATCCGACCGGCGTCATCCGCGCGCAGGAGATCGGCAAGTCCCGGGCCAGGCTCACGATCGGCGGGGACGGCCCGGAGTCGCGCTTGAGGACGTCCAACGGGCGGGTCAGCCTGACCGTGAATCCGTGAGGCGCCGCGCGCCTGTCATGGCGTGAAGGCGGGGAGGAGCCCAAAGGAGAAGGCCCGGCACAGGGCCGGGCCTTCAGGTTCCGGTGAGACTCTCGATACAGGGTCGGTCCTTACCGACGTCGCCTCGTGATGAGGCCGCCCAACGCGATCAGGGCGAGGGCGCCGGGACCCGGAATCGGCGTGTACTCCAGGTCGTCCATCATGATGAACCCGCCCCACGGGTTGTTGCCGGAAATGACGACGCTCTTGATGCCCACGCCGGAGTCCTCCTCCCACCCGTTCCACTTCCAGTCGCCGAGCGGGGCGCCGAGGTCCAGCGAGGCCAGCAGGTTGCCGTCCTCATCGTAGAAGTCGGCGGTGCCGTCCGGCTGCTCGTAGTTGGTGCCGAAGTAGCCGCCGAACTTCAGGGCGGGCACGTCGAAGACGTACTCGGCCGCGGGGCCCGCACTGCCGCAGAAGAAATCGCCGCCGTGCGGGTAGATGACGTAGTAGAACTGCCATCCGCTGGTGATGTGCATGTTCCCCGAGCCGTCGACGGTGCGGACCACGCCGTTGCCGTCGAAGACGTCGTAGTAGGGCACAAACTGATACGGCGTCTGCGTCTCGTATCCCTCGAAGTAATCACCGGTGAACGGGTCGATCGGGTTGACCGCCGCCGTTGCCATTCCGGCGCAGAGTGCCACCGCTGCTGCGAGTGACAAACCTGTCTGCACTTTCATGATGCTTTCCTCCACTAAAGTTGCGCATGCGCAGATGCAAGAGAGTTCTCGGAACCGAACACAACCAATCCGTATCCGGACTGGTTCAGAGAGCTTTGGTTGTCCATCATCCGGCTGCGGCCGGCGTGCCGACGCGCTGCGCTGCGTGCAGCACGATCACGCGCCAGAGGCCCTCATTGGCGCGGGCGCGAACGACTGGTGGCCGGAGGGGCACGAAGGATTCGAGGGGTCCTCTCAGACAGACTCCACATCGGCCCTCCCGCGCGGGAGGCGCCTTCTCTCTCTTCGCGCGCCCCGCCTGTAGCCAGATCCGCGCAGGCGAAGGCATCATTGAATCTCCCCGAAAAAGGCACTTCTGTCAACAGCTTTGTGTCAAAAACGCGCCTCTCACGGGTCCCGGAGGACCCGGTCGCGTCCGGCCGCGAGACGGCCGATCCACGTCCCACGCACGAAAATGGGCAGGCTGGGAAGCCTGGGGACCTGCTCCCGCCTCCACGGCCGCCCACCCGTCGTCGTCGAACGCCGCCGCCCCGGGCCTCGCTCGCCGCGATTCGACAGACACGCCGCTCCAGCTCGCGGCTTGACCGGAGACGGGCCGCGGATGCCAAGCGGAACAAAAAGCGGAGGCCCGGCGACGGGCCGGGCCTCCTGGTTCCGTTCAGACTCTCGATTCAGGCTCGGTTCCTATCGTCTTCGCCTCTTCACCAGGCCGGCCATCGCGATCAGGGCGAGGGCGCCGGGGCCGGGGATCGGCGTGTACTGCATGTCATCCTGCATCAGCCAGCCCCCCTGAGGGTGCGCGCCGGTGAGGACGACGCTCTTGATGCCCACCCCCGTCGTCTCCTCCCACCCGTTCCATTTCCACGCGCCGAGCGGAGCGCCGACATCCAGCGAAGCCAGCAGATTGCCGTCCTCGTCATAGAAGTCGGCGGTGCCGTCCGCCGTCTGGTAGTTCGTGCCGAAGTACCCGCCGAACATCATGGCGGGAACATCGAACACGTACTCGCAGGCGGGGCCGGCGCTGCCGAAGAAGTAGCTCCCGCCGTGCGGCCCGATGTAGTAGTAGTAATACCATCCCCCGGTAATGTGCATCGTGGCCGACCCGTCGACGGACCGCAGTACGGCGGTACCATCGAACACGTCGTAATACGGCAGGAACTGACCACCGCCCTGCGTTTCAAAGCCCTCGAAGTAGTCGCCGGTGAACGGGTCGATCGGGTTGATCGCCCCGGCCGCCACACCGGCGCATAGTGCCACCGCCGCGGCAAGTGACAAACCTGTCTGGACTTTCATGGTGCTTTCCTCCACAAAGTTGCGCATGCGCACGTACACGAGAGTTCTCGGAACCGAACACAGCCAGTCCAAGCACGGCCTGGTTCAGCCGGCGTTGTCGATGTGTCTCCCGGCCGCGCGCGTCATCCGCCGCGCCGCGAGAGGCGCATCCGCACCGCCCGCCGCAGATCACTGCCGGCGAGTGCGCGCGCCGTCGATTGCCGGAGGGACACGAAGAATTCGAGGGGACCTTTCAGAGCAGACGGATTGCGGATCGGTCCTCCGCCGCGGGAGGCACCCCCTCTCTCTTCGTGCTGCGGACGTATCCACAAATCTGCAAATGCAGATCTTGAGATACATCATGTCGGTCGATGCGATATCTGTCAATACATTTACCTGAAATCCACAACGCGGGTCGGCGGCTGCCGGTCCCGGAGGCACCCGAACCTCGCCGTGCTGCATCCGCCCCGCTGTTAACCTGGGGAATCCGGTGGCCCGTCGCCGCGCCCCGGACCGGCGCAATCGCCTCGCATTCAGGCTGTCTCAGCGGTCGTCGCCTCGCAGGGCCAGGATCAGCTCGACCTTGCCGATCTGCTCATCGAGCTGCCGGGCGATCTCGACCGGGTCGCGCCCGGCGTCGGCGAGCTCATACACGCTCGCCGTCAGCGGATCGGCGGGCAGGGCCGACGGGGAAGCGGGCCGTGCGGCCGCGGCGTGCTCCGCCGGCCCGCCGGCCGGGATCTCGCCCCAGCCCGGCCCCGGGTCCGGGCCCGGGCCGGTGAGCAACGCCTCGGCATCCTCCATCAGCCGGCGCAGGGACGCGATCCGCTGCTCGGCTTCATCCACAAGCCGATCCAGCCGCTCGGCCTTCGCATCAAGCTGGGCGGCGAGCCGCCTGGCCGTGGCCGCCAGCTCGGCCTCGGCGGCGTGAAGATCATCCCGGGCCCCGGCGCGGCTCCGGGCCTGCGCGACCTGCTCCCGTGGCGTGGGGGTGGCCGCATCCCGACGCGCGATCTTCCCCCGCACCGAGCCGATCAGGATGAACCCCAGCAGCACGACGCCGACCACCATCAGCATCGGCGCGAGGACGTTCTCGATCGCGTTGGAACCGTTCGCGACCTCCTCCGTCCGGGCCAGAATCGACATCGCGTCGTGCGCGATCACGGGCCGCCTCCCTGCCTGCTGCGTCGTCAGCCGGCCCTCTTCACCGGCGTGCAGCCCCACCCTCGCGGAGGATACTATCGGGTCATGGACGATGCGAGCGACACATCCGGCGAGCGGGTCGGCGACGGATCGGCGGCCGCGTTGCCCGTCGCCGCCCGGCGGCACCGGCTTGTCGCCGAACTCGATCGCCGACTTCGCCGCGGCGACCACCCGGCGGGTGGGCGGCTCGTGATCGGCGTGAGCGGCGGGGCCGATTCGGTCGCCCTCCTCCTCGCCTGCCTCGCCCTCAGCCGGCGGCGGACCGCAGAGACCGCCTTCCACCCGATCGCAGCGCACGTGCATCACCATCTTCGCGGCGAGAGCGCCGATGCCGATGCCGCGTTCGTGGCCGATCTCTGCACGCGATTCGACATTCCCCTCCACGTCGAGCATGTCCGGCCGGGCTCGATGCCCGGCAACATCGCGGAGAACGCCCGGGAGCTTCGCTATGAGGCGCTGAAGCGGATCGCGCAGGAGACGGGCTCGGCCGCCGTCGCCGTCGCCCATCACGCCGACGACCAGTTCGAGACGATGCTCATCGCCCTCTGCCGTGGTGCGGGCGTGGAAGGCCTCGCCGGCATGCCCCGAG
>JAXHTH010000348.1:0-4295 GCA_034211115.1 Planctomycetota bacterium | reverse complement strand
CCGACGCAGACGCATCTGCAGTGGTTCATCGACGAGCAGGTCGAGGAGGAGAAGACGGCGGGGGACATCGTCGACCTCTTCAGGCGGGCCGGGGATCACGAGGCCGCCATCCTCATGATTGACAGGCAGTTGGGCGCCCGCGGGCCCGAGCGCGAAGGTGATTGACGGCGAGCGGCGGGTCGCCCGCGTCCCGCCGCCTTTCGCTCTCAGAAGCAGCCGATACAATCCGGGCATGTCCGATCTGCCCCCGGAAGCGCTGGACGACTGCTTCCGACCGCCGGACATCCCGGTGGAGGTGCATTGCCTGCACTGCGGCCGCGAGTACGACAGCTATCTGATCTGGTGGGATGAGCATATCGTCGACGGCGAACGCGGCGGCTTCTGGCGCTGTCCCACCCCCGGCTGCGACGGCGCCGGATTCGGCTTCGACATCTGGCCCGTCAACGGCGAGTATCGCGATGGCGATCGCGAGTTCATCTGGTCCGACGACGAAGAGGACGATGAAGCGTACGAGGAGGAAGATGAGGAGTTTGATCTCGGCCCGCGGGATGAGCTCTCCCCGTCCGACGACCTCGGTTGGGACGCTGAATCAGTGCCGTGGTGAATGAAGAGCTGCCGATAACGTAAAACCCGGACCTTCGCGGCGCTCAGGTCCGGCTTCCCACGATGCCACGATGCCACGATGCCTTGATGCCTTCTGCTAGAACTCCGCGTTCCCGGGCGTGCGCGGGAAGGGGATCACGTCGCGGATGTTCGCCATGCCCGTGACGTAGTTCATCGTGCGGTCGAAGCCCAGCCCGAAGCCGGCGTGGGGCACGGTGCCGTAGCGGCGCAGGTCGCGATACCACCAGTACGGCTCCATGGGCAGGCCCATCTCGACGATGCGGCGCTCGAGCACATCGAGCCGCTCCTCGCGCTGCGACCCGCCGATGATCTCCCCGATGCCGGGCGCGAGGACGTCCATCGCCGCCACCGTCTTCTCGTCGTCGTTGAGGCGCATGTAGAACGCCTTGATGTCCCTGGGGTAGTTCATCACCACCACGGGGCGACCGATGTGCTCCTCCGTCAGGTACCGCTCGTGTTCGGACTGGAGGTCCATCCCCCAGCGCACGGGGAACTCGAAGGAACGGCCCTTCGCGACGGCCTTCTCCAGCGCGGCGACCGCATCCGTGTATTCCATGCGTTCGAAGCTGCTGTCGATGAATCTCTCCAGCCGATCGATGACGGTCTTTTCGATGCGCTGCTGGAAGAAGCGCATGTCATCGGCCCGCTCCTCCAGCACCGCGCGGAAGATCGTCTTGAGGAAGGCCTCGGCGAGATCGGCGCTGTCATCGAGATCGGCGAACGCGATCTCCGGCTCGATCATCCAGAACTCCGAGAGGTGCCGGCTCGTGTTGGAGTTCTCCGCCCGGAACGTCGGGCCGAACGTGTACACCTTCGTCAGCGCGCAGCAGTACGCTTCGACCTCGATCTGGCCGGAGACGGTGAGAAACGACTCGCGGCCGAAGAAGTCCTCCGAGAAATCGATCCCGCCCTGCTCATCGCGGGGGAGGTTCACGAGATCCAGCGTGCTTACGCGGAACATCTCGCCCGCGCCCTCGCAGTCGCTGCCGGTGATGATCGGCGTGTGGATCCAGTAGAAGCCGCGCTCGTGGAAGAAGCGGTGGATGGCCATCGCCAGGCAGTGCCGCACGCGGGCGATCGCCCCGAACGTGTTCGTCCGCGGCCGCAGGTGGGCCACCTCGCGCAGGTACTCGAAGGTGTGCCGCTTGGCGGCGACGGGGTACGTCTCCGGGTCCTCCACCCAGCCGACGACCTCGATGGTGTCGGCGGCGAGTTCGACGGCCTGGCCCTTGCCCCGGCTCTCCACGAGCGTTCCGGTGGCGGTGACGGCGCAGCCGGCGGTGATGTGGAGGATCTCGCTGTCGTAGTTGGGCAACGTCTTCTCCGCCACGACCTGGATGGGATCGAAGCACGAGCCGTCGCTGACGTGCAGGAACGACAGCCCGGCCTTGGAGTCGCGGCGGGTCCGCACCCAGCCCCGGATCGTCACGGAGGACCCGACGGCGGCCTTGCCGGAGAGGGCATCGCTGATCGAAAGGGCGGTCATGCAGGACATTCCTTCCCTGTCTTTCCAGGCCATCGGCCGGCGGCGGGGCGGTGCTTGACGCCTCGCGGACCGGAAGGCGGAGTATAGCCGTCCTCGGTGCGCGCTCCGACTCGCCGCGCTCCGGCCCGGACCCCCGACCCCAGCCCCGATTCTCCCCCCTTCGCCCGCCAAATTGGCAGCCGCCGGCGGCGAGGGTGGGGCGTATGACAGCACGCTCGGGCGGGGGGAATCCGGCGACCGCCTCTAAACCCTTTGTTTGAGGCATCTTGCGTACCGACCGGCCGCGGAGGCTTCGGCATGCCCCTTGCCCATCCCCGGCCAGAGGACGTGACACGACCATGGTGCGCACCCGCAAATCCCCGCCCCCGGAGCTGCCCCCGGAAGGACCCCCGGGCGGTTCTGACCGCCCCGACGGGGGCCGCCACCGGCTCAACCTTCTGCTGTCCTACGGCGGCTGGCGGCAGACCCCGGCCGAGGAGCAGCTTGCCCGCCTCCTCGAGCCGATGGGGATCAACAGCATCACCGCCGACTCCGGCGAGGAGGCGGCGGAGGTCATCCGCACCCTTGCCGTGCACATCGCCGTGGTCGATATGGCCATTCCCTTCGATCGGCGCGGCTCGTCGCCCGCCCCGGGCGGGGGGCGAATCCTCCAGCTTCTGCGCCGGCTCGAGCAGCCGCCGCCCACCGTGCTCGTCCGCCCGCCCCAGCCGGCCAGCCGGGAGAGCGTGCGGCAGTTGTCCGAGGCCCTGCGGGAGGGCGCCTTCGCCGTGCTCGATCGCCCGTTTCATCTGGAGACGATGCTGGAAGTGATGCGTCGCGTCCTCCGCCGCCACTACGCCGACCTCTGGCCCGACACGGCGTGAGAAAAGGGATCAGCCATCAGCAAAGGCCGACAGCCAGCAGCATTAACCCGAAGGCAAGCACCTGCGAGCCAACAATCAACAAGCAAACACGAAGAACTCACAACCAACAACCCCAGGAGACCACCCATGAAGGTTCGACCGCTCGGCGACAAGATCATCATCAAGCGTGCCGAAGCCCAGGAGAAGACGGAAGCCGGCATCTTTCTGCCTGAGTCCGCGAAGGACAAGCCCAGGGAAGGGAAGGTCATCGCGCTGGGCAACGGTCTGCTCAACAAGGAGACCGGCGAGTACATGCCGTTCACCGTCAAGAAGGGTGATCGCGTCCTCTTCACCAGCTACGCGGGCACCGAGATCAAGATCGACGACGAGGAACTGCTCATCATGACCGAGGAGGACATTCTCGGCATCATCGATTGAGCGGAAGGCATCAAGGCATCATGGGATCATGGGATCATGGCATCAAGGCTGAAACGTCGAAGCGTCGAAGCGTCAAAAAGTCGAAATGACCGGACCGGACGCGAAAGCCGACAGCCAACAGCCTTTCCTCCAAGCCTCCAAGCCCCCAAGCCCCCGGGTCTCAAGACTCGGGACTCAAGACTCAAGACTCAAGACTCAAGACTCTCAAGGACCCCAACCGTGGAACGCGGACCGCTGATCAGCATTCTGGAATCGATGAAGGACACCGAGCTGGAGCTGAACATCACGCTCGACGGCGAGGCTTCGCCGATCGAGATCCGCAACGTGGTGGATGTCGAGCCGCTCCTGAGCTCCCAGGGCATCAAGATCACCACGCGGCAGAACTACATCTGGCTCGACGCCTCGCACGTCTCCGCCGTCTGGCAGGCCCGCGCCGACCTGTAGCAAACGTCCAAACGTCGAAACGTCAGAACGTCAAAGCGCAGGAATCGAGGCTTGGGCCCAACAGCCAGCAGCTCTCCCCCTCCAAGCCTCCAACCCTCCAAGCCTTCAGGTCTTCAAGCCTCACGACTCACGACTCAAGCCTCAAGCCTCAAGCCTCAAGACTCAAGACTCTCCCATGTCCATCACGACCGAACAGCTTCGCACCGCTCTCGCCGACCTCAACGGCCAGCGCGATGTGCGCGTCGTCTTCGACCACGCCGACGCGTGTCTCGTGCTCAAAGCGCTCATCGTCCCGGCCGAGGAGGATCGCATCGTGAAGCTCACCGACGGCGCGCGCGAGTATCTCATCGACGCCCAGCGCGTGGCCTGGGTCGAGATCGGACCGCCCGCCGTCCCGTGATGAGCGCTGTCGGCGCTGATCACGATTTGATATCGCACACGTAAGACGAAAGACGCACACG
>JAXHTH010000347.1:0-10830 GCA_034211115.1 Planctomycetota bacterium | reverse complement strand
CTCGCCGACCCGGTAACCGAGGAGGCGAGCATCGGCAGCGCCACCCCGCGGGGCGATGCCCTCATCGAGGTCCACCCCCTGCCCGGGGTGATGGATCCCGACGCCGAGCCCGTCGAGCTGGCCATCCGGACCATGCTGGGCGTGGACGCGAGGGCCCGGACCGGGCGGCGCTACGACCTGCACGGCGTCGACACCGCCGCGGCGCGCGTGATCGCCGAACGCACCTTCGCCAATCCCGTGATCCACGCGATTCACGAGACGCCCTATCACCCGGAGTCGTTCCCGGCCGGCACGCCGCGTGAAATGCGGATCGTCGAAGTGCCGATCCTCGATCTGGATGATGAGGGCCTTGCCAAGCTGTCGCGGTCGGCGCACCTGTTTCTCAGTCTTGACGAGATGAAGGCGATCCAGGCCGAGTACCGACGGCTGGGGCGCAACCCGCGCGACATCGAGCTGGAGACGCTGGCCCAGACGTGGTCCGAGCACTGCGTGCACAAGACGTTGAAGGCGACGATCCGGTATCGCGAGGAGATCGACGCCGGCGCGGGCCGTGGCGCGCCGCGTTTGGCTATGCGGAACCGGCCCGGGCATGAAGTGCACGAGGTCGGCTTTGTGACGATCCACAATCTGCTCAAGTCCACCGTCGCCGCCGCCACGCGCGAGCTCATGGACGACGGCCTGGACTGGTGCTTGTCGGTCTTCGTCGACAACGCCGGCGTGATCGCGTTCGACGATGAGCACGCCGTCTGCTTCAAGGTCGAGACGCACAATCATCCCTCGGCGATCGAGCCCTACGGCGGGGCGGCGACGGGGATCGGCGGGGTGATTCGCGATGTGATCGGCACCGGCCTCGCCGCCCGACCCATCGCGTCCACCGATGTCTTCTGTGTCGCCCTTCCGGATCGCTGGAAGAGGAATGAGGCGGAAGAGAAGAATGGAACCACAGAGGGCACAGAGGACACAGAGATAAGAAACGAGTTGGAAGGGGCGGGTTCGAGCGCACCTGATGTTTCATCGGCCGCGCGAGATCAGGAAGTCTCATACGCCGCCCCGCCTGATCCGCCCTCTGTGTCCTCTGTGCTTCAGAAGGACTTGCCGGTCGGCTGCCTGCACCCGCAGCGCATCCTCCGCCAGACCGTGGCCGGCGTGCGCGACTACGGCAACCGCATGGGCATCCCCACCCTCAACGGCGCGGTGTGGTTCGATGATGATTACATCGGCAACGTGCTCGTCTATTGCGGGTGCGTCGGCGTCATGCCCCGCGCGATGATTGCCGGCGCCGCCCGCCCGGGTGATCGGATCATCATCGTCGGCGGGCGCACGGGCCGCGACGGCATCCACGGCGCGACATTCAGCTCCGCCGAGCTCACCGACACGCACGCCGACGAGTTCAGCCACGCCGTGCAGATCGGCAACCCGGTGACCGAGAAGAAGATGCTCGATGCCATCCTCGAGGCACGCGACCACGAGGACGGCTGCCTGTACAGCGCCATCACCGACTGCGGGGCGGGCGGGTTCTCCAGCTCCGTCGGTGAGATGGGGGCCGAACTGGGCGCGGAGGTGCACCTGGAGCGCGCCCCCCTCAAGTACGAGGGCCTCACGCCCACCGAGATCTGGATTTCCGAAGCGCAGGAGCGGATGACCCTCGCCGTGCCCGAGGAGAACATCTCGAAGCTGCGCGTGATCTGCCGGCGGCACGACGTGGAGATGTGCGAGCTGGGGCACTTCGGCACCGACGGACGCGACCTGATTCTCCGCCACGACGGGACCGAAGTCGGCCGCCTGCCCATGCAGTTCCTGCACGAAGGACTGCCGGAAACGATGCGCGAGGCGCGCTGGTCGCCGCCTGCGCTCCCGGGAGGCGGGACGCACGAGGGGTCCGGGCTGCGCCTGTCCGTCGGCGACGCCCTGCTCGGGCTGCTGGCGCATCCCAACATCGCGTCCAAGCGCTGGATCATCCGGCAGTACGATCACGAGGTGCAGGGGCGCTCGGTCCTCAAGCCGCTCGTGGGGGGGGAGGGCGAAGGGCCGGGCGATGCGGCCGTCATTACACCCGTCCGCAACTCGATGCGAGGGCTCGCGATCGCCAACGGACTCGCGACGGGCCTGAAGGATGATCCGTATGTAATGACGCTGGCCGCGATCGATGAATGCGTGCGCAATCTCGTCTGCGTCGGCGCCGATCCCGCCCGGATCGCGCTGCTGGACAACTTCTCCTGGCCCAGCTGCACGGAGGAGCGGGCGCTGGGCGGGCTCGTCCGCGCCGCCGAGGCATGTTATGACGGGGCGAAGGCGTACCGCACGCCGTTCATCTCCGGGAAGGATTCACTTAATAATCAGTTCACGACCGAGGATGGCCGCACGATCCGCATCCCGCCCACGCTTCTTATATCCGGCTTCGGGATCGTGCCGGATATAGGTCGATGCACGACGATGGACGCGAAGGCGGCCGGGGACCTGCTGCTCATCGTCGGCCTGACGGGCGAGGCGATGGGCGGATCGCACTACCGGCTTCTCTACGGCGGCGACGGCCCCCCGGAGCCCCCGGATTCGTCGGGGCGACTGCCGCTGGTCGATCTCGAACGGGCCCCGGCCGCGGCGCGGGCCGTGCATCGGGCCATCGCCTGCGGCGCGGCGCGGGCCGCCCACGACTGCAGCGAGGGTGGGCTCCTGGTGGCCGCGGCGGAGATGGCCTTCGCCGGCGGAGCCGGGCTGAAACTCGACCTCGCCGCGCTGCCCACCGACGGCGAACCGTCGCCGACCGCCGAATGCTTCGCGGAAACGCCCGGGCGGTATCTGCTGGAGGTGAGACGAAACGACCTGAACGAGATTGATGAAGCGCTGGACGGCGTGGCGTACGCCATCATCGGCGAGTTCGATGATTCGTCCACGCTGGACCTCGCAAACACCGACCTGGAACTGGACATCGAGGAGATGAAACAGGCGTGGCTGGGAACGCTGGACTGGTGAGGGAATTACATTTTCACATTTTCACATTTTCACAGTAACACAGTTCCCCTGATGCCATGATCCCACGATGCCTCTCTTCCCTGGATGCCATAATCCCACGATGCCATGATGCCTAGTACTCCCATGCCGCGCGCCCTGATCATCACGACGGCCGGGATCAACTGCGACCGTGAGCTGGCCGCATCGTTCGTGCAGGCCGGCGCGGAGGCGCGGCTCGTGCACCTGAACGAGCTCATGGCGGATCCGGGGCGGATCGACGGCTTCGACCTGATCGGCCTTCCCGGCGGCTTTGCGCACGGGGACGCGGTGGCGGCAGGGCGCATCGCGGCCCAGCTCATTCGCCGACGGCTGTATCCGGCCCTCGTGCGCGCCCTGGAGCGCGGCGTGCCGATGATCGCCCCCTGCAACGGCTTCCAGATCGCGCTCCAGGTCGGCCTCCTGCCCGGCCCGGTCGAGGGCGAGGCGTGGCCGGCGCAGCCGCCGGCCCCGACCGCCGCCCTCGCGACCAACACGTCCGCCCGGTTCATCGATCGGTGGGTGAAGATCGAAATCCCCGCCCGGACGCGCTGTATCTGGACGCAGGATTTGACCATCGACGACCAATGCGGCCTCCTGCCGATCGCACACGGCGAGGGGCGCTTCATCCCGCGGTCCGACGAGCTGCTGCAGCGCCTGGAAGCGGCGGGTCAGATCGCGGTTCGCTACGCCGCGGATGACAACCCCAACGGCTCGGTCGGTGATGTCGCGGGCATCTGCGATTCCACGGGCCTGATCTTCGGCCTCATGCCGCACCCGGAGCGATACACGCGCTGGACGCAGCATCCATGGTGGACGCGGCTGGATGTAGGTGATCGCCGCGGCGATCCGCCGGGGCTGGCGATGTTCCGCAACGCGGTGGCGCACGCCGCGCGTGTGGCGGTGGCGTGACGGGCGTTCCGGCGGTTTCGCCTTCTGCCCGCGGGGTGTGAAGTTAGAATGCGGGGGCAATGTCGCGTTTCTTCTCGACCAAGGCGCTGAAGTATCGCCGGCTCGAGGCGGCGGGCGAGATCGAAGACGATCGTCCGTGCCCCCATTGCGGTTACAACCTGCGCGGCCTGCCCGAGGGGCGGGTGTGTCCCGAGTGCGGGGGAGATCCGAGCCCGGGCGCGAGCGATGCCGCCTCCTCCCCTGTGGGGGAGACGGCGCGTCGCCCCCTCGTCGACGTGTTCATGACCGGGCCGGAAGAGGAGCGGCGGCGCTGGCAGATCGGTTTCACGATCGCGGCGTGGTGCGTCGCGGCCGCGACAGCCGGGCGGGTCCTGTTCTTCCTCGTCTCGATTCCCGGCGACAGCGCGCCGGTCGAGCGGACGTATCTCGGTTTCGCCCTGCTCGCTTTCCTCGTCTGGATCGGTGTGTCCTGGTGCCTGCTTCCGGCGCGGCTGGGGATGGTCTGGCCGTGGACGGCGTCGTGGCGCTGGTTCGTCCTCACCACGCAGTGGCTGTGGGTGATCGCATACGGGGCGGCCATGCTCGATGAACTCGGCGCGGTGGCGGCGGGCCAGGCGCGGCTGGTGCTCACCGGGGAGGTCATCGCGTTCCTCGTCGCCGGCGTGGGTGCGCTGGTGCTGGTGTATCTCATGCGTCACGTGGCGGAAGAGGCGGAGATCGAGCCCGCCGCGGGCCGGCTGAACCTCGCCCTCTGGCTGATGCCGATCGTCGCCCCGCTGGCGGTCATGACCGCCCTGGCCTTTCCCACGTCGATGGGGAATCCCTCGCGCAGTCCGTGGGGGCTGGTGTCGCTGATTCTCGTGCTCCCGCCGATCGCCACGCTGGCGGCGTGGGCGTGGCTGATGATCCTGCTCGCGCTCGCCTTCTGGCAGATGCAGCGGCACACGTACTGGGTCAAGCGGCTCGTCCTGGAAGCGCAGGGGCGCGACGAACGCATCGCGGCAAAGCGGCGGCGGCTCGAGCGCGAGGCGGGCGGGCAGATCCGCGCCTTGCCCGAAGGAAAAGAAGACGAGGGCGACGTCGCGCCCGAGGAGGCGAAGTCGTGACCGGCGCGATCCCGCCCGCTCCCACCGGCCTCGTCGAGCGCGATCGCGAGTGCGAATCGTGCGGTTACAACCTCCGCGGCCTGCCGGTGAGCGGGCGATGTCCGGAATGCGGCGCGCCGATCCTCCGGCCGCGCATGAAGGATCGGCCGCTCTCGCAGATGCCGATGTCGGTGATCAATCGCTTCCGTATCGGCGGCTGGGCGTGTGCGGCGTGCGTGGTCGGCTGGGCGTTCACCTTCGTCGGCGCGACCTTCCTGCCCTGGCCGGGCGGGACCGCGCCGGCGCTGCGACTGGTGATCGCCTGCGCCTGGCCGCTGGCGGTGTGGCTCATCACGCCCGAAATCGGCGCGCCGGAGGCGCGTCTGTACGGGTTCGCGCGGGGCGGATGGCTGCGCCTCGTCGCCCGCTGGCTTCAGTTCGGCTGGCCGGCCGCGTACGCCATCGAGCTGGCGCGTGCCTCCGGCGCGCCGATGCCGGGTTCGATTTCGGCGCTGCTGGACATCCTGGTCTACGCGTCGGGGGCGGCCGCGCTGGCGGGGGTGCTCGTCCTCGCCCTCGTGCTGCAACAGCTCGCCGAATGGGTGCGCGACGATTTGGCCGATAGAGCCTTCACCTGGACGATCTGGGGCCTGCCCGTCTTCGGGATCACGGTGATCCTGCTCTCGAGCATCATTCTCGTCACGCTGTTCTTCCAGATCCTGCTGCTCATCTCGATCCTCGCCTTCCCCTTCGGTGTGCTTTCGCTGGGCCGTTCGATCGAGCTGAGCGTCCGGCACGCCCGAGACTACGAGCAGCGCCTGCGCCGCCGCGCCGAGCGCCAGCGAAGCTACGATGAGCACGCGGCGCGGGCGGTCTGGTCGACGGACGCGTCGCGCGGGAAGCCTGGTTCATCCTGAAAAGAGGCCGGAGAAGCGCATGCCGGAAGCGAAGATACGTTGCGGGGTCGTCGGGGTCGGCCGGATGGGCCGACATCACGCCCGCCTCTACGCGCAACACCACGATGCCGAGCTGATCGGCGTGGTGGATGCCAACCCCGACGCGGCGCAGGCCGTCGTCGAGGAATGGGGCGGCGAGGCCTATTCAGGCGTCGAGGACCTGCTCGCCGCCGGCGCGGAGGCGGTCACCATCGCCACCCCGACCGTCCGTCATCGCGCGATCGCCGAGCCGCTGCTGGAGGCGAAGGTGGCGTGCCTGATCGAAAAGCCCCTCGCCCCGGACGCCGACGAGGCCCAGCACATCGCCGACCTCGCCGAGCGCTCCGGGGCGATCCTCCAGGTGGGGCACATCGTCCGCTACGACCCGGTCATGGTGGCGATCCGGCAGATCCCCGATCTCACGCCGCGCTTCATCGAGATGGATCGCATCAGCCCGATGACCTTCCGCAGCGTGGATGTGGGGGTCGTGCTGGACATGATGATTCACGATCTGGACCTGCTGCTTATGCTGCTGGGGACGGAGCCGGAGGAGGTGCACGCCAGCGCGGTGAGCGTGCTGGGAGAGGCGGAGGACGTGTGCAACGCGCGGCTGTCGTTCCCGCCCGGATCCGATGGCCTGCGCTGCGTGGCGAACATCACCGCCAGCCGGCTGGCGCTGAAGACCGAGCGCAAGATCCGCATCATCAGCGAGGATGCCTACATCTCGGCCGACTTCGTCAAGCACGGCGGCACCGTCGTCCGCAAGACGGCAAACGAGCGGCAGCTTGCAGACGTGCGCGATCGCCTGAAGGCCGGCGAGGATCTTTCCCGCATCAACTACCTGGAGCTGGTGCAGGTGGATGAACTGGACGTGAAGGAAGGCGAGCCGCTGAAACTCCAGATCGATGACTTTCTCTCCGCCGTCCGCTCCGGCCGGCGGCCGGAAGTCGACGCCCGCGCGGGGTTTGCGGCCGTGCGCACGGCGGAGCGCATCGTCGCCGCCGCCCGCGAAGCCGGCGCGCGGATGGTGTGAGGAGAGGGATCAAGGCCTCGTGGCATCATGGCATCAAGGGGACATTGGCACATTGGCACATTCGCACAGGACGAGTGATGGTCTGGCGTTGCGCGACGCGGTGAGGAGGCAGGGGAGGAAGAGACTGAGGGAGGAACGGACGGCGCCCTGAGCCGCTTGCGGCTTCGCCCGCCCGCCCGTCTGTTCATCCCATTACCCGACCCCGCGAGCTTCCCCTGTGCGAACGTGCCCATGTGATAATGTGCCGATTTCGAAGACACAGGAAACCGTGAGGCGGCTCACGGCTCCCTGGTGCGAGTGCGATCGTCTGTTGCCGTGCGGAGTGCGGCGGCGCGGCGCGATGCCGTCGTCAGCCGATGACGTCCAGCCCCAGGCCGTCCGGGTAGCGGTCGGCGAGCTGGCTGAGCAGGGCGGCCCGCTCGGTCGCGGCGAGGTTCAACTGGCTGACGAGTTCGTGAATATTGGACGGCGGCTGCTCGGCGAAGCCCGCGTCCTCGAGCCGCGAGACGAGCGAGGCGGCGGTCGTGGACGCGTGGCTGGCGAGGGCGGATCGCTCCGTGACCGACTCCGGCCGGCCGCCGCTCATCTCCGCCAGCATGGCGAGCAGATCCGAGACGTTGACCACGCCGTCGAGGTTCAGATCGTAGTCGGGATTGTCGGTCCCCCACGCCTCGAGAAGCTGGTCCAGCGGGGTGGGCTCGCCCAGCACGTCGTCGGCCGGGATGTCATGGTTGGATGTCACCAGCGTCGGGGAGAGGCCCGAATCGGACTCGGGCTGCTGCGCGTTGATCTGCTCGAGGAGGGCGAGCAGGTCCGGGACGTTGACCGTCCCGTCGAGGTTGAGATCGTAGCGCGGATCGTCCGTGCCCCACGCCGCCTTCAGGCCTTCGATCGTCAGCGGCTCCTCCTCCGGCGGAAGGGGCGGGGTATGGCCGTCGGGCCCGATGGGCTTCGGATCGACCGCGCCGGCCTGCGCGAGCTGCGCATCATCGGTCTGCGGCGTCTGACTCATCTGCGCCAGCAGGGCCAGCAGATCGCGGACGTTGACGGTTCCATCACCGTTGAGGTCGTAGCGTTCGTTGTCCGAGCCCCAGGCGTCCTTGAGCCCCTCGACGGTGAGCGGGTCCTCTTCGGGGGGCACCGGCGGCGACTGGCCGTGCTCGTCGGTCAGACCCTCGGGTCCGCCGGGAGCCTGCCCGAGCTGCGCTTCCTCGGCCTTTGTCGTGTCGCTCAGCTTTGCGAGCAGCGAAAGCAGGTCGCGGACGTTGACGGTACCGTCGCGGTTGAGATCGTAGCGCTCGTTGTCGGTGCCCCAGGCCTCCATGAGGCCGTCGATAGTGAGCGGTTGCGACTCGCCGGTGCCGGTCTCGGGCGGCGAGACGGGGGAGAGCCCCGCGGCGGCGGCGGCGGTCGAGGTGGTCGGCCGGGCCGAGGAGACGACCGGTCGCGCCGCGTCTTCTTTGACCTCATCGCCGGTCGCGGACGTGGCGGCGGGGCGGTAGGGCGACGTCATCGAACTGAGCAGGGCGTGATTGACTTGCATGGTGCGTGCTCCTTCTGCTGTGGGGCAGATGGGGCAAACACCGCGCCGCGCCGACCCCGCCCCGGCCGGGCCGCTGCGCCCCGCCGCAGCGGGCACGCCTTGCCGATCGCCCGCAGGATCTGCGCACGGCCCGGAGAAGCGGGCGACTTCTGCGCGGTCCGCATGCGAAGACAGGGATCAGCCATCAGGCTGTTCGGCGACGCGGTTCACACGCGTGTTGAGCGCCTGGGAATCACGAATCCGGGATCGATCAACAGTCACCAGCCACCAGCCAAGAGCCAGGGGCCACATCGCTTTCTCGGCATTGCGCCTCAACGAGGATCCCGCCCTCACAGAGCCCGGCTTTGAAACCGAAGACCAGCGACCTCTTTCCCGGGGCCAAAGGTCAGATCAAAGAAAGAAGGCGGACACTCCGCCCGCCTTCTCTTGATTCTCCGCGGCCCCCCGCGGCCCTCCGCGTTTCAGAGAGAACTCAGTCCCCAAGCGCCGGCTCGCGGATGCGCAGAATCAGCCAGTCCTCCCACCTCGTGGGCCGGCCGGGGTCGTCCAGCTCATCGGGAATGGACAGGGCGATCCCCTCGCCCAGCCGGCCGCGGGTCATCGTCGAGACCGTCCGCATCGAGCAGGTCACCTGGTCGATGCTCGCCTCCGCCTCGCCCGGGGCGAGGCGCACCGATCGTTCGGCCACGATGGCCGGGGGAATCCACGCCATCTGCACGTCGAGCGTCAGTTCGTCGCCGCCCGGCGTCACCAGCGGCAGGGCGATCAGCTCCAGGCCTTCCTTGGAAAACCCCGTCGCGGGCGAAAACGCGTTGACCGCCTCCCCAACGGTCGGCCGGAATCCGGTGAGCACGTCGCGCTGGGTGAGGGCGCTGAACCAGAACCGCTGGCCGTTGAAGCCGCTGCTCGCCGCGCGGAAGAGCAGATCGTCATCGTCGGTCGTGGTCATCAGCTCGTCGATGTACGCCTCGTCGAGACGGGGGAAGTCAGCGCCCATCTTTTCCCGCCATTCCGCGGCCCTGTCTGAACGCAGACGCATGATGACGACATCGGCGTCGAGCGGCCGCGGGCGGGCCTCGCGGATCAGCTCCAGGAAGGCCCGGACCTTTGCGTGCCCGGGCACGGTGTGGCGGATGAGGAGGACGTTGTCCGTGAGGTGGATCGAGCCCACATCACCGCCGAGCGCGCGCCAGGAATCAGGCTCGATGTTCTCCTGGATGAGATCGATGATCGACTCGATGCGCTCCATCTTCGTGAGGCGCGTGGGGTCGGCGCCGGGATCGCCGTAGATCGACCCCCCGCCGCCGCCGCCACCGCCGGAGCCGCCCCCGCCGCCGGTCTTCAGCTTTTCGCCGCCGAAGAACTCCCGGCCCGTCACCTCCATCGACAGCACGGGCGTGTTGCCGAACCTTCGGATGGCGTAGCCGCTCTCGATGAGATCGGTGATGTCGTAGGCGCGGAGGATCGTGTTGCGGGCCAGGTCCTCGCGGCTCGACACGATGATCACCCCGCCCTCGATCGAGTAGGACAGCTCCGAATACGCTTTGCCCGCCTCGCGCAACGCGAGATCCAGCAGCGTCGAGAGCGGCACCCGGGTCAGGTGGATGTCCATCCGCTGATCGCGCCGTATCCCCTCGCGCTCCAGCGACTTCCAGGAAACGTGGATGTTCAGATCGTGACGCCGGCGCAGGTCGTCGATGAGCTCATCAAAGTCCGTGCGGTCGTAGTCGGCATCGACCATCGTCGTCTGCAGGCGCGTGATGAGCGCGGCATCCTGATCGACATTCCCGCTGCCGCCCCCGCCCCCGTCCCCGGAGGGGGGCATTGCGGTCGTATCCTCTCCGAGGGTCGCGGAGCAGGATGCCAGGATGAGCGCAAGGATCGCCATCCGCGCCGGGTGCGCGGTCCATCGGTCCATCGTTTTTCTCCTTTTCTGTTGTACCGGACGGCTTTGTGCCGCTCCGTGTGTGTCACTTCGATGGATGCGTGCCGTCGCCTGGACCGGCAGGAAATCGAAGGATTCTGTGGCCGCCGCCTCTCCCCCTCAACCCGGCCCGGTTGCGGAATCTCCTCCCGGCAGAGGCTTCCGAGCGCGTCCGTTCGCGGTTATCCTTATGGTGCATTCCGAGCCGGGATGCCGATGGAGGTGTCGATGAGGAGATTCCCGAGAGCCCGCCGCCTTGCGATCGTCTGTCCGCTGCTGGTCGCGGCCTCCGCCGCGGCGCAGGAGCTGGATGTCCGGTCGCTGACGCCGGTCGAGCCGACGGTCGAGGACACCGGCCCGCTGTCGCACAGCCTGCGCAAACTCCAGGTCGATTTCCGGGGGCCGGCGTCAGC
>JAXHTH010000346.1:0-7206 GCA_034211115.1 Planctomycetota bacterium | reverse complement strand
CGTCGACGTGAACGACAGGCGCGTGCGGCAGAAGATCGACGCGTACTGCGCCCGGTTCCCGTTCGACGATCCCGAGGTGATACGGATCATAAACGCGTTCGTCGACGCCGCGGATGAAGAGGGCGCGGCGATGCCGACCGCCGCCGCGCCGACAGCGCCGGCCGCGCAGGACAAAGGCACGGTCGGGGACGTGCAGGGCCTCGCTCCGCCGGAATCGGTTCGCGAGGTGATCGAGGAGCTGGAGCGCCGCGGCCGTCCCCCGATCCCGTCGGGGCCGCCCGCCGTGACGTCGCCGGCGAAGCGCCAGTCGACGCGGATCGTCGCCCCGAAGGTCAACACGCGCATCGCGCCGGAACAGGTCGCCGCCACGCCCGCCTCGCCCCTGTGGCGGACACCGGATCGGACGGCGCCGAGTCTTCCCGATGCGATGCCGCTGGCGATCCCTTCCGAATCGCCGGCCGCGCGGGATATCAGCCGCCAGCTCGAAAACGCGCGGCGGCAGTCTCAGCAACTCCCGATTGCGATGACGACGCCGCCGGTGCCGGGCATCATCGGATCCGCGGACTGGTCCACAGCGGCTGCACACGCGTCGACGAACGACATCGACGACGACGGCGCCGAAACACAGGACGCGGCCGGCGCGACGCCGGATGAGCGCGGCGAAGCGGGCGATCACCCGAGCGCGGCATCGGCGTCGCCGACACCGACCGCTCCGACGCCCCCGTCGCCCGCGGCAACGGCAGTACCCCCGCCTCCGCCCCCGGACATCAGCTCGATCACGGAACTGACCGGGCTGGAGGCCCTCATCGGGCGCACCACGCTCGCCGCGGATCGGATCGGCCTGCTCGCGATCGTAATCGGTTCGGCGACGCTGCTCGCATCGCTCGTGCTGCGGGGGTTCCGTCTGACCGGGACCGAGCAGCGATGCGCTGATTCGTAGGCGTATACGCCGCGTTCGACAGCGCGGAAGCATCGATCGTGGGAGTGGAGCCGCAAGCGGCCGGCGATCAATCCTCCCTCTTCTTCTCCTTGTACCATTCGCCCTTTTCCGCCAGCGCTTCACGGGCGCGCCGTTCCATCTCCGCCTGTTTCTCGCGCGGCACGGGCTTGAAGCCGATCGCGGCTTCGTGGTCGGTGTTCACGTGCGCCATCGCATCACAGCCGGGGACGACGACCGCAACCGCCGGCTGGCTCAGCGCGTAGTGCAGGCACTCGGCGGCGATGAAGAGATCGTCCCTGAGCAGCACGCCGTCGGCGAGGACCTTCATCGCGATCACCGCCACCTTCCGCTCCGCCGCCACGGGCAGGAACTCGCGCGTAAACGAAAGATACGAGACATCCAGCGGGTTGACGGGAACGAGCGCGGTGGCGAAGGGATAGCGCCGGATCGCATCAATCAGGTATCGGGGATTGGCGTGCCCGGTGACGCCGATGTGCCGGATGAGCCCCTCTTCCCGCGCCTTCTCCATCGCGGCGAGCACCGCGTCCGGCCCAAAGAGCTCGTCGACGTCGTGCCGCAGCGCGTGCGCCTGGATCGAATCGACGTGCTCGACGCGGAGCCGCTTGAGCGAGCCCTCCAGGTCGCGCCGCGCCTCGTCGCCCTTGCGGTAAATGGTCTTCGTCGCGATGAAGAACTCGCGGCGATCGTAGCCCTCCAGCGCCCGGCCGATGCGATCCTCCGCCCGGCCGCGGCTGTAGGTGGGGGCGGTGTCGATGTAGCGCACGCCCAGGTCGAAGGCGCGGCGGAGGATGCGGACCGCCTCCCCGTCGGAATCGAGCCGTCCCAGCGGCGCCGTGCCCAGCCCCAGCCGCGGGACTCGGCGGCCGGTCGAGCCCAGCGCGGTGGCGGGCAGCGGTTTCCTTTCCGCCGCGGCGCCCTGGTCGGCATCGTCGTTCTGCCCGGCGCCGCGGGCCCAGGCGCTGCCCGCGGCAACGGACGAGGCGGCGATCAGAAACTCCCTTCGCGTCGGTTCGTGCATGATGATCCTCCTCTTTCCTCGGCGACCGCTCAGCCGCGATCGCCTCCGGCGACGGCCAGGACGTGCCGGGGATTGCCATGATACCGCTCCGGCCCGTGCACCATGCGCCGGCAGGACGGTTTGGGCTCGAACCCGCGGGCCCGGAGCAGGAGCACCCCCGCCTGATTGGATTCGGGCAGCCCCGCGGTGAATCGCGGCGCGTTGAGGTAAGCGAGAACGGCTTCGAGCAGCGCCGTCGACGCCCGCCGATCGACGGCGACCGCGGGCCCGATCCGCACGCCGTCCTCCAGCGTCTGCGTGAGGACGTACCCGCTCACCTCGCCGTCGCACGGCGTCCGGAACGCGGCCGGCGCGCGGTCAAGGAGCGCGGCGAGCAGCGGTGATCGATCACTTCCGAAGTGTCGCGCATCGAAGCGGGCGATCGTCGCCAGATCCGGCCCGGTCAGCGGCTGGACATCCTCGACTCCGCTCGCCGCCGGCCGGGCCGGGCGCAGCGCCTCGAAGCGCAGCGATTCGAACGCGTCCGTGAAGCCGAGTTTCCGATACAGCTTCACGCCGGGCGGATCGGCCTCCAGCGCGAGGCGCGAGATGCCCTGTTCCCACAGGCAGTCCATCGCGCGCCGCATGAGCATTTCGCCGATCCCCTGCCGGCGCGAGGACGGCTCGACGATCAGGTTGCCGATGAAGGCGAGATCGGCGTAACGCGTCGATGTGATCATCGCGACGCGATCGCCGTCGCGCTCGGCGATGAAGCATCCCTCGGGATCATCCCGCAGGTGCATCTCGAACCCGCCGACGGGGATGTCCCACCCTTCGCGGGCCGTCTGCTCGAGGGCGAAGTCGATGTCACGTTCCTCCATGCGCCGGATGGTGATCGGCATCGGTGTCCTCCGCGTTCGGATTGCCTGTGGTGGCGCGTGTCCCGCCCAGCGGGGCGCGGGCGGGCTCGCCGGCCCGCCGCGGGTAGAGCTTCGGCGTGCGACGCTGCTTCCCGATGATGACGATCGTCCCCGTCTCCGTTCGATGCGTGTCGAGAACATGACTGTGCAGGCGATACAGCGCTTCCCTCGCCTCGGCGATCTCTTCCGCGGCCCTTTCGCCCTTGATCGCAAGCACGTGGCCGCCGATCCTCACGAGCGGGACGGCAAGCTCGACGAGAACCGGCAACCGGCCGACCGCCCGCGCGGCGGCGAGATCGTACGCCTCGCGGTGATGCGCGCGATCGCGGCCGATCGTCTCCGCGCGGTCGTTGATCACGGACACGTTCGCCAGTTCCAGCGCATCGGCGGTCTGCTGAAGGAACCGCGCCTTCTTCCCCGTCGCCTCCAGCAGCGTCACCTGCATCCGGGGCAGGACGATCGCCAGCACGAGACCGGGCAGCCCGCCCCCCGAGCCGATGTCGATCATCGTCCGCGCTTCGGCGGTAACGATGAACGGCAGCAGCGTGAGCGAATCGTGGATGTGCTTCATCCACGCTTCATCCGGGTCCTTCACTGCGGTGAGGTTGAACTGCCGATTGGCCTCCAGCAGCAGGGCCAGATACCGGCCGAGCCGATCGAGATCGCCTTCGTCGAAGACGATCTCCAGCGCGCGGATATGCTCGATGAACATCTGCGGCGGCCGAATTGGCTCGATCGCATCAGCCATGTGATTCACAGTGTATCGGGCGGGACGCGATCACGCCGCCTCACGGCAGGATGAGCATCGCATCGCCGTAGCTGTAGAACCGGTACTCGCGCTTGACGGCCTCCCGGTAGACGGCCAGCACGCGATCGAGGCCGATCATCGACGCCACCAGGGCCAGCAGCGTCGAGCGCGGCAGATGGAAGTTCGTCAGCATGCCGTCGACGTAGCGAAACGGGTACGGCGGGGCGATGAGCAGCTCCGTCTCGCCCGTGATCGATGCGTCGGAGGCCGGCGGCAGCGGATCGGGCAGCGACTCGAGCGTGCGGACGGTCGAGGTGCCGACGGCGAGGACGCGGGGGGTCGGCGCGGGGCCGACCGCACGGCGTTCCTTCGCCGCGCGCAGTGCCGCGATCGTTCCCCGCGGCGCTTCGTACCATTCCGCATGCATGTCGTGCTCGCCGACGGTGTCGGCGGAGATGGGCTTGAACGTGCCGGGTCCGACGTGGAGCGTGACGTGCCGCCGCTGCACGCCTCTCTTGTCGATCGCCTTCAGCAGCGCGGGCGTGAAATGCAGCCCCGCCGTGGGGGCCGCGACCGAGCCGCGCCGCCCCGGATCCGCGTACACCGTCTGATACCACCGCCGATCGTCGGCATCGTCGAACCGCTTCGCACCGGCGCGGCGGGCGCGGATGATGTAGGGCGGCAGCGGCGTGCCGCCGAGCTCGTTTAGCACGATTTCCGCCGGCCGCGGCGGATCGAGGCGCGCGATCCACTCGCCGCCCTCATTCGCTTCCAGTTCGAGGGCCCACTCGCCCGCCGCACCCTCGAGTGTGGTCAGTTCGAGGCGATGGCCGGGTTTCAGGCGGCGCGCGGGCTTGAGCATGATCCGCCACCGCCCCTTCTCGATCTCTTCCAGAAACAACCCCTCGAGCCGACCGCCCGTCTCCTCTCGCCGCGCGAAGAGCCGCGCGGGGGCGACCGCGGTGTCGTTGAACACCAGCAAATCGTCGGCGGCGAGGTACTCGGGAAGATCGCGGACGACGCGATGCTCGATCGAGTCACCGGATCGGCGGACGACGAGCAGCCGCGCGCTGTCGCGCGGCTCCGCGGGGCGCATCGCGATCAGGTGCTGCGGCAAGTCGTAGTCCAGCGCCGCGGTGGGCAGCGATGATGACCCGGTTGTCGAGGGTGAGCGATCTGCGCCGGTCATGCACGGAATCCGTCGGGGTCGTCTCGTGTCCGCGTGGCCGAACCGAGGTGACTGATCCGCTCAAAGATAGCGGCCTCGCCGCGGTCGGGCCACGCGGGCGGCCCGTCCGGCGTCCGTTGTTTCCTGAAGAAGTTCTTGTGCAGGCGCGCGGGTCGGCGTAGGCTGGAGCCGAGGCGGCGCGGGCCCGCGACGAACCGCCCGGCGGAGGAACAGGACCATGCGAAGTGCGAAAACCCGGCTCATCGGCGCCCTCTCTTTTCTTCTTTCGAGCATACCCGCCGCGGCCGATCCGCCCACCTATGTCGAGTCCTCCGCCGGGCTCGATCAGCCGGGCATGGAGGCCGGCGGCACCGAGCTCGAGTTCGGCGACGTCGACGGCGACGGGCACGTCGACCTCGTCTGCGTCGGCGACCACGGCAGCCCGTTCGTCAACACCGACGAGCACGGCGTCATGGTCTGGTTCGGTGACGGCGACGGCGCCTGGTCGCTCTTCCAGTACGGTAACTTCGGCTACGGCGGACTCGCCCTGGGGGATGCCAACAACGACAACCTGATGGATGTCGGATACGGCATCCACCACGACTGGAGCAGCAACGATCTCGGCGACCAGATCCTCGAGGTCGCCCTCGGCGACGGCACCGGACAGCTCTGGTCCGCCTGGGATGACGGGCTCGCCACCAACGGCGAGACCTGGGGCATGTTCGGATGCGACTTCGCCGACGTCGATCATGACGGCGATCTCGACCTCGGCTCCATCAGCTTCGGCAGCGGCAACGGCGTGCGCATCTACCGCAACAACGGCGACGGCTCCTGGACGCAGGCGTTCGCCGCGCCCGGCGGCAACTCGAGCCTCGAGTTCGCGTTCGGCGACCTGAACGGGGACGGGCATCCCGATTACGCCGCGGGACACGATGGGGGGACCGTCCGCCTCGGCGACGGCGAAGGCGGCTTCACCCCCGCCGACGGCGATCTCCCCTTCGGGCCCTGGCGCACCGGCACATCGCTCGGCGATGTGAACGGCGACGGGCGCGATGATCTCGCCTTCTGCACGAACACCGGCGTCGCCGTGTTCACCTGGACCGCGCCGGGTGAATGGGTGGATCTCTCCGGTTCCCTGAGTGCGATCGGCGATGTCGCGCTCACCGGGATCGCGGATATGAACCTGGATGGACACGGCGACGTCATCGCGCTCAGCGAGCCGCACACGCGCATCTACGCCGGCGACGGCGCCGGCAAGTGGCAGCTCATGGCGACCATTCCCCACGCGCTGGATCCGTGCGATTATGCCGCCCTCCGCGCGGGAACGGATGTCGATCACAACGGCTATCCCGACCTCGCGTATATCGTCGAGGAAGACTGCGATTGGTGGACGGGCGGGACGAACACGCCTCACCTGTGGAAGGAAGCGTCCGCCCCGGCGGAGCCGTTGATCCATCCCCGCCGGCCGCGGGGCGGAGAGACGATCATCGCCGGCTCGGTGTGCTTCATCGACTGGTCCGCCGCCGTTCCCGCCGGCTCGCCGCAGCCGACGATGGCGATCGAGCTGTCCGTGAGCGGCCCCGACGGGCCGTTCGAGATGGTCGCCAGCAGCGTGCCGGACAACGGGCGGTATCAATGGCACGCGCCGGCCGACCTGCCTTCATCAGACGAGTGTCATGTTCGGTTGACGCTGAGCACGGAGCCGCCGACGGTGGGGGTGACGCCCGCGCCGTTTGTCATCGTCAACCTCGACGGGATTCCCGGTGATGTGAACGGCGACGGGATCGTCGATACCGCGGACCTTCTCCTGCTGCTCGCCTCGTGGGGTCCGTGCCCGGACCCGCCGGAGGACTGCCCGGCGGACTTCGATGGCGACGACGTCGTCAACACCGCCGATCTGCTCATCCTGCTGAGCCACTGGGGTGAGGCGTCGTGAGTCTCGGGTCTCGAGTCTTGAGTCTTGAGTCTTGAGACGTGAGCTGCGAATCAAAGCCTTGGGATTCCCCTCCCGGGGACGATCCGCGCCGAGGTCTGCGCTCATGATCCCGCGCCCGCGGCGCAGCGCTGCACAAACGCCTCGTACTGCTCGGGCGTGTCGATGCCGTGATGGTGCGCGGCGCCGATCGCGACGGCGATCGGATCGCCGTGCTCGAGGATGCGAAGCTGCTCGAGGCGCTCGACCTGCTCGAGCGGCGTCGGCTCCAACTGTACATACTCATCGAGAAAGGCCCGGCGATAGACGTACATTCCCACGTGCTTCAGCGGCGCCCCCGCCGCCTGCGCCGTCGCGCCCGCTCCCGTTCGCCCTTCCCCCCGCGCAAACGGGATCAGCGCCCGACTGAAATACAGCGCCCGTCCCCGTCGATCCACCACGACCTTGACGATGTTCGGATTCGCCGGATCCTCATCGAC
>JAXHTH010000345.1:0-20040 GCA_034211115.1 Planctomycetota bacterium | reverse complement strand
GCATAGTCTACGGTGCACGCGTCAGCGCATGGCGGTGTTCGAGGCCCTGCGCGAGAGTCACAGCCATCCCACGGCCGAGGAGCTGTACCGGATCGTCCGGCCCGGGATGGAGAAGCTCAGCCTCGCCACCGTGTACAACGCGCTGGAGGCGCTCTGCACCGCCGGGCTCGTGCAGCGCATGCCCATGTCCAACGGCTGCTGCCGATACGATGCCGACACCGAGTGGCATCTGCACGTTCGCTTCCCGGAGACGGCGGAGATCGAAGACCTGCCCGCGCATCTCAGCGAAAAGCTGATGAAACGCCTTCCCGACGAGCTGCTTCGCGAGGTCGGCGACGCCCTGGGTGTGCGGATCAACGGCGTGAGCATCCACCTGCTCGCGACGAGAGAGACGGAGGGATCAGCCATCAGGGATCAGGGATCGGCGATCAGCACGGAACGCCCTTGAGCCCCGCGTGGAAACGCCCGGGCCGGTCCCGGCGATGAGCGATGAGGACGGCGGGGGCGAACGGAATCTCCCGGGAGCCGCGCAGGGGCGATAAAGCTCACGGGTGATTCGTCCGATGGCAGCAGAGGCGGGCCCGCGGTCGCGGGTCGCTCCCCCGTTCCCGTTCCTGGAGGTCGCCCCCATGGCCCGGTCATCCGACTCCGATCAGCGCGAGCATCCGCGGTTCCGGCTGGAGCCGGGATGCGCCGGCGTCACGGTGCAGCGTGTGGAAGGAATGGCGCTGCACACGCTGGACGGGCACGCCTACGACATCAGCATCTCCGGGGCGCGGATCGAACTCGATCGGCCCCTGGAACTGGGCGAGCGGCTCGCCGTCTGCCTCCGACTGCCCGGGGAGGCGAACAGCGTCTTCGCGTCCGGCCGGGTCGTGTGGGTGCACGATGCCGAGGACGATCCCGCCGCGCGGCGGCTGGCCGTCCAGTTCACGCGATTCCTGGCGGATGAGGATCGCCAGCGCCTGCTTCGCTACGTGGGCGGCGAGCACCTCCGGGCGGCCGCCTGAGACGGCGGCGCGGCGCCCCCAGCGCATCGAGATATGATCGGCCGGAGGCGCGGCGCCATCGCCGTGCGCACCGGATCGCGCCATGAACGTTCTTCTCATCGGACCACGCGGATGCGGCAAGACGACGGTCGGCCTTCTCCTGGCCGAGCGGTGCGGCCGGCGTTTCGTCGATCTGGACGATCGGGTGCAGGGGCGCTTCGCGGAGCCGACGATCACCGGGATCTGGGACGCGCACGGCGAGTCGGCGTGGCGGGCGGCGGAGCTCGATGCCCTGCGGGAGACCCTCGCCGGCGACACCCGGATCATCGCCCTCGGCGGCGGGGTGCCCATGATCGACGCGGCCCGGGATCGGATCGAAGCGGGACGGGCGGCCGGACAGATCCGCGTGGCGTATCTGAAATGCCCGCTCGACGTGCTCACACGTCGGCTCCGGGCGGTGCCGGGCGATCGCCCCAGCCTGACGGGGACGTCGGTGACGGAGGAGATCGCCGCCGTGCTTCGGCGACGAGAGCCGACCTACGAGGCGCTGGCCGACGTGATCTGCGACGCCTCGGATCCGGATCCGCGGGCGGTGGCCAGAGACGTGATGAGAATGCTGGGACTCGCCCCGGCGGCCCCGGGTGGGGGTGAAGCGTAGGCCGCGCGGCCGGGGACGGCGGCAGACGTGGCTCAGACCCCGCTCAGGCGACGACCCTTGCGACGCTTGCGGTTGATCATCCTCCGGCCCGCCTTCGTCTTCATGCGGGCCCGGAAGCCGAGTCTGCGGACGCGCTGGATCTTGCTGACCCGACGTGGATAGTGCATGGCTCGCCTCTCGCTGGGGGGACGATGGGGACCGGCCCGGGGGAAGGCCCTCTTCCGGCCCGGGTGACGGAACCCGGTAGGGTAGCCGCGGAGACGGTCACCCGCCACCGGGGGAGAGGACAACCGCCGCGGCGGTTCCGGTCGACGCCGCGCTATGGGACCTGTCGCGGCGGGATTCGATCCCGGAACAATCAATCCGGGACCCGGCCGGTTTCTTTGGCCCGGCGGGTCGATAGAATCGATAGTGGATGGATGGAGCGCCGGGTCTCGTCGGACCCGTCGGTCGAGCTTTCCAGTCGCCCCTCGCCACCGGAGGGCCTCTGGAAAGCCCGTCCGCCAGAGCGTGCACGTGTCCGCCGGCAGGTCCTGGGCCGGCCGGCAGGCGTTGTCCTTCCAGAGCGCACGGGCTGTCATGACCGAGGAAGAAATCCGAACCGCTGAGGAGCTGTTGGGGCACGAGTTCGCCGACCGCGCGCTGCTCAAGCGCGCCCTGACCCACGCGTCGCTGGTCGACGATCGGCTGGAGAGCAACGAACGGCTGGAGTTCCTGGGCGATGCCATCCTGGGGATGGTCGTCTGCGATTATCTCTTCGCCAACTACGAGCATCTGCTCGAGGGGGAGATGACGAAGATCAAATCCGCCGTGGTCAGCCGGGCGACCTGCGCCACGGTCGCGGAGAAGATGGGGCTGGGTGACCTGCTGCGCACGGGCAAGGGGATGAGCAGCCGGGCGGAGCTTCCGCGTTCGGTGATTTCCGCGGTCTATGAAGCACTGGTCGGCGCGCTGTACCTGGACGGCGGGCTGGACGTGGCGCGAGAGTTCATCCTCAGCCGGATGAAAGGCCGCATCCAGCGCGCCGACCGCTCGGGTCATCAGCAGAACTTCAAATCGGCGCTGCAGCAGGCGGTGCAGCGCGAGCTGGAGATGTCGCCGCAGTACCTGATTCTGGACGAGAAGGGTCCGGACCACGCCAAGTGCTTCGAGATCTGCGTGGAGATCGGCCCGCGTCGTTTCCCCTCCTGCTGGGGCGCGTCGAAGAAGCAGGCCGAGCAGCAGGCCGCCCTCGCCGCCCTCATCGAGCTGGGCCTGGCCGAGCGCCTGGACGGCGGGGAGATCGAGCTCCGACGATCGGAGAAGGAGCGGGAGAGCGCCGCGGCGGACTGACCCGGCCCCCGGCCCCCGGCCCCCGGCCCCCGGAACTCGTCCCCGGCCCCAGGAAACGGACGCGCGGCAACGGGTCCCGCGGCCCGTGGACTCGCCCTGCGGCCTCGACGCCCGGAACCCGCCCCCGGCTCGCGACGGCGGCCGATCAGCATCGTCGAGCACGATCATCGGGCACACCGAACCGGATCGCCGCCCCGCCGGTAGGACTCAATCGTCGAATTCCGCGTTTGTGGCGGGCAGATTGCCGCGCGCGGCGCATCTTCATCGGGCAAGGAGCGTGTATGTCCGGCGTTTCGGAATTCGTCTCGGACGCCCCGACGGGCGAGGTGCTCGTCGCCGCAGCGAAGGCCGGTGATCCGGACGCGATGCGCGCGTTGTGGGAGCGTGATCGGCGGTGGATCGCCGCCGTGCTGCTCGCCCACAAGCCGAGCTTCGAGGACCTGGAGGACCTGCTCCAGGAGGTCGCGGTGACGTTCGTGAGCAGAATCGACACATTGCGGGACGAGTCGAGCTTTCGAGCCTGGCTGCGCACGATCGCGCTCAACGCGGCCCGCGCCGCCGGCCGCAACGGGAAGTACCGCCCGCGCGGCGAACTGCCTCCGCACGATCATCTTCCCGGCCGCGGCGGAGATGAACATCGCCTCGCGATGAACGAGCAGCTCGGCGACATGCTTCATCGCGTCGCGCAACTTCCGGAGGCCTATCGCGAGCCGCTGCTGCTGCGCGCGATGCGGGGGATGCGCAGCCGGGAGATCGCCGCGCTGCTGGACATCCCGCCCCCCACGGTGGACACGCGCATTGCCCGGGCGCGGCGCATGCTGCGGGAGGGACGCCCCGACGGAGACGAATCCGCGGACACCAAGCGGCGAGGGGCCGGTCATCGCCCTGCCGCACCGCCGTCCGCCAACTCTGCCCTCAAGCGAGCCACGCCATGAACGAGATCGAAAAGGACCTGCTGATTTCCCGGTGCGTGCAGGGTGAAGCCTGCGATGAGGAATGGGATCGGCTCGTGGCGCTGGCCGCGGAAGAGCCGCGGGTGCGGCGCGAGCTCGGCCGGGCGCAGCGCGATCAGCGATCCCTGGCCGAGCTGATGGAGTCGGCCGGCGCGGTGGCCGAGCGCGTCGGGCTGCCGGCCGGCGCCGGTGGCGAGGCGTCTTCGGCAGCGCGCGAAGGGGCCGGTGTGCATCCGTTTCCGCGCGTGCCGGCGTGGCTGGGCTGGGCGGTGGCGGCGGTCATCCTCCTCGCCTGGGCGACGCATCTCGGGCCGGCGTCGAACGCTCCGCAGGGCGGGCCGGATACGACGCCCACCACGAATGTGGCGGGTTTTCCCACCGCCCGCGATGCCTTCCAGTCCTACCTGGACAAGGGACGCGAGGAGGGCATCGTGCTCAGCGAGCAGCCCCGACGGGTGATCGTTCAGACGCGCCCCGCCCCGTCCGGCGAGGGCTTCGAGGTCATCTTCGTGCAGCAGATCATGGAACGGGCGGTCGTCCCCAGGCTCTACCACTACGGCGGCGAAGACGAATACGGCCGGCCCACCCTCGTCCGCTGGGAGGGTCCGAGCCGTGAGCGGATGTGATCGATCTCCACCGTACGCCGGACCGCAACGCGCCTGGATCGAAGACGTTCAACGACCTTTCAACTGTTGAGGACCGAGCCATGAACCGGAAACGATTGAACCTGAACCGGCCGTGCCGGCTCCTGCCGCTCGCGGCCCTGGCGGCCCTGGCGGCCCCCGCCGCACACGCCGCGGTGGAAGAGGAACTCGAAGCCGACGACGGCGTGATCGCCGTCACCTCCGACGGCGGCACCGTCACCGCGAACCGCATCGTCGTCCGCGACGGCGGAAGCGACTTGAAGACGACCACCGAGCAGCACGAGATCGAGGTGATCATCGAGGACGGCGAAACGACCGTCCGTGTCGACGGCGAAGAAGTGCCGCCCGAGCGCATCCGCAAGATACGCGGCGGACTCGTCGTGATCGATGAAGACGGTCAGGAGATCGAGACGATCCGGATCGGCATCGGCGGCGATAACGAGGGCCGGGGTCTCTGGCAGTACTGGATCGGAAGCGATGATACGAAGCGGCTGAGGTTCGAACCCGCGGATGAGCCGAAGGTGATGATCGGGATTCATCTCGACGAACCGGGCGCGGCGCTGCTGCGCCATCTCAGGCTCGAGCCGGGCGCGACGACACTGGTGAAGGCGGTACACGTGGGGCTTCCCGCCCACGAGGCGGGCCTCGACGAGTTCGACGTCATCGTGAAGATCGACGGCCAGACGCCGGCGAATCCCGATACGCTCCGCGCCGTCCTCGCGGAGAAGGAGCCGGGCGACGTGATCGCCCTCCAGGTCATTCACGAGGGCGAGCCGGAGACGATCGGGGTCACGCTCGATGCCTATGACGCCCGCGCGATGGCGGAAGCCGAACTCATCGGCGAGGCGCCGGCCGCGGACACGGGCTCCGGCCTGTTCTGGCTCGATGAGGAAATGGTCGCCCCGCGCTGGGGCGGACTCCCCGCCGACCGGGAGCGCCTGCGCGATTTCTTCATCGATGAACAGAATCGGATCTTCGAGTTCCGCCCCCGTCTGAAGATGAAGATGAGGGGCGATGCGGAGGAGGAAGCCGAGGTGGACGAGGAACTGGAGGCGCGCCTCAGGCGCCTCGATGAACGCCTCGCCGAACTGGACAAGCTGCTGACCGATCTGCTCGAACGGACAAAGAAGGCCCCGCGCGACTGATCAGCCCGGCGGCGCCTGTGATTCGATCGCGCTTGCCCCCGGAATGGAACCGGGGGTTTTCTTTTGCCGCGCACCGCCGCGCGGTCAGCTCTTCGGCTCCGAGTACAGGTCGAGATAGAAATCCAGGCGCTTGTGGCCGTCGATCTCGCGCGTCCTCACGTGCGTGAAGCTGAACTTCTGGAGGACCCCGATGGCGGGGCTGCGCTCGAACGCGACGTCGAGGACGACCTTGAGATACCCGCGGGTGCGGCAGAAATCGATGGCGTGCTCGACGAGCCGGGTGCCCACGCGCCGGCGGCGGAAGGCCTCGCGCACGTACAGCCGGCGCAGCTCGGCGGTGTTCTCCCGCGTCTTCTGCACCCCGATCATCCCGATGACGTCGTCTCCGGAGCAGGCGACCCAGAACGCGCTGGCCCCGTCGTCGGCGAAGTAGCCCTCGTGCAGGTTCTCGATGTCGGCGCCCGTGTCGTTGCCGCGCAGCCGGCCTTCAGACATGCTCTTGCCGAACATCTCGCAGATGACGACGTGATCCTTCTCCTCCGCGAGGCGGATGAGGACTTCGTCGGGATCGAGCGTGTGCGGCGGTTCGTGAATCATGGGGAGGATTCGGGCTTTCGGTGATCGAGATCGATGATCTGAAGCGCGTCCGCCGCGGGATCGAGCACCGCCGCAGTATAACGGCGGGCGCGGAACAGCGCGCCGGGGTTGATGATTCGTGTCGAGCCCACCCGCTCATCGCGAAGCTCGTGAGTGTGGCCGTGCAGCAGGTAATCGATCCCGTCCTCCAGCGCCTGCCGCATCAGCTCCGGCCGGTGGCCGTGGGTGAACGCCATGCGCCTCGAGGCGACCTCGAGCCGGCCGATCGGATCGTCCACGATCACGCCGAGGCGTTCGGCATGGCGGGCCAGGGCGTCGGTGTCCCAGTCGCAGTTGCCGAACACGAGATGGGCGCGATGACCGGCCAGCTCGTCGATGACCCGCTCGTCCTCGATGTCCCCGAGGTGGATGAGCGTCTCCGCGCCGGCTTCGAGCAGAGCCTCCACCGCCCGGGCGGTGATGGCGATCCGGCCGTGCGAGTCGCCGAGGATTCCGATGCGCATGGGGGTGGATCTCCCGTCTCAGCCACGGGGGAGGGTGATTCTACCGGGCCCGGCGTCCGCGTCGGGGCCCGCGGACCGGCCCGCCTTCGGCCAGAGCGCGGGCGTAGGCGAAATACGCCTCCTCGAACGCCGCCACGTCCTCGTCGAAGTACGTCTTCACCAGCCAGGTGCCCAGGTCGTTGAGGGCCACCCGGCGCGACCGCCGCGGCCGATTGCTGTTGATCGTCGGCGCTGCAGCCGGCCGGGTCGAGAGAGAGACCGACAGGCGATGCCCCAGCCGTCCCCGCGCGGCATCCGTCAGCAACTCCGCCAGCGCTTCGCGGTAACGCCCGTCCGCGCCGTCGGCGAGGAATCGCGTCAGCGCCCACACCTGGCCGTAGTAGGTCAGCAGCCGATCCTTGTTCTCCTCGAGGAAGAACTGCGGGGCGCGGGTGAGCAGGTCATCGAGCGGGATCAGCGCGTCGGCCCTGATGGCCCGGCGCAGCGCACCGCGCCGCTCCCAGTTGCGCGACGGGATGAACCGCGGCGCCTCTTCACCCCACTGATGGCCCTCCATGTAGGTCGCGATCCCCTCTTCCAGCCAGATGGGCAGCGGCTGGCGGAACGTGCTCTGTGTGTACTGGTGCCAGCCCTCGTGGGCCGCGATGGCGAACGTGTCGCGATATCGCCCGTTGTGATCGATGTAATACAGCACGGCGATGCCGCGGGTGGTGAACCCGCCCCGCCCCAGGGCGTCGAACGTCGCCGCCTCGTGGGGCAGGATCTGCCTCGTCTTGGCCATCCACTGCCGGCGATCGTGAAACAGATACGTCTCCAGCGGCCTTCCCGGCTCGGGCAGATCCGCCAGGGCCGTCGTGTAACGCTCGATCGCGTGCTCCATGAACACGGGCAGGCGCTGAAGAATGTGATCGTATTCCAGCGTGGTGTGAATGCGGTAATGCGCCGTGCTGATGAGCGACCCTTCATAGGCGGCGAAGCGCCAGGGCCGGCGGCCGATCTGCACCGATGTCGGCGGCGCTGCGGGTCCCTGTTGCACTGCGGGCATGCGCACCGCGCTCCCGCCCGGCTGCGTGTCGGCGACGGACGTGCCGCCTGCCGGTTTCGCGGTGCTCGCGCACCCGGCGATGATCATCAGCGTTGCCGTCAGGATGAGTCCGACGAGCCTGCCCACAGGCGCCTCCTGGGTTCCGGTCAAGTGTAGCGCCTCGGCGGCACGGCGGATCGAGCTCACCCCCGTGCCGCGTCGAGCGACTCCAGCGCCTTTCGCGCCGCGGCGAGATCCGCCTCCGCCTCGCTCAGCCGCGACCGCGTCTCCTCGACCACCTCCGGCGGGGCATTGTCCACGTAGCCGGGGTTGTTGAGCTTGTTACGGTACCCGCCGAGGGCCTTCTCCTTCTGGCCGATGAGCCTGGTCAGCCGCTTGCGCTCCGCCTCGATGTCGACCTCGTCGATGAGACCGCTGATGAGCAGCTCATCGCCCTCGAAGGCGAGCGGGATCGCCCCGGCCGGCCGGTCATTGCTCAGCGGCTCGACCTTCTCGAGCATGCACAGCGTCTGCACCACGCCGCCCGCCCGGTCGATGAGTTCCGCCGCGCCGGGCGTGGCGGAGAGCGCGATCCGCTTCTTCGGCGCGACGTTGTGCTGCGCCCGCAGCGTGCGCACCGAGAGCACCAGTTCCTGCGCGCGTCGGAACGTCGACTCGGCGGCATCATCGACGAGCCGATCATCCACGCGCGGCCAGGCGGCGCCGGCGAGGAGCTCGCCATCCGGCAGCTCGACGCCCTCCAGCCCCACCTCGCCCGCCGCGCGAACGTGTTCCCACAGCGTCTCCGTCACGAACGGGCTGATCGGGTGCAGCATGCGGAGGATCGCGTTGAGCACCGTGCGCAGCACCTGCTGCTGGGACGGGTCCTCGCGCACGGTGGGCTTGATCGCCTCCAGGTACCAGTCACAGAAATCGCGCCAGACGAAGTCGTACATCGTCTCGGCGTAGACATTGAACTGGTATTCCTTCACCGCCGCCTCAACCGTCCGATGCGTGTGATACAACCGGCTCAGTATCCACCGATCAACCAGCGCCCGCTCCCCTTCGTGCCTCGGTGCCTCCGTTCCTTCGTGCCTTCCGAGGTTGCTCAGCGCAAACCGCGTCGCGTTCCACAGCTTGTTGCAGAAGTTGCGTCCGAGGTCGAACTTGGCCGAGGTGTTCAGGGCGGCCGGCTCTTCATCGGTCGGTACCGCGGTCGCCGAGGCGCGGCCGTAAGCGGTCACCAGCTTGCCACCGCAGAGCGGGCAGGTCTGGCGCGGGGCGGCCACGCGGTACCCGGCCGGGCTGGTGATCTCCTTGGGGTGAAACACCTGCTCGCAGTGCGGGCACATCGTGTCCACCGGCAGCCGCACATCCTGCGTGCTCGTGGCCATCTGGACCATCGTGAACCGCAGCGCATCGGCCCCGTGGCTGTGAATGATGTCGCGCGGATCCACGCCGTTGCCCAGCGATTTGCTCATCCGCTGGCCGTGCTGATCCTGGATCATCGGGTGGATGTAGACGTGGTAATACGGCAGCTTCCCGTCATTGAAGAAGCGGTTGAACATCACCATCCGGCTCACCCACAGCGTGATGATTTCGCGCGCGGTGACGAGGACGGAGGTGGGATTGAAGGTGTCGAGCAGCCCGACCGTCTCCGGAAAGTCCGCCGGCTCCGGCCAGCCCATCGTGGACAGCGGCCACAACGCGCTGCTGAACCAGGTGTCGAGCACGTCTGGATCTTGCTCGTATCCGCATTGTTCGAGGAAATCGATCACTTCGTGATCATCTTCCGCTCGAACGCAGATCGAGCTGACTGGGATCACACCATCGTCGATGCCAGCGGACCTCAATTGCTTCAGTTCCTCAAGCGAAGTAGTGTGACCTCCCGCGATGCGTGCCTCGCGCAGATACCCCAAGATCTTCGTGTCAAACTCGTCGAGAGACATGTCACCGAAATCGTCGTGGTACTTGCTCCACACCGGTATCCGATGCCCCCACCAGAGCTGTCGGCTGATGCACCAGTCGCGCAGGTTGATGTGCCAGGACTGGTACATCTTCGCATACCGCGGCGGATAGAACCGCAGGTCGCCATCAAAGGTGGCACGGCCGTCCCGGCCGTGCGAGTCGGTGGCTTCGTCCCTGGGCGTCACGCGCGTCCCGCCCGTGCGGATCCGGCTCTCCCCGTCGGTGGCACGGGCGTCCCGCCCGTGCGGTCCCAGATCATCGCCCGGCCTGATCGTAAACCCGTACTCCTCCGCCGCACCGGCCAGCCCCGCCCGCACCGGATTTTCCACGATGTAGTTCCACTTCTCGTAGAACTCATCATCATCGCGCACAATGCGGTCGTAATACTCATCCTGCCAGAGTGGACCGCTTGCCTCGCGCTGTTCCTGGATGCGGTGAGCGGTGAAGCTCTTGATGCTGTGGAGGATGTCCGGCAGTGAATGCCATTCACCCGGGCTCTGCTCCAGCGGCGTCAAGAGCATGTGCACGTGGTCCGGCATCACGCTGACGAGATGCAGATGCATCCGCTCGTTGTGCCAGTGGAGGCACGCCTCGAGGACCACGCGGCGCTCCTGTTCAGTCATTTCGCCCTGCACGAGGCGGAACGTGATGAAGTAGGTGCTGCCGCCGAGTTGCCAGTGGGGGAGGTTGCGTCGGTGAATGTGGAGTTTGTCGGAGACGATGCGCGGAGGCCGCACGGGCGGGACGCCCGTGCCACCTTCTCTTGCGCCCATGCCACCTTGAGGTGCTGCGTCTTCGCGCTCCGGTCTCACGCCCTCGAACTGCTCGTCGCACAGCGCCCGCTGCGCTTCGCCCACGAGCCGGTCATCGGTCACCTTCGCGTACCACTGATCGCTCAGGTACGGCTCGATCGCCACATGCGAACGATAGCTGTGCCCCACGGTGTGCTGGTAGTCGCGCACCTCTTCGAGCAGATCGTGCTCCTCGAACCACTTCGCCACCGCGGCGCTCGCCTCCTCGCGGCTCATCCCCAGGAACTGCTCGGCCTCCTTCGCCCGCCCCGATTCGAACTCTTCCGCGGGCCAGCCGTGATCGCGGCTGATGGATGCATCCGGCGCGAGGATGTTGATCACGGGCAGATCGTGCCTCAGGCCGATCTCCCAGTCATTCGGATCATGCGCCGGCGTCACCTTCAGGAACCCCGTCGCGTACTGCGCCTTCGCATCGTCCGAGTCCGGATCGGGAATGACCACGTAATCATCACCGATGATGGGCACGATGCGATCGACGATCGGCAGCCGCACCTTCATCCCGATGTACTTGGCGCGCGGCGGATCGCTGGGATTCACCGCAACCGCGGTATCGCCCAGCATCGTTTCGGGGCGCGTGGTGGCGACGGTGACGAACTCGCCCGTGTCGTTCTCGTCATCATCCACGATGGGGTACTTCAGGTACCAGAAGTGCCCCTTGATCTCAACGTTCTCGACCTCATCATCGGCCAGCGCGGTCTGGGTGGCGGGGTCCCAGTTCACCAGACGCTTGCCGCGATAGATGAGACCCTCCTTGAACAACCGGAAGAACGCCTCGCGCACGGCCCGCGCGCACATCTCATCCATCGTGAACCGCTGGCGGTCCCAGTCGCAGGAGCAGCCGAAGGCCTTGAGCTGATCGGTGATCGTCGCCTCGTACTCGTCCTTCCATTCCTGGACGAGGGCCACGAACTGCTCCCGGCCATTCTTCCCTTCGGCCTCGAGCCGCTTGTAGTCGCGAAGTGACGGCTCGCCGGCGGCCTGGAGGCGCTTGTCGACGACGGTCTGGGTGGCGATGCCCGCATGATCCGTGCCGGGCATCCAGAGCGTGTTGAAGCCCCGCATGCGGTGATAGCGGGTGAGCACGTCCTGGAGGGTGTTGTTCAAGGCGTGGCCCAGGTGCAGGGGGGCGGTGACGTTAGGCAGGGGGATCAGGATGCAGTACGGCGGCCGATCGTCGCCCTCGCGACGGGGAACGGCGTGAAAAGCGCCCGAGTCCTCCCACCGGGCGCGGATTCGTTCCTCATGCTCGGCCGGCACGTATGATTTGGGCAGTTCGGTCATGGCAGGGGCCGTGGTCATGAAACGTGTCATGATACTCTCGCTGTGGAGTGGTGTTTGAGCCATGCGCGCACCGCGATTGGGCCACATCGTCGTATCGGCGGCGCTCGCCGGATGTTTCGGCCTCTTTGGATGCCCGAATGAGGCCGATTCACCCGCCGGGTCCGATGATGCGGCCCCCGCGGCGCCCGGGCCGGCGGCGGCGGAGGTGGATCGGGACGCGATCGAGGCCGCCCTCACCGCGGCGAACGAGTACCTGAACTCCCGAAATCTCGTCGAGGCGGAGCTGATCCTCGACAAGCTCATCGAGAGGGCCCCGCGCGAGGTGCGGGCCCGCGAACTGATGAGCCAGGTGCTCATCATCAAGGCCACCCAGGCCCAGCGCCGCGGCGATGAGGAAGCGGCAGAGACGGCCCGGCGCGAGGCCTATGAGCACTACCAGGCGGCCGTCGAGGTCGAACCCGAATCGGCCGGTCTTCGCCATTCTGCGGCGATGATGGCCCTGGCCGCGGGCGAGACCGATGCCGCCCTCGACCAGTTTCGGGAGGCCGGGCGGCTCGATCCGACCAATCCCCAGCATCCGCTGTACGAGGCCCAGATACTCATTCAGGAAAAGCGATTCGAGGAGGCGAAGCGATCGCTGAGACGGGTCATCGAGCTGGATGCCGACGAGCCGCTGGCCCACGCCTCGCTGGCGATGATCGCACTGGAAGAGGGGGATTTCGAGGAGGCGCTGGGGCGGATCAGCCGGGCGAGGCGGCTGGTGCCCGACGATCTGCGATTCCGCGTGCAGGAGGCGAGGATCCACCGTCGCCATGGAGACGTCCGGAGGGCCCTGGAGCTGCTTACGGCCCTCTCCGACGCTCAGCGGGCCGATCCGGGCGTCACTGCCGAACTCGCCGCCGCCTACGAGCAGCAGGGCCGGCACGAGAGGGCCGCCGAGGCCTGGGCCCACCGTTACCGGCAGCGGCCGACCGATCCCCGGGCGTACCTGGCGGCCGTGCGGGCGGGGGAGGCGTTCCTGCGGGCCGGTCGCCGCGGGGCGGCGGAACTGTGGCTGGAGCAGGCCCGCGTGTCCGGCGGAAACGCACCGGAGATCCGGGCCCTGCAGCGGGCCCTCGCCGGCGAGTGAGACGTGTCGATCAAGCGGGGACCGCGCAAGCGATGGGCATCAACGTCGCCGGTCGCGTTGCGGGTATGGCCGGGCCCGCTGGCCCGCCTCGGCCCAGGGATCGACGGTCGGCGTCCTGCCTTCGCCGCCCTTCGGCGAAACGCGGCGGCGGCGGCGAAGCACCGCCAGGACCAGCACGAAGATGAAGAATAGACCGAGCAGCACCGCGATTGTTCCAAACAGGACCCAGGCGTTCATCAGCGCCTGCCCGTTCGACGCCCCGGTTGTCGCGGCAGGGAGGCCCGCCAGATGCGGCATCGACTCGCTCAGCATGAGACGAGTATAGCCACCGGAGGATGGTCACCACCGGCCCGCCGGCCCAACCGCACCGAGGCCGGGAAGGCGACGTATAGAATGAGCCGGAACCGCGATGCGGGTCAACCCGCCTCGTCACCGACGGTAGGAGAGGGGTCGGAGGGACCGCGTCGCGGGCGCCTCCGCGGCCCGGTCGTCCTGAAGCGGTGAAGGGGCGGGCCCCGTTAGCCGATCCTCAGCGAGGCCGGGAGCGGTCCGCACGGCATCGATGCCAGCGCCCTCGCCATTGCGAACAACCCGAACGCCCATGACAACCCGCATCACAGGTATGACCCGAACATGATTCACCGCACCCGGCTCCGACTGCCCCTGCTGATGATCGCCGCCCTGCTCGTCCCGGCCACGGCCGCGCCGGTCGACGCTCCCGCCGCGGGCGGGGGCCACGCCTCGATCGACCGGTGGGCCACGGAGATCTGGGAGGCGGCGCTGCGCGGCAATGACGGGACCCTGCGGCACAAGTTCGATGATCTGCCCGCAGACGCGGCCGTGGCGGGTTCCGTCGATCGCTTCCGCGATGCCCTGGCCCAGTTGCGGGCCAACGCCGAGCAGGCCGCCGAGGCGCGCGAGGAGCAGCGGGCCGAAGCGCTGGGCGAGATGCGCGACGAGCTGGAGCAGGATCGGCTCGCCCAGGCCCTGCGCAAGGCGGTCAAGGCGCAGACGCTCGCCGAGGACTTCGACCAGGCCTTCGACGAGCCGGAGATCATGGAACTCGTCGCCTGGGCCGAATCAGAGATCCCGCGCACGGAGGATCAACGCCTCTGGCTGGACGCCCAGGAACTGCTCTACCTGCTTCGGACCTTTTACGAAGACACCGAGCGGCGCGACGAGTTCGACCGCTACGACAAACAGCTCGAGGCGGTGAACCGCCGCGTGGGCCTGCTGGCGCAGTACGCCCCGCGCCGCCTGCACGAGATGCGCAACGAGCGCCGGGCGCGGATCGGCGAGGAGCCGCTGGGCGAGTACAACCCCGCCACCGCGCTGGACTGGGAAGATCGGCTGGACGGGATCGATCAGCGGATGCTGCGGGCCGCGCTGGGCACCGCCGCCGCCGAGCACATCGAGACCGCCGGCTGGCGGCCGCTGCTGGAAGGCGGGCTGGAGGCGCTGCGGTTGTTCGCCACCACCACCGCACTCAGCGAAGCGTTCCCCGCCCTGATCGACGACGACGTCGTCGATGAGTGGGTTGCGTTCATCGACGGCAAGCTCGAGTCGCTGACGTTCCGAAGCGACGAAGAACTGGACCGCAACGCGCTCAACCGGCTGCTCGATGATCTGGTCGAAGAGAACATGGCGTCGCTGGATCTGCCGCTGGAGGTGGTGTACCACGAGTTCGGCGAGGGGGCGATGGCGGGGCTCGATCCCTACTCGGAGATCATCTGGCCCGCGAAGCTGGCCCGGTTCCGGCAGGCGACGCAGGGGAACTTCGTCGGCGTGGGCATCCTCATCCGGCACAACGACAAGCGCGAGATCAAGGTCGTCAACCCGCTGGAAGGCACGCCCGCCTACTTCGCGGGCATCAAGCCCAACGACCTGATCATGGAGGTCAACGGCGACTCGACCGTGGGCTGGAGCCTCAACGACGCCGTCGATCGCATCACCGGCCCCAAGGGCGAAGTCGTCACGCTCGGCGTGGAGCGCGAGGGGGTCGAGGGACTGCTCCAGATCCCCGTCGAGCGCGACGTGATCAAGATCCGTTCCGTCAAGGGCTGGTGGAAGGAGCGACTGGACGAGAACGGCGAGCCGGTCTGGGACTGGTATCTCGATCCGGTCAGCCGTATCGCGTACATCCGCCTCACCCAGTTCACCGAGGACAGTTGGGACGATCTGCTCTCGGCGTGGCGGGAGATCAACGCGGACGGCGAGCCGAACGGACTGGTCCTCGATCTGCGCTACAACCCCGGCGGGCTGCTCACCGCGGCGGTGCGCATCAGCAATCTGTTTGTGCGGCAGGGGAACATCGTGACGGGGGAGGACAAGTTCGGCCGTCGCGCGTGGCGGCAGGACGCGCGGGCTTACCGCGCCGCCTTCGCCGACATCCCCACCGTGATCCTTGTCAATCAAGGCTCGGCCAGCGCGAGCGAGATCGTCGCCGGCTGCCTCCAGGCGCACGGGGCCTGCGTGGTGGTGGGCAAGCGGACGTTCGGCAAGGGGAGCGTGCAGACGGTGCACTACATCGCCCGGAACGGCCGGCTGAAGCTGACGACCCAGTATTACCGCCTGCCCTCGCCGGACGGCGGGATCACCCCCGGCCGGCTCGTGCACAAGCGACCCGGCGCCACCGAGTGGGGCGTCGATCCCGATATCGAGGTCGACATGACCGCCCAGCAGAACATCGACGCCATTGAGCTCCGCCAGGCCGCCGAGATCATCCCCCTCGATGAAGAGGGCAATCTCGACCCCGATGACCCGGACCGGCCGGATGTCAACGATCTGCTCGTCAAGGGCATCGACCCGCAGCTCGAGATGGCCGTGCTCATCCTCCAGGCCCAGGCGCTGGCCCGCGATCAGGACGTGCGGCAGGCGGCGCGGCCGGAGGATTGATCGCTCAGCGGGTGGAATTCGATTGATGATGAACCCGCCCGGTGCGCTTCGCGCGCCGGGCCGTTTTCATTCGTTCCACCCGCCGGAGGTGTCCGCCTCGGCGAGGACGGGCCCTTCAGGCTCGTCCAGCCCGAATGCGGCGGCGAGCTGCGCATCGCACGTCGTGGTCCGGTGGATCGAGTGCCTCAGATGGCTGACGTAGGCGGCCTTCTCGGACGCGGCGCAGCCCGCGGGCAGCATGACCAGCAGGACCGCAAGCGGTCCGAGCCGGCGGCGCAGGATGGCCCGGTCGTGGCCCAGGGGGCTTCTCCCTCGTGCTCCGTGACCTTCCAGCATCGAATACGGCTTCGCTGATGCCGGTTGTGCGAGGGCGGATCGAGCCGGCCGGAGCGGCGCGGCCTCGATCAATCCGCCTGATCGGCACAACCGGAAGGAGGGGGGGTCCGGATCGTCGGCGTCGCGTCCGCCGCCGACGCGTTACACTTCGCCCTCGTGATTCGCGTCAAGAAGCTCGTCGAAGAACAGGAGAAGCGTGTGATGCGTCGACGGTCGTGGATGGGTGTCGGTCTGTGCCTGGTGCTGGCGATGTCCGCCGTCTCGTCGGGTGGCGGCGCCGCGGGCGAGAGCGGCCTGCAGCGCACCGGCGCCGCGGGCGGGCAGAATCGATTCGGCCTGTCGCAGCCGAAGCCGCAGGCGCGGGGTTCGATCCGCATCGCCGCCTACAACGTGCTCAACCTCTTCGATCACGTCGACGATCCGACGTTGGAAGGCGAGCACGATGACATCGACATGGCCACGTCCGAGGAGCGCTGCCGCAACCTCGCCGCGGCCATCCGCGCGGTCGACGCCGACATCCTCGCCCTCGAGGAGGTCGAATCGCTCCAGTGCCTGACGTGGTTCCGCGACACGTATCTGAAAGGGATGGGCTACGAGCACATGGCGTCGTTCGACGTCGGCTATTACCGCGGCATCGAGCAGAGCGTGCTGAGCCGCTTCCCGATCACGAACGCGGAGGTCTGGTCCAACCTCTCACTGGACGACGTGAAGCGGGTGGGGCCGGGCTTCTCGACGGTCCCCCCGAAGTACCGGCGCGGCCTGACCATGCAGCGAAGTCCCCTGCGGGTGGACGTCAAGGTCGATCAAGACTACGAGCTGACGCTGTTCGTTCTGCATCACAAGTCGGGGGGCGATTTTCGCTTTCAGCGCGAAGCCGAGGCGATCCGGACCATCGAGCTGGTCAACCAGGTTCGCCGGCGCGATCGCTCGCGGAACATCATCGTCCTCGGCGATTTCAACGCCGCGCCGTGGGACAAGTCGTTCCGCCTGTATCTCGAGGCGGGGCTCATCGACGTCATGGCCCATCGCATCATCCCCCGCTGGCGCGACGCCGACCAGACCGAGCCGAACCTGTACAAGACGCACGAATCCAGCCGCGTGCTCGATTACATCCTGCTCAACAGCGCCGCGCACCGCGAGTTCGTGATCGGCTCGGCGCACGTGTTCGGCACCCTCTACGATCCGGAGTATGACTGGCGGACCGATCCATATCCGAAGGGATATGCGGCCGACCACTATCCGGTCATCATCGACCTCATTCCGCGGGACATTCCTTAGACACGTCAACAGGACAGTGACACGGCCGTCCCGGCCGTGCGGAAGAGACAGGGCAGACGCCCAGGAGTGCACTGATGCGTCGTAATGCCAGTCGCCGCGCGTTCCTGAGGTCAACGAGTTCGATCGCGGCAACGATGGTCCTCCTCCGACGCGCCAGCGGCGGCGCGGGAAACCTGCCGCGGCAGGAGAAGACGGCGGCGCCGCCGGACGAGACGCCGCCGGTCGAACCGAAGACCGACACCGACATCACGCTTCACACCATCGCCGAGGCGGAGAAGCTCGCCGGCGTGCGCTTCACCCGCGGCGAGCGCAAGCTCATCCTCCAGACGATCGAGGAGGAGGTGCAGCGTCTCCTGGTCCGACGGGCGATCGAGCTGCCCAACGAACTGGCTCCCGCGCAGATCTTCGATCCCCGTCTGCCGGCTCTGGTTTTCGATGCACCGCCGGCCGCCATCAGGCGGAGCAACGACGACGGACGGGCGCTGCCACAGCGCGACGAGGACATCGCCTTCGCGCCGATCACGCAGCTTTCGCGCTGGATCGAGCGGCACGAGTTGACGAGCGTGCGGCTGACCGAACTCTATCTCGACCGCCTGCGCCGCCTCGGCCCGCAACTGGAGTGCATCGTCGCGCTCACGGAGGATCTGGCGCTGTCCCAGGCACGGCGCGCCGATGCGGAACTGGCCAACGGCGTGCGCCGCGGACCGCTGCACGGCATCCCCTGGGGCGCCAAGGATCTCTTCGACACGGCGGGGATCGGCACCTCCCGGGGCGCGGCTCCGTATCGTCAGCGCGTGCCGGACGCAAACGCGGCGGTTGTCAACCGCCTTGAGGAAGCTGGCGCGGTGCTCGTGGCCAAGCTCAGCCTCGGCGCGCTCGCCTACGGTGATGTCTGGTTCGGCGGGCAGACGAAGAACCCCTTCAACCCGGAGCAGGGCTCCAGCGGGTCCAGCGCCGGTTCGGCGGCGGCGACGGCGGGGGGGCTCGTCGGCTTCGCCCTCGGCACCGAGACCCTCGGCTCCATCATCTCTCCCTGCATGCGCTGCGGAACCACCGGCCTGCGCCCGACGTTCGGCCGCGTCGCCCGCACCGGCGCGATGGCGCTGTGCTGGTCGCTGGACAAGATCGGCCCCATCGCGCGCACCGTCGAGGACTGCATGCTCGTGCTGGACGCGATCAACGGCGCCGACGCCGGCGATCCGTCATCGCTGGACGTCGCGCTCAACTTCGATGCGCAGCGCACCGCGCGCGGCCTGCGGCTGGGCTACGACCCCGCCTGGTTCGAGGACGAGGATGCGACAGATCTCGATCGCGTCGCGCTGGCGGCGGCGCGCCGCGCCGGTCTCCGCCTCGTGCCCCTGCAGTTGCCCGACTGGCCCTACGAGACGCTGCTGACGATCCTCGCCGTCGAAGCCGCCGCCGCCTTCGAAGAGCTGACCCTCTCTGACCGCGACGATGAACTGACCCGGCAGGATGAGGACGCATGGCCCAACCTGTTCCGCCAGGCTCGGTTCATTCCCGCCGTTGACTACGTGCAGGCCGAGCGGTTCCGGCGGATGGTGATGGAGATGATGGCCGACCGGTTCGCCGAGGTGGATGCAATGGTCAGCCCCAGCTATGCCGGCTCGATGCTGCTCATCACCAACGCCACCGGACATCCATCGCTGACGATTCGTTGCGGCTTCAAGGAGGACGGCACCCCGCACGGGATCACCCTCTGGGGACGGCTGTTCGACGAGGGCACGCTTTGTCGTATCGGCATGGCTCTGGAGGGGGAGCTTGACGTGTGGCGGACGCGGCCGACTCCGACCTGACCGCCGACCGCGCGGGACACGCCCCGTCCGCGGCCGCCGGAGCCCCGCCGCCACGGGCGTTGGGAAGCTCCCCGATGAGGATCCACTTCCGAGGGCCGCGAGCAATCGCTTCGCCGGGCGGATATCATCGAGCGCTTCGCGTCGTATCGGCGTCTCGTGAATCGTCACGGGCGCCCCGGTGCGCTGTTTGGGGAGAGCTTCATGAGCGAACAGCCAAGCCGCTACATCGAATCGCCGGAGGAGATCGAGGCCGGTCTGGCGCAGCTCAGAAACGAGCTGATCGAGCGCATCGAGCCGCCGTACCGCGACCGGTTCCGCGAGATCACCGAACTGACCGACGCCTTCTGCCGCAGGCACATGACGCCACTGGAGGCGGAGTTCATCGTCGGTTGCCGGATGCTTGCCGCCGCGTGCTGCCAGAAGGGCACGCCCATCGTGGAGGGGCGCGCGAAGGCGAAGACCTGGGCCGCGGCCATCGCCTACACCGTCGGCTGGGTCAACTTCCTCTCCGATCCGAGCTTCGAGCCGACCATGACCGGCGAGGAGATCGCCGACGCCTTCGGCCTGTCCGTCTCCACCATGCAGCGCCGCTCGGTGGAGATCCGCGAGGGGCTGGAGATCATGCGTCTGGATCCCAACTGGACGCTCCCCAGCCGGATGAGCGAGAATCCCCTCATCTGGC
>JAXHTH010000344.1:0-4020 GCA_034211115.1 Planctomycetota bacterium | reverse complement strand
GGGAGTTTAATATTTCCGGCAATGAAGTCTTTCGGCTTGCCAAAGAGGGACAAGAAGACGCACGTATTATGTACGAAGCTTTTGGAGTACATCTTGGGAATGCTTTAAAAGCGGTACTGTACGCTTATGATCCTGAAGTTATCATTTTCGGCGGATCCATTTCACAGGCCTATTCCTATTTCAAAGAACCTATGTTAAACACACTTCAGGATTTCGCCTATTCTAACTAGGGCCCTCGCCACCATCTCCTTTCCGGTGCCGCTCTCGCCGGTGATGAGCACGTTCACGTCGCGCGGCGCGATGAGCCCGATGAGCTTGTAGAGCTCTCTCATGGGAGCCGACTCGCCGACGATGCGATCGATGTCCGGCGACTCGCTGGGGCTGTCGAAGACCGCCGGCACATTGATATCGTGGCTGACCCTCAGCGCCTCGCGGATCTGGCGGATCATCGTCTCCAGGCTGATCGGCCGCACGAGGTAATCGATCGCCCCGTGCTTGATCGCCTTGATCGCCTCCTCGCTGTCCCGCGGCTCGGTGTAGATGAGCACGCACGCGCCGGGCCAGCGCTGCCGCACCTGTTCGAAGGTCGCGTAATCGCAGAGGATCAGGTCCGGCAGCCGCGCGTCCAGAAGCTCCGCGGCATCGTCGAGCGACTGAACACGGGAGAACTCCGCCTTCAAGTCAAGGCAGGCGTGGTGCGCCTTGTCCGCGATGCGCCCGTCGCGCGTGATCAGCAGGACTGAATCGTCCACACGGAATATGGTCGCATCCCGCGGCGATTCCGACAACCGCCGCCGTCACGAATGCGCCCCGGCCGCAACCGACATCGCACCCATCGTCCCCGGGTGAAGACGCCGCGCATTCCGTGCAGTCACGGCATAGGGAACCCATGGTGGCTCTGCGGTTACGGCGGGTCGCCCGCGGAACCTCCCCATGCCAGGCAGATGCATCGTCACGACCCGCGATCCCGAAGGCATGACCGCCGCCGAACGTCGCGCCGAGAGCGTGGACATCCTCGCCCGGAGTCTCGCACGCTCCATCAGACTCGCCCACCTCGCACATCCGGGCCTGTCGCGAGAGTCTCCGAAGCCGGCGAATCCGGCCTTGATCTCTCCGCCAACTCACCGCTCAGTGTGGCTCCGCGGCCCGCGGGTTGGCGGCCGCGCCCATGTGACCCGCAGAGAGGATCCCACATGCCCGACGTCAAGCAGCGCAAGACCATGTGGACAAAGCGCTTATTGACTGCACCGGGCCCTTAACCCGCTTGTCTCTGTACCTGTGGAAGACGGGCCATGGTGTCTCTCCACGCGGACTGCCCGTTCAGAACCCGAACACGGTTGTTCGCCCGCTATTCACACCGAAGCCAACCCTCTTCGAGATCGGAGAGGGTTGTTTCATTCTGGCGGTTGTCGCGGCGTGAGCTCCGTGCGCCCGACCGGACCGGTTGGGGCCGAACGGGCGTCGAAGCGCCGTCGAGCAGGCGATCGTGACACGCAACGGGAGCTTCGGCGACGCGGGATCCGGCGCTAGACTTGTCGCCCCGGATCGCCGCCAGGAGCACCCGATGGCCGAGAACCAACCGCATGAAGGCGCGGATACCAACGACGACGCCGCCACGCTGGATCCCAACGAGGTGGTTCCGCCTGTGGATCTCGTCTCGTCACAGTTGACGGTGCGGGCGCTGCTCACGGGGATGGTGCTCGGCGGAACGCTTTCGATATGCAACGTCTATCTCGGCCTCAAGATCGGCTGGGGGACGAACATGTCGATCACGGGCATCCTCCTCGGCTACGCCTTCTGGAAGACGCTCGAGGGGATCACGCGGGGCAAGGTCAGCGAGTTCGGGGTGCTCGAGAACAACATCAACCAGTCGGCCTGCTCCTCGGCGGCGGCGGTCTCCTCGGCAGGGCTCGTCGCGCCGATTCCGGCGCTGGCGCTGCTGACGGGCGAGACGCTGTCGTGGGTGTGGCTCGCCATCTGGGTCTTCTCCGTCTGCCTGGTGGGGATCACCGTGGCGACCGGATTGCGGCATCAGATGATCATGGTCGATCGTCTCCCGTTCCCCGGCGGGCTCGCGTGCGGCGAGACGCTTCGCGAGATCTACGGCCAGGGGGCCGAGGCGATCCAGCGTGTTCGGTTGCTGGGGCTCGGCGCGCTGGCCGGCGCCGTCGTCAAGCTGCTCGAGGTCATCAAGGTCGTGAAGTCCGTTGCGCTGACGTTCCCGCTCAACGGGTATCCCGCCAGCGCGATGGGCTTCAAGCTCGACCCGAACCTGCTCATGGTCGGGGTGGGCGGGCTTGTGGGCATCCGGGTCGCGGCATCGATGATGATCGGGGCGATCCTCGCCTGGGGTGTCATCGGCCCCATGGTTGTCGCCGACGGACGCGCCCCCATCACGACCACGCAGGCCGTCGTTCTTCCGGAGGGTGTCGTGCTTCCCGAAGAGGGGCCGATCTCGTACGTCGAGCCGCGCGGGCAGGTCGGGCCGGAGGGCGTTCTCGATGCGGAGGGCACCCCCGAGCCGGTAGACGCCCCCGAGTCGAAGGGCACACTCGAACTGAAGGGTCCCATGGACTCTGAACTCCATGACAACCTCGTCGGTCTCTCTGACGATCCGGAGTGGCGGTCCACCGTCGACCGGCTGTATGTCGCCTCGCAGTTCGATCCCGAGGCGAGGGCGGCGGCCCTGGCGTCCGTGTCCGGAATCGACGAGGCGCCCGAGTTCACGCCACGCTCGCGCGACGTGCTCACCTGGCTCCTCTGGCCCGGCGTGACGCTCATGGTCGTTGCCTCCCTCGTCACCTTCACGTTCTCGTTCCCGAGCATGCTCAGGGCGTTCAGGGGCACGGGCAGCGGTGGCGAGCCGGTGCCGGCGCAACAGGCGGGAACGCTGCCGCGGTCCTTTTTCTACACCGGCGCGATCCTCGCGCTCGTGCTTTCTGTCGGGCTCCAGATTGCGTTGTTCGAGATCATCTGGTGGGCCGCGATCCTCGGCGTGCTCATGTCGTTCGCGCTGGCGATCGTCGGATCGCGGGTCTCCGGGGAGACGAACATCACGCCGGTGGGGGCCATGGGCAAGGTGACCCAGCTCGTGTTCGGCGTGCTCGTTCCCAAGAGCGCGGCGGCGAACCTCATGGCGGCGAACGTGACGGGCGGCGCCGCGAGCCAATGCGCCGACCTGATGCACGACTTCAAGTGCGGCTCGATGCTCGGCGCCGCACCGGGCAAGCAGTTCTTCGCGCAGATCGCGGGCGCGATCGCGGGAGCCATCGTCGGCAGCGGCTTCTACCTCGTCCTGATCCCCAACCCGTCGGAGATGCTGCTGACGCCGGAGTGGCCCGCGCCGGCCGTCGCGGCGTGGAAGGCCGTCGCCGAGATCTTCCAGGTCGGCTTCCAGGCGCTGCCCGAGGGCACGCCCACCGCGATGCTGATCGCGGCGATCATCGGCGTGGCGTTCCCCATCGTCGAGAAGGTCTCGCCCAAGCGCGTGCGGGCGTGGATCCCGAGCGTGTCGAGTGTCGGTCTGGCCTTCGTCGTCTATCCCAACTACTCCATCTCGATGTTCATCGGCGCCGTGATCGCGCTGATCCTCGGCAAACTCTACCCGCGGTGGACGACGCGATTCCTGATCACGATCTGCGCCGGGGTCATCGTCGGCGACAGCCTGATCGGCGCCGGGGATGCGTTCTGGAAGATGTTCGCGGGGTGAGCGTCACGGCTCGCCTGCGGTCTACTGCTCAACTGATCTACGGCGCTCATGCGGTTGTCTCTGGACCTGTGGATGACGAGCGATTCTGATCTCTGCGCGCGAGGCTTCCGTCCAGAACCCGAACACGGTTGTTCGCCCGCGATTGCCCGTGAATGCAGGGCCCGGCGCCGCCTGGCCCCGGGCCTTCCCTTTGCGCTTCCGGAACGCTCTCACAACGAATTCCCTGGATAATTGACCGGAAAACGGGGTTGACAGCCCTCTCCGGTGCAGTAATCTGACCGATGCAGATGTGTTTGCGCGGCCGCGTGACG
>JAXHTH010000343.1:0-6844 GCA_034211115.1 Planctomycetota bacterium | reverse complement strand
TCTTCTTCTTCGAGGTGGTCTTCTTCTTCCGCGCCGCGGGCGCGGCGCGTGCCGCGACCTTCTTTCTGGAGGAGGTCTTGCGCTTGGTCACCTTCTTCTTGGACGACTTCTTAGCCACGGCCGGATTCCTTTCGCCGCCCGCGGGCAAACCCCGGCTTTGCACGCACTTACGAGGCGCCTGCCGGCGAGAATCCGCCTATCGTACGGGGGAGAAGGGGGGTCGTCAATCGTCTTTGAATTCAAGATGCGCCACCGCCGCAGGCGGGGGGGGCGGACCGACGGCCGGCAGCGCCCCGCCGGGGCCCGTCGCCGCGCCGCGGAGGCGCCGCGTTTGTCGGACCGGTTCATCCGCCGGTCAGCGCGCCGATCTTCCGCAGCTTCTCGTACCGCAGGCGGACGAGCGTCTGGGGCTTGAACCGCTTGAGCTCCCGGAGGCGATCGCTGATCCACCGCTGGAGGCGATCGGCGGCGTCGGAGGGGTGGCGATGGGCCGCGCCGAGGGGCTCGGCGATCACATCGTCGATGAGCCCGTGGCGGAGGTTGTCGGCCGCGGTGAGGCAGAGGGCTTTCGCCGCCGCCGTGTTGGTCTGCTCGTTGGCCTCCTTCCAGAGGATGGCCGCGCACCCCTCGGGACTGATCACCGAGTACCAGGCGTACTGCATCATCGCCACGCGGTCGCCGACGGCGAGGCCCAGGGCCCCGCCGGAGCCGCCCTCCCCGATGATCACGCCGATGATGGGGGTGGCCAGCCGGCTCATCTCGCGGAGGTTGACGGCGATCGCCTCGGCCTGCCCCCGCTCCTCCGCCTTGATCCCCGGATACGCCCCGGGCGTGTCGATCAGGGTCACCACCGGCAGGCGGAACTTCTCCGCCAGCTTCATCTTCAGCAAGGCCTTGCGATAGCCCTCCGGGTGGGCGCAGCCGAAGTGGCAGGCGATCTTCTCCTGGGTGGTCTTGCCCTTCTGGTGCCCCACGAGCAGGACCTTGTGGGGGCCGATGCGCCCCAGGCCGGTGATGATGGCCGGATCGTCGCCGAAGCGCCGATCGCCGTGCAGCTCACGGAAGTCCCGGCACATCAGCCCGATGTAGTCGGAGGTCTGCGGTCGATCGGGATGGCGGGCCACCCGCACCGTGTCCCAGGGACTGAGATCTTCGTACATCTTCCGCAGCATGCTATCGCGGCTCTCGCAGAGCTTGGCGAACTCGTCGGCGTACGCGCCGGCGTCGCCCCGCGCCTCCAGCGCTGCGATCTGCGCCTCCAGCTCCAGCACGGGCTCCTCGAAGGGCAGCGTGTATCGATAGCCGTCGGCGTTGGCCATGAGCGGAAGATCCTCGCGTCCGGATCGGCGATCGCGTAGCCGTGCAGTGTATCGCCTTGCGGGGCGCGGAGACAGCGGCGGGAGGTCGCGCCGGGGGTGGCGGGACGGATCGCCCGGGAGTCACCCGCAGGCGGCCACATCGGCCCTCAGACGGCCTACAATGCCCTCTTTCCCTCGTTTTCGGCTTCCTGATGATGTTGGAGAAGGTCTCATGCCCAATGCAATCTACTGCGTTCCCGCGCCCGGCAACGAGCCGGTTCTCGGTTACCTTCCCGCCTCGCCCGAGCGGGCCGCGCTTCAGGCCGAACTCAAGCGCCAGGCCGGCGAACAGATCGAGATCCCGCTCATCATCGGCGGGCGGGAGGTCCGCACCGGCAACACGCAGCCGGTGGTGATGCCCCACGACCACGGCCATGTCCTCGCCACCGCGCACCTGGCCGGGGAGGAGGAGATCACGATGGCGGCCGAGGCCGCGGTCGCCGCCCATCACGACTGGTCGCGGATGCCCTACGAGTCGCGGGCGGCGGTCTTCCTCCGCGCCGCGGAGCTTCTCGCCGGTCCGTGGCGGACGAAGGTCAACGCCGCCACCATGCTCAACCAGTCCAAGACCTGCCACCAGGCGGAGATCGACGCCGCCTGCGAGCTCATCGACTTCTTCCGCTTCAACTGCCGCTACATGGCTGAGATCTACGAGCAGCAGCAGCCGCCGCTGAGCCCGGCGGGGGTGTGGAACCAGGTCGAGTGCCGGCCGATCGAGGGATTCGTCTTCGCCATCACCCCCTTCAACTTCACCTCGATCGCGGGCAATCTCCCCTCCAGCCCCGCGATCATGGGCACCACCAGCGTCTGGAAGCCCTCCCACAGCGCCCGCCTGAGCGGGTACTGGATCATGAAGCTCTTCCAGGAGGCGGGTCTGCCGGACGGGGTGATCAACTTCGTGCCCGGCTCGGCCAGCGCGATGTGCAGGCAGTATTTCGCGCACCACGCGTTCGGCGGGATCCACTACACGGGCTCCACCGCCGTCTTCCGCACCATCTGGACGAACATCGCCCGGAACATGGCGAGCCTGCGCGACTATCCGCGCATCGTGGGCGAGACGGGGGGGAAGGACTTCATCGTCGCCCATCCCTCGGCCGATCCGGCCGCGCTCATCGCCGCCCTCGTCCGCGGCGCCTTCGAGTACCAGGGCCAGAAGTGCTCGGCCGCCTCCCGCGCCTACATCGCCCGCAGCATGTGGGAGAAGATCAGGGAGCCGCTGCTCGACGAGATCAAGTCGATCCGGATGGGCGACGTGACCGACTTCACCAACTTCATGGGCGCGGTCATCCATCAGGATGCGTTCGACAAGTCCAGGGGCTTCATCGAACGGGCCAACGCGTCGTCGGAGGCGGAGGTCATCGCCGGCGGCGGATGCGACGGCAGCAAGGGCTACTTCGTCGAGCCCACGGTGATCCTGACCACCAACCCGAAATACGAGAGCATGGTCGAGGAGATCTTCACGCCCATCCTCACCATCTACATCTACGAGGACGGCGATTACGAGGAGACGCTCAAGCTCTGCGACTCCACGAGCGAGTACGCCCTGACCGGGGCGATCTTCGCCAACGACCGGCAGGCGGTCGAGCAGGCGCTGGACGCGCTGCGCTACGCCGCGGGGAACTTCTACATCAACGACAAGCCCACCGGGGCGGTGGTGGGTCAGCAGCCGTTCGGCGGCGCGCGGGCCAGCGGCACGAACGACAAGGCCGGCAGCGCGCTCAACCTCTACCGCTGGATGAGCGCGCGGACGATCAAGGAGACCTTCAACCCGCCGCCGGATTACCGCTACGGGTTCCTGGCCAAGGATTGACGGGCATCAGGAATCAGCAGATGAGCTCAGCGCCCGCGGACCCGAGCCGCGGGCGCTGTCCGTCGTTGAACTTCGCACAAACGTCTTCAGTGGAGGTGCTGACCGCCGCGGATGAACATCCGCGGGGACGCACATCCTGCGCGCCATTGCGAGAAGCTCCTCTCCGCACGACGCGGCGCGTCGCGCCGCCACCGCGCGGGATCCGATCAATAGTCGCGCCGGGTGAAGATCCAGCAGGCGAGGGCGAGGACGACGGCCTCGAACGCGAGGGAGGTGCCGAGCACCCACCAGACGGAGCGGGCTCGGATGCGTTCGGCGAGCCGCATGTTCAATTCCTGGGGATCAACGCGCTGCGAGGGCTGGCTGAGCAGGGCGCCGGTCGCCGGCGGCTCCTCCTCCCCCTCCCGGTCGGGAAGCTCGGCGAGACTGATCATCCATCGCTCCAGCAGGGCGATGGTCTCCGAGGTCTTCGGCATCGCGGTCTTGACCCCGTAGGCGATGCGATGCGCCAGGCGCCATCGATCCCGACTCGTGCGGGCGGCCTCGCGTTCCTGATCGAGGCCCCGTATCCACGCGGGCAGCGGCCGATCCTCTGCCTCCGCCGCCTCGCGGAACTCGTCGATTCGATGCAGATCCCTCTCGAGCGACTCGACGTTCATGTCGGCGTTGATCCGCGCCATGAGCAGGCCGGATTCCGTTCCATGCACCGCGAAAACCAGCACCCAGATCAGCAACGTGAGCAGCAGCGACGCGATGGTCGATCGCGTGATCAGTCCCAGCAGGACACAGATCGAGAAGAGATAGCTGTAGAAGACGACGACGATGGGAATGCCCAGGAAGATCGCCGGCTCCCAGGCGTTGCCGCGCCACCCGATCACGAGGAAGCTCGTCGTGCAGAACACGGCGACCTGCAGCGTCACGAACAGCAGGCCGGTGGCGTACTTGGTCAGGAAGAGGCGCCAGCGCCCCAGCGGTTTGGACAACAGCAAATCGATCGAGCCGCTCGTGATCATCTCCGGAAACACGCTCGCGGTCGACACGAGGGCGAGGATGGTGGCGAGCCACGCCAGCCAGAAGCCGATCCCGAGATTCACGAACAGCGACTTGTAGAACACCTCCTCCGAGATCACCGTGGTGTTGAGCGGCAGTTCCAGTTGCCACCAGAGGATCGTCAATCCGCGCTCGTTGAGGCCGACGGCGGCGAAGGCGGCGACGACCACCCCCGAAAGGACCAGCGTGATCCAGAAGAGCTTTCGAGCATTCAGCTCGCGGTACGCGTCAAGAAACAGAGCCCAGGTCTGCATCAGTTGGCCCCCCTGCGCCCGCGCCGCGGCGGCGGGGCGCTGCCGGGCTTGAGCAGCGCCCCGGTCGCCGGATCGGTAATGGCCCGCATGAACAGATCCTCCAGTGTCTCCCGCACCGGCCGCATGGAGAGGATCGTTCGCTGCTCGCTCCGCAGACGGTCGAGCAGGGCCTGCATCGGCTCGGGGTCGGCGCCCTTGCGAATCAGCGTGCATCGTCCCTCGCCCTTCTCGACGCGCAGCTCGTCGCCGACCCACTCCGGCGGCGAACCCTCGATGACGATCTCGTAGCGCCGGCTCTCGGCGGTCAGCTCGTCCAGCGTCCCCTGCTGCACGACCCGGCCCTGCACGAGAATCGCCACCCGATCGCAGACCATCTCCAGCTCGCTGAGCAGGTGGCTGTTGAGGAAGACCGTCTTGCCCTCATTGCGGAGGCGGATGAGCACATCACGGATGTCGCGCCGGCCGACGGGATCGACGCCGTCCGTCGGCTCATCGAGGATGATCAGCTCCGGATCGTTCATCAGCGCCTGGGCGAGCCCGATGCGCTGCTGCATCCCCTTGGAATACGAAGAGACCTTCGTCTTCGCCCAGTCGCGAAGGCCGACGAGATCGATGAGCTCCTCGGCGCGGGTCTTGCGCAGACGCCGCGGCACCCGCGCCAGGGCGGCGTAGAACTCCAGCACCTGCCTCCCGGTCAGGTAGGGGGGCAGGCGATGATGTTCCGGCAGATAGCCGATGCGGGCGAGGGTGCGCTTGTGCCCGAGGGGCGTGCCGAGCATGGTCCCGGAGACCGCCGTCGGCCTCACCACGGTCATCATGATCTTCACCAGCGTGCTCTTGCCCGCCCCGTTGGGGCCCAGCAGGCCGAAGATCTCACCGCCGTGCACCTGCATCTCGATCCCGCGCAGCGCGTGCACCCGGCCTCGGAAGACCTTCTTCACATCGTGCAGGTCGATGGCGTACTGGCCGTTGTCGGCGGTCACGGGTTCCTTCCTTCGGCTCCGTTGGCGGGGGATGCTGAGTTTATCCGGATTCGCGGGGGCGTGTTTCACCCCTGCGCTGCGATTCGGGGCCCGGGGCCGCGGCTGTCGATCGGCCGGCGCCGCCGCTCTATGCTCTGGCCATGTATCGAACGCTCCGCGAGTATCTCGCCGCGCTGGAGGCGGCGGGGGAGGTGCATCGGGTCGCCGGCCCCGTCTCGCCCATCCTCGAGATCAGCGCGGTGGCCGACCGGCACGCGAAGCGCGCGGCGCCGTCGGTGAGCGAGGCCGCGCGGGCGATCGATCCGCTGCATTGCCGGTCCGGCGGCAAGGCCCTGCTCTTCGAGCACGTCGCCGGCTGCGGCTTCCCCCTCGCGATCAACGTCTACGGCTCCTACCGGCGGATGGAGATGGCGCTGGGATGCGCCGACCGGGACGGGTTCGAGTCGATCGCCGCCCGGCTGGGCGAGCTGATGAGGCCGCAGCCGCCGCAGTCGTTGGGTGATCTGCTCTCCAAGGCGCGGAAGTTCCTTCCGCTGCTGCGGGCCGCCCCGCGCCGCGTGCGACGGGGCGTCTGCCAGGAGGTGATCAAGCTCACCGAGCGCGGCGAGGTGGATCTGCTTCGCCTGCCGATCATCAAGTGCTGGCCGCACGACGGCGATCCGCCCTCCTGCGGCTACGACATCACGCCTCGGCAGGCGGGGACCGCGCGCGGGCAGGGGCGCTACATCACCTTCGCGGGCATGCACACCATCCACGCCGACGATATCCACGCCCGCCGGCCCGCCAGCCACAACATCGGCGTCTACCGATCCCAGCTCGTCGATGAGACGCATCTGGTCATGCACTGGCACATCACCCACGACGGGGCGGCCCACTGGCGCTCGTGGAAGAAGCGGAGCGAGCCGATGCCCATCGCGATCTGCTTCGGCGGCGAATCGGTGCTGCCCTATGCCGCCACCGGGCCGCTCCCGCCGGGACTGAGCGAGCTGCTCATGGCCGGCTTCCTCAACGGCAGGGGCATTCCGCTCGTGAGGGCGAAAACGGTCCCGCTGTGGGTCCCCGCCAACAGCGAGATCGTCATCGAGGGGTACGTCAGCACCGAGTGCGGCGACATCGGCTGGGATCCGGCCGGGGACGAGCCGCTGGGGCCCGGCGCCGCCTTCGAGGGGCCGTTCGGCGATCACACCGGCTTCTACTCGCTGCCCGATCGCTACCCGCTCGTGGACGTGACGGCGATCACGCACCGGCGGCAGGCCATCTTCCCCGCCACCATCGTCGGCCTGCTGCCGCAGGAGGACTACTACCTGGGCAAGGCGACCGAGCGCATCTTCCTGCCGCTGCTGAAGACGCTCATCCCGGACATCGTCGATTATCACCTGCCGATGTTCG
>JAXHTH010000342.1:0-8895 GCA_034211115.1 Planctomycetota bacterium | reverse complement strand
AGGCGAAGGGCGAGGCGGCCCTCGCCCGGGCCCGGCAACACATGGAAGACGGCGAATGGAGCAGCGCCGCCGCCGCCTATGGCGAGGCGCTGCGCTACCTGCCCGGCAACGAGGAAGCGCAGGCCGGCCTGCGCGAGGCGCAGACGCGGCTGGATCGCGGCTCCACCATCGAGGACGTCGAGGCCGAGCGCCGCATCCTCCGCGAGCAGTCGCGCGTCGAGTTCAACGACGCCATCGCCCGCGCGGAGGAGCTTCTCGGCCAGGAGGATTTCGACACCGCCAAGCGGGTGGCCCTCACGGCCCAGATCCGGCTCCGCGAGCGGCAGGGGCTGTTCACCCCCAGCGAATACGAGAGGCTCTCCCGCCAGGCCCAGACGATGCTCGATCGCATCGACGAGGAGCAGGAGATCTGGCGGCTGGCCCAGGAGGAGATCGATCGGCAGGCGGCCATCGACGCCCAGCGCCGTGCCGAACGCACCGAGGAGCAGAAGCGCGAGCGGGAGATCACCGAGCGGCTCATCCGCGTCCGGCAGCTCCAGCAGGAGGAGAAGTACGAGGAGGCGCTTCAGGTGATCGACGAGATCCTCTTCCTCGACGATCTGCATCCCACCGCCCTGCTCCTGAAGGACGCCCTGGAAACCACCGCGATCTACAAGAAATACGCCGAGATTCAGCGGCGCAAGGAGATGGTGATTCCCGAACTCTCCCTGCAGAACCAGGAGCGCCTGGTACTTCCCCATCGCAATCTCACCGGGCCGGGCATGCGCGGCGTCTCCGAGCTGTTGCAGTATCCGGAGGACTGGTCGCAGATCAGCATCATGCGCTACAACGAGAGCGGCTTTCACGACACGCCGGAAGATCGCGCGGTGGCCCAGCGCATCAACACCACCTCCGTCCCGCTCGACTTCACCAACAACACCTTCGAGCAGGTGGTCAGCTTCCTCGAGAACGTGGCCGGGGTGACGATGTATGTCGACTGGAAGAACCTGGAAGAGATCGGCGTGGGCCGCGAGGATGAGATCAGCCTTCAGTTGGACGAGGTGACGGTCGCCACGGCCCTGGAGCGGATCCTCGAGCAGCTCGGCAGCGGCTTCGAGCCGCCGCAGTACTCCATCCAGGACGGGATTGTGACCATCTCCACCGAGACCGCGCTGAGCAAGCGGAAGCTCACGGTCGTCTACGACATCCGCGACCTGCTCTTCGAGGTCCCCTACTTCGACAACGCGCCGGAGCTGGACCTTGACAGCGCCCTCAACCAGGGCGGTGGCCAGGGCGGCCAGGGCGGCGGAGGCGGCGGCGGGGGCGGCGGCTTCGGTGGCGGGGGCGGCGGAGGCGGCGGAGGCGGGGGCGGTGGCTACGGAGGCGGAGGCGGGTCCATCTTCGGCGACCCCGGCGCCGACCCCACCCGAAAGACGCGCGAAGAGCTCATCGAGCAGATCGTCAGCATCATCCAGGACAACGTCGATCCCGAGGGCTGGCGCGACCTCGGCGGCGATCGCGGAAGCCTCCAGGAGCTCAACGGCAACCTCATCATCACCAACACCCCCAAGAACCATCGCCTCATCGAGGGCCTCCTCGCCCAGCTTCGCGAGATCCGCGCCCTCCAGATCAACATCGAGACCCGCGTGCTCACCGTCAGCACCGACTGGTTCGAGCAGATCGGCGTCGATCTCGATCTCTACTTCAACACCAACGACAACGTCTTCAACGACGCGAAGGCGGTCGATCCGCTGGCCCACCTCAGCGACTTCTTCGGCACCGACGGCCAGTTGAAGGACCCGCTGGTGTACGACGCGGCGGACGCGGCCAACTTCGAGCCGGATGATCCGGTGCGCGGCCAGATGTACTCCAACCAGGTCGCTTACGGCGCCCAGTTCGGCATCCCCACCGGCGATCCGCCCACGGGGATCCAGTACATCACCGGCCCCACCGGCGCGCCCATCCGCACCACGCAGGGCTGGTCGCCCATCGGGGTGACGCAGAACTCGCTGGATCTGATCGATGCCATCGGGGTGACCACCGACTTCGGCAGCAGCGTGCTCGGGGCGAGCCCGGCCCTGGTCACCGGCGTGCAGTTCCTCGATGACATCCAGGTCGATCTGCTCATCCAGGCCACCCAGGCCGATCAGCGCTCGATGATCCTCACCGCGCCGCGGCTGACCTTCTTCAACGGGCAGCGGGCCTGGCTGGCCATCACCACCCAGGAGGCGTTCGTCTCCGGCCTGCAGGCGATCACCGGCGACGCCGCCGGCGCCTTCCAGCCCATCATCGGCCGCATCTCCTCCGGCTTCGTCCTCGACGTGGAGGCGGTCATCTCCTCCGATCGGCGGTATGTGACCATCACCGTCATCTTCGGGCAGGCGGAGGTGCAGGGCTTCGAGGAGACGGCGTTCACCGGAGCCGCGGGCGGCGGCGGGACCCAGGGCGGCAATGCGGCCCAGTTCGGCGGCACCGTCCAGTTGCCCATCATCGAGGTGTCCGAGCTTCGCACCACCGTCTCCGTGCCCGACAAGGGAACCGTCCTCCTCGGCGGGCTGCGCACCGTCAGCGAGTACGAGACCGAGACCGGCGTGCCCGTGCTCTCCAAGATCCCCTTCATCAACCGCTTCTTCACCAACCGCCTCACGAGCAAGGCCGAGCAGACCCTGCTCATCCTCATCCGGCCGGAGATCATCATCCAGCAGGAGAACGAGGACATTCTCTTCCCCGGCCTCTCGGACACGATCGGGGCGGGCGGATCGGCGTCGTACATGCGGTGAGCCGCATCGGCGGGTCCGGGCCCGCGGGCGACATCCGCAAACGCATCTCCAGCGGCGGCGCTTGGCGTGCCGCCGCTGTCCTGCGCCCCGGCCGGAACGGGAAGGGCCCGCTGTTGCCTTCGCCGCGGCCCTCCGCTACGCTTAGAGTCTGCCTGAACACACCCGGAGCCTCCCGCCTATGACCTCCGCCGCATCCCGTCTCCGCGTGGCCGAAGAGGCCGGTGTCACCCGGATCGAGTTCGTGGATCGCAACATCCTCGATGAGGCGAACATCCAGCAGATCGGGGAGGAGATCAACCGGATCATCGATGCCGAGCCCCAGCCCAGGATCCTCATCAGTTTCGACAACGTGGATCATCTCTCCTCGGCCGCCCTGGGCACCCTCATCACCATCAACAACAAGATCCGCAGCAAGGATGGTCAGCTTCGGCTCGCCAACATCGACAAGCAGATCTACGAGGTCTTCGTGATCACGAAGCTCAACAAGCTGTTCCAGATCCACGAGACGGTGGACCAGGCGCTGACGAGTTTCACGTGAGTTCCGCCCCGGATCGGCGCGGGAACGGACGGGCCCGCGGCGCCCCATCCAAGGACGTGTTCCAGAAGCGGTTCATTCTGGCCGGCGACGAGCGCGACGCCGCGGACGCGCAGCGCGCCCTCCTCCGGGCCCTCGAGGAGCACGGGTTCGAGCCCGCCAGCCGCTTCGCCATCCGGCTCGCCCTCGAAGAGGCCCTCATCAACGCCTTCAAGCATGGCAACCGCAACGACCCGGCCAAGCGCGTCACCCTCGACTGCCGCGTGGGGCGCGAGGCGGTGGTCATCGACATCAGCGATGAGGGGGAGGGCTTCGACCTCGACGCCGTCCCCGATCCCACCGAGGAAGAGAACCTCCAGATCCCCAGCGGCAGAGGCATCATGCTCATGCGGTCGTTCATGAGCGAGGTGGATTTCCATCCGCCGGGCAACCGGGTGCGGATGGTCTACCGCCGGCCGGGGGCGGCGACCGGCTGAGCCCGGCGGCGGCGGGGGACGCGACGACTCGGCGGGCCCTGTATCGGGAGAGGCGATCGAAAGCGCCGGCGCAGAAAAACTCCCCGCCCGGGGCGGGGAGTGTGTGTGGACAGGTGAATTCGCCGCGCGGGGCGGCCGGAGCAGACGCTACGGCAACTCCTCGCCGAACTGGTCGCTCGTATCGAGGTTCACGAGGTCGATCCAGTATCGATAGGTTCCCACGTCCTCGCCGCTGTTGCCCAACCCGCCGCTGCCGAGGCCGAAGCCCAGGGTCCACATACGGAAGAGGATGCGATCATCGCCATCGCGGACGAAGCGCTGTGTGGGGGAGAACGGGGTGGTCGTGAGCAGGGTGTCGGGGCCCTCGGTGCTTTCGCCGTTGAGGAACTCGACGCTGGAAAACTCCCATCGCCCGGCCTGCCAGTCGTAGGCCTCGAAGAAGACGAGGGTGAAGAAGCCGGGGTAGCGGACCTGGGTTTCCAGGCCCATGGAGTTGACGGTGGACTCACGGGCATGGGCGACGATGGCGAGATCGGTGATATCGCCGGTGGCGAGGTAGTTGACCTGGCCCATTTCGGGCAGCCAGCCGACGCCGCCGCCTTCGCCGCCGCCTTCGCCGCCGCCACCGCCGCCCCCGCCGCCGCCACCGGGCGGATCGGGGCTGTCGCTACGGTTGGTGAACACGGCCTCGATGACGAGGTAGTTCTGATCGTCGCCCTTCACGGAGAAGAGGTTGCCGAAAATCTTCTCACCCTTGAGGATGACGATGTCATCGATGAGGGGGGCGTCGGTGAAACCGGCCCAATCCTGCGTGAGAATGGCCCTGGCGGCGCTGGGGTCGCCGACCAGCCTCGGGAAGATCAGCCGGTCGCCGCCTTCCTGCGGGCCGATGTAGAACGGGCCCAACTCGCGATCGCTGTCCAGGCCACAGCCGTCGCCGTCCGGGTCCTCGTACCCGCCGATGAAGCGGATGCCGCCCCCGGAGTAGTTGCCCTGCGAACAGCCGGCGTTGGGGCATCCCACGTTCAGGGCGCGCCGGATGGTGGTGGCGGAGAGCGGGATGCCGTAGAACTGCTTGGCGAGCCCCTGAAGACAGGCGGTGAGGCCGGCGATCTGGGGGGCGGCGGCGCTGGTGTCGCTGAAACTGTAGGTGTACGCTTCGTCGGTGTCGGAGCCCCACAGGTCTCCGTAGCCGGTGGTGGCCACGGCGTCGCCCCACGCCGCCATGTGGACCACGTTGCTGTTCACGCCCAGGGTGCCGGTCGTGTAGTAGTTGCTGTTGGCTCGACGGTAGTAGGGGAAGCCCGGGGAGCAGGCGCCGACCACGGTTCCGCCTGTCTCGCCCTGGTCTTCGAACTGGCTCAGGTCATCGCAGTCGTTTCCCGCGGACATGCAGACGCTGATGCCCAGATCCGTGGCGAAGTCGACGACACCCGACATCGTCTCGTCGGTGTTGAGGGTGCCGGTGGGTCCATAGGACGCGGAGATGACATCGCCCGGCCCCAGGGTATCCAGGGCGCTGAACCAGGCGTTCAGCTCGCGCGGTCCCTCCTCCTCCGACACAAGGGGAAAGAACCAGGCCTGGGCGTCGGGGGCGATGCCCGTCACGCCGAAATCGTTCTCCTGGGCATTGATGATGCCCAGGCAGGCGGTGCCGTGATCGGGATCCGTGAGCCACTCCGGCTCCTGAACGAGTGTCTGCCCGTCCTCGACGATCACATCGAGGTCTTCGTGGTCGGGGTAGCAGGACCATTCGATGACGGCGACGTTGATCGTCTTCCCGCGGCAGAGATTGCCTTCGCCGATCCGATCAATGCCCAGCACGTCGACCAGAAACTGCCCGAGGCCGTACATCCCGGCGTGTGGATCGTCCTCATCGAACAGCTCCCAGCCTTCTCCGCCGTAGCCGGAGCCGTATCCACCGGCTTCACCGCTGTAGAGGAACGTGTCCGGGACAAAGGCCAGAAACTCCGCGGGGATGTCACCGTTCAGGATCTGGCTCAGGTAACTGCTTAGGGTGCGATACCCCTGGAGGGGAGTGAGATCGGGCGTGTCTGCATCCGGGTCGAGGGTGGTGCAGGCGCCCGCGTCGTAGGCGATCGCCACGCAACTGGGGCCCCAGATCCCGGTGCAGCAAGTGGGGTCCAGGAGACAGACGGCCTCGCAGCAGGCTTCGTTGTTGCAGCCGCCGCCTCCGCTGATAAAGCAACTGTGATTCATCGGCGTGCTGCATCTGTCCGGATCATCCGGATTGCCATCCGCCACGTGCCCCGCACAATACATATTGGCCTCGGCGACGCAGAAGTCGTCCCACCGGGCGTCTTCGTTCTCATCGTCACAGCACCAGGGATCGATGCCGCAGACGAGTTCGCAGCACTCCAGGTCGTCGCAGGAGACATTGTTATTGGTGTCGTCAAAGCACTTGCCGGCTCCGGGGTCTCCGCAGTCGGTGTCGTCGCAGTCCACATCGTCGCAGTTGGGCTCGGAGGGGACGAAGTTGCCGCCGTTGTTGTTGCAGTTGCCTTCGACCATGACCTCGCAACTGCCGTCTTCGAGGCAGCAGGCCTTGCACCCGTCATCGCCGCAGACCGTGCCGTCGCCCTGATAGATCCCGCCGGCGTTGACGCAGTTGATGGAGGAGTCGACGGTGCAGGTGAAGACGGTCTCATCCTCGTTGGGGATGCAGCAGGCGCCATCGAGCAGACGCCCGCCTCCGGGGGCGTAATGCGGCCCGGGCGCGCCGTCAGCCAGGTACCGTACGGTCTCGAACTGGACGTACTCGACGGTGTCGAGGGCGTAGAGGGCCCGGGCGGCGGGCAGGAGCGCTTCCTGCGGGCCCTCGATGTGCATCAGACCCGCGAAATCCGGCTGTGCCTTCCCGCTGTAGGCGGCCGCCCGCTGCTCGAGGGCTGCCAGCTTCTCCGGCGGGTGGTTGATCGCCGGGCTGAGCGTGAGCCCGAAGCGATCGATGATCGCGTTCGCCCGGTTCATCGACCGATTGGTCAGCGAGTAGACGTGGCCGTCGAGCTCCAGCCGGGCCCGCGCGCCGTCGGAGAACTTGATGATGAGTCGGCCGGTCGCGTCCAGGGGGACGCGGAGCAGCGCCGCCGGTGATTTGGGGATCGGTTGGCGCGGCTTCAGGCCGGTGTTCGCCGCCCCGCTCGCTCCGGCCAGGGCGAGCAAGGTCACCGCAACGACAATCCCTCGTTTCAGCGTCATGGTTTTCGTCTCCCAGTCAAGTCCGGCGGGCGCAGCGAACTTGCATGTACGTATACACACGGAACAGGATCGGCGCACGAAGGGCCCTCCGATTCACGGAGACGCCCGCCGGACCGATGCCTTTCCTTTTTATCCTACTCGAAGCTCCGAAAGGTTCAATTCAATCGGGCGGTTAATCCGGCATTACCGGTCGCGGCAGGCCCGGGCCGGGCCCTGACGTGGCCGTCAGCGGGGCGGTCCGCCAAGAAACCGGCCGGCGTCGGGATCGACGCCGGCCGGGGGGGTTCGCTTCAGGATCGAGCCCGTCGGGGGGCGGAGACCCGCTCAGGCATCGCTGATGCTGCTGGGCTGAGGCTCTTCGGACGGCTCGGAGGGCGAGAGGACCTCGACATCGACGACGGAGGGGAGCCGCTCGGCCCCCATCGCCTCGGCGGTCTCCACCGCCTCGGCGAGCATGGCCTCTTCGTCCTCCTCGGCCCGCGGGGGCTCGACGAGACGGGCGACCTTCATCTTGGCGAAGGGCTCGAAACCCGTCCCGGCGGGGATGAGATGGCCCAGCAGGACGTTCTCCTTCAGGCCGTTCAGCTCGTCCACCGCCCCCCGCAGGGCCGCCTCGGTGAGCACCTTGGTCGTCTCCTGGAAGGAGGCGCCGGAGAGGAACGACTCGGCCTGGAGGGAGGCCTTGGTGATGCCCAGCAACAGGGTCTTGGCGGTGGCCGGCCTCGTGCGCTTGGTCTTGGCCGGCGTCTTGCCTTCGGCCTCGGCCAGCGCGTTGGCCTCCTTGACCTCGTCGCGCTCGACGAGGGCGTTGACGGGGAGGGCGGTGTCGCCCGGCTCGACGACGCGGACCTTCGAGGCGAGCGCGTTGTTGCATTCGCGGAAGTGGAACTTGTCCACCACCTCGTTGGGCAGCAGGACGGTGTCGCCGGGCGAGAGGACCCGGACCTTGCTCAGCATCTGGCGGAGGATCACCTCGATGTGCTTGTCGGAGATGGGCACGCCCTGGGCGCGGTAGACGTTCTGGACCTCGTCGAGCATGTAGGTGTACAGCGCTTCCTCGCCCTTGATGCGGAGGATGTCGGCGGGGATGAGCGGGCCCTCGGTGAGCGGGTCGCCGGCATGGATGACGTCGCCCGTGTGCACGAGCAGATGCTTGCCCTGCGGCACGTGGTGATCGTGCTCCACGCCGGACTCGGAGATGATCCGGATCGTCATCTTGCCCTTGCGCTTGTCCGAGTGCAGCTCGACGTGGCCGGAGATCTCGGCGGTGACCGCGGGATCCTTGGGGGTTCGGGCCTCGAAGATCTCGGTCACGCGGGGCAGGCCGCCAACGATGTCGGCCGAGCCCTTGACCTCCTTGGGCTGGCGGGCGAGCATCTTGCCCATCTCGATGGGCTGGCCCTCCTCCACCTCGATGCGGGCCTTGGCCGGCAGGTGGTGGAAATCGAGAATCTTCCCGTTCTCATCCTCGATGATGATCTGCGGGTGCTTCTCGCCCGTGTGCTCGATGACGATCAGCTCCTTGCCGCGGGCGCCCTTGATCGACTCCTCGCGGACGGTCTCGCCCACATCGATGTCCTTGAAGCGGACGGTGCCGGACTTCTCGGCGAGGATGGGCGTGCGGTGGGGATCCCATTCCACGAGGATCTGCCCCTTGCGGACGGACTCGCCGGGGCGGATGCGGATGGTGCTTCCGTAGGGGACCTTGTACTTCTCCAGTTCGCGTCCCTTGTCGTCGAGGACGGCGATCTCGCCGTTGCGCTTCAGGGCGGTGAGGATGGTGGTCTCGCCCACGTGGACCTCGACCTCGTTGCAGTCACGGAGCTCGATGAGGCCGGCGTGCATGGCCTTGTGGCTCGTCTCGACGAGGCCGCGGGCGGCCACGCCGCAGGTGTGGAAGGTCCGC